>JAGWBC010000117.1:1974-11053 GCA_021296115.1 Anaerolineae bacterium | reverse complement strand
CACTATACCCTATTACCCGGGCAACTCGACCAAGGAATCATCGGAAGAGAAATGGGGGTGAGCTTTGGTCCAGTACAGTCAGGACCGCCGGGTCATCCGTTCTCGCAGGCTGCTTAGCACTGCGCTGCTCGAACTCATGCTCCAGATGGAGTATGAATCGATCTCGATCCGTCAGCTGACGGACTTGGCGGATGTCGGTTACGCTACCTTTTACCGCCACTTCAAATCCAAGGATGAGCTTCTCGGCGTTGCTTTGGGTTCCGTCCTGGAAGAGCTCGGTCGTTCAGTGTCATCTGACATGAAGAAAGAGGAGCAAGCTGTGATGTTCCTGCGGAATGTAGACCAGAACCGCACAGCCTACCTGGCGGCTCTGACGCTTCCGCCCGCGCATCCAGTCTTCAAGACGCTTCACGAACGAGTAAAACAACTGGTAGCCATACGATATGTTTCGCGAGCCGATAGTGAGATTCCTTTAAGCGTGGCTGTTAACCACTTGGTTTGGGCTACTTACGAATTGTTGCGCTGGTATTTGCTCGAACCGCATGATTACAGTCCTGAGCAGGTGGCAGCCATGTATGTCAAGCTGGTTTTGCAACCGACCGATGATGCAGTCAACGAGCAATGGTAGCAGGCGACTTCATGTGACAGCTTCGGTCACCCGGAACGCCGCAGCAATTCCAGCGAAGCCACTCCGATTATCCCCAACTGAATGAGGATCGCCGCGCCCAAAGGCAGCAGCCGCGCCAAGGACCGGCGGTCTTCCAAGCCAGCGCGGTTGATGCTGGGCTGCGGCGTCGCCGTTTCGGCAAGCGCCACTTCAATGCGCAGCGCATACGTGGGGGCCGGCGCCTCAGTGCTGGCCTCCGGCGTGTCAGTGACGGGGGGTGTTTTTGTTGACGTCGCCGTTGCCGTCGCGGCCGGCGCTTCGCTGGTCGGCGTAAAGGCGCCATCTTTCGGCGGCACCAGAAAAACTTCGCCCGGCTGCAAGTAGCGAATGTCATCCGAGGTCATGTTATTCAGCGCCAGCATGGCCGGTATATCGTCCCAGGTGTATCCATAAATCAGCGCGATATCGCCCATGGTATGTCCCGGCTGCACCTCGTGCTTGATGTTGCCGTATTCGTCCAGTCCCAGCACATAAGAACGCTGGCGATTCGCTGGAGCGTCCTCGCCGCTGCTGGCGCCGCTGCCCGCTGCTGGCGACAGTCGGCCCTTAGAGTTGCCGAATACGAGCACGAAGGCGGTGCGCCCCCCGGCCGTCGCGCTGCCAATGCCGATCATGTCATAATTCGGGCTGACCAGACCCGCATAATGCGCGGGCGAGTTCAGCCACCAGTTCCAGGCCGCGTCCGGGCTCGCGCTGGATCCCAGGTAGATATTCTCGCCCACCCAGCTGGAGGGGAAGCCGGCATTCGGGGCGCGCGTCCGCACACCGGTACCGTCGGATTGGAAATGCGAAACGCGATTGTTCTCCGCCATCCAGCGCGCGTGATTGCCCGCGGCGGCGGTCAGCGCCGGGTGGATCGAATAGGCGGGCAATCCTTGCGTCGAGCGCAAGCTGTTGGCGCGCGTCAGCAGAAAACTCGCGGTGTCCTGCGCCGAGGCGGGCAGGGCGACACTGAGCAGTAGCAGGAGCAGCGCAAACAGGAATCGCTTCATAAACATATTCTAGCAATGAAGCCTGCGCCTTTCATCTGACGATTTCCCGCTTGTAGGAGTTGGCTTTGCGCCGCCGGATTCGCATGACAGAACCCGAAGCTGCGACTATAATCGGGGCAATTGGACGGGCGAGACCATGAGCGTTTTCTATATTAACGGCGACTTCGTTGACGCGGACAACGCGTCAATATCGGCGCGCGACCTGGCGATCCTGCGCGGTTTCGGCGTGTTTGATTTCCTGCGCACTTATGGCGGCGTGCCTTTTCAACTGGGCGCGCATCTGCGCCGCCTGCAGCGCTCGGCCGATCTGATCGAATTGGCTTGCCCCTGGGATCTGGAAGAGCTGGGCGAAATCGTCATGGAGACGCTGCGGCGCAACCACTACGACGAGTCCGGCATTCGCCTCGTAGTGACCGGCGGCGATAGCCCGAACGGCTTCATGCCCGGCGGGGGCTCGCGCTTGCTGGTAATGGCGACTGCGCTGCACAATCTGCCGGCGGCCGCCTACCAACGCGGCGCCGCGGTAGCGACAGTCGAGCAGCATCGACACCTGCCGGAAGCCAAGACGATCAATTACATCCCCGGCATCACAGCGCAGCGGAAAGCGCAGCGGCAAGTTCCCGACGCGATCGAGGCGATCTACTGCGTCGATGGCTTGGTCGTCGAAGGCACGCGCAGCAATATCTTCATCTGCAAAGACGGGCGTTGGATCACGCCTGACGACGGGCTGCTGCCCGGCATCACGCGCGCCGAAGTCATTAAGCTGCTGGAGCGGGAGGGGCAACTCGAATTGCGCGCCGTTACGCTGGACGAATTTTACTCGGCCGATGAGATCGTCTTGACGTCGAGCACCAAAGAAATCGTGCCCATCGTCCAGGTCGACGACCTGTGCATCGGCGCCGGAGTGCCGGGTGAAAACAGCCGCCGGCTCATGCGCCAGTGGCGCGAAATGACCGACGCCTACGCCGCGGCCGGCGTGGTCGTCTAGCTGACGCCAAAATCGGCCGCCGTCTTTGCACGAACTTCGTCCAGCGTCGCGCCCGGCATCAGCTCGACCAGCCGCATCTCGCCCGCGTCAAAAGCGAATACCGCCAGCTCTGTAATCAGCAGATCAACCGCCGCCACGGCCGTCAGTGGCAGGTTGCAGCGCTCTACAATCTTGGCGCTGCCATCGCGGTTGCAGTGCGTCATGGTGATGATCAGCCGGCGCGCGCCGCTAGCCAAGTCCATGGCGCCGCCCACGCCCAGCAGGGGCTTGCCCGGCACTGCCCAATTGGCCAGGTTACCCGCTTGATCAACCTGCAAACCGCCCATCACTGCGGTATCGACGTGCCCGCCGCGGATCATGGCGAAGGAGTCGGCGCTGTCGAAGTAGCTGCTGCCGGGCAAGGCGGTCACAGGCGCTTTGCCGGCGTTGACCGGGTAATCCAGCGCGCCGCCCGCTTCCGGCGCCGGCCCCAGGCCCAGCATGCCGTTTTCCGTGTGCAGGATAATGCCCTGCTCCGGCGTGATCAAATCGGCGATCAGCGTGGGGATGCCGATGCCGAGATTGACCAAGTCTCCCGCCTTTAGCTCGGCCAGGGCGCGGCGGGCGATCGACAGGCGCTGCGAGCTGACCTTGCCGCGCAAAGCGCCTACATCAGCTGAAGTGCCCAGCTCGTCCAGCGTGGTCTTCGCCTGCACCAGATAATCTACATAATTGCCGCTGGTATGAATATGATCGGGGTCGAGCGCGCCCAGCGGCACGATCTCTTCCACCTCGGCGATGACCAGGTCGGCGGCGGTGGCCATCGCTTTGTTGAAGTTCTGCTCGGTCATGCGATAGACGAGATTGCCGGCCGTATCGGCGCGGCGCGCGCGAATCAAGGCGACATCGGCGCGCAGTCCGGGCACAAAGACATGCGCTCTGCCCTTGATGACTTTGGTCTCGGCGGCTTCAGCCAGTACCGTGCCGGCAGCCGTCGGCGTGTAAAAGCCGCCGATGCCAGCGCCGCCCGCGCGTATCGCCTCGGCCATGGTCCCTTGCGGCAGCAGTTCATAAGCAATTGCGCCGCTCAGGGCCGCCTCGACGACTTCCCGATTGCTGGTGAAATAGGAGCCGATGGCTTTCTTTATCTGCGCGTTGCGCAGCAGCCGGCCGCCGCCCAGGCCCGGTTCGCCGATATTATTGGCGATATAAGTCAAGTCGCGGACGTCGGTCTCCGCCAGCGCGTGCAGCAGGTGTACCGGCGTACCGGTCATGCCGAAGCCGCCGACCATCATGACAGCGCCCGATGGTACCAAGCTAGCCGCTTCGGCCGGGCTCAGCCGGGGAACGCGTTTCATGCCCAGTCCGCCGACATCTCAATCAGCGTCGCCTCGCCCTGGCCGACGCCCACGCAGAGCGTCGCCAGGCCGTAACGCATCGCTGCCCCTGCATCCGCCCGCCGCCGCATCTCATGCAGCAAGGTGGTCAAGATGCGCGCGCCCGAGCAGCCCAGCGGGTGACCCAGGGCGATGGCGCCGCCGTTGACATTGGTGATCGCCTCGCTCAAGCCCAGCTCGCGCATGACGGCGATGGCCTGCACAGCAAAGGCTTCGTTGAGCTCGGCCAGGTCAATGTCCTCAATACTCAGTTGCTGGCGCGCCAGCAATTTCCGCGTCGCGGTCACAGGTCCCAAGCCCATCACGCGTGGATCGACGCCGGCCGCCGCGCTGCCCAGCCAAGTCGCCAGCGGCTTCAGTCCCAGCTGCCGCGCCTTTTCCGCCGACATCAGCACTAGCGCGCAAGCCCCGTCGTTCAAGCCGCTGGAATTGCCGGCGGTGACGCTGCCATCCTCGCGGAAGGCCGGGCGCAGCGCCCCCAGCTTCTCCAGGCTGGTCGCCACTTGGTAGCGGTCGCCCGCGCGGCGCATAAAGGGATGCTCATCGGTATCGACAATCAGCGGCTCGCCTTTGCGCTGCGGGATGCCCACAGGCGCGATTTCGCGCTGGAAATAGCCTGAGTTGATGGCCTGTACGGCGCGTTCCTGGCTCTGCAGGGCGAAGCGGTCCTGCTGCTCACGCGTAATCTCGCCGCCGCGAATCTCGCCCGCGATGCTCATGTCGAAGATATTCTCAGCTGTCTCGCCCATGGCTTCCAGCGGATAAAGCGCCGCCAGCCGCGGATTGGGGTAGCGCCAGCCCAAGGTGGTATCCCAGCCGGTGACATTGCCCGAGGGGCCAAAGCCGATGGGGTTCTTCGGCAAGGAGTAAGGGGCGCGGCTCATGCTTTCGACGCCGCCGGCCACGAAGACATCGCCTTCGTTCGCTTTGATGGAGCGTGCCGCCTGATTCACCGCGTTGAGACCGCTGGCGCAGAGCCGATTTACGGTGACGCCCGCTACGGTTTCGGGCAAGCCGGCCAGCAGCAGCGCCATTCGCGCCACATTGCGGTTGTCCTCGCCGGCCTGGTTGGCGCAGCCCAGATAGACTTCTTCGATCTGCGCGGGCTTGATGCCGGCGCGCTCCACCGCCGCGGCGATGACATGCGCCGCCAAATCATCGGAACGCACAGCCGAAAGCGCGCCGCGGATCTTGCCGATGGGACTGCGAACCGCGCTGACAATGACGACCTCGCTCATGACGACTGCTCCGCCAGGTCCGGCCCGCGACAGTCGGCGCAGACGCCGTAAAATTCCAGCAGATGCCCGCTGATCTGCACGTCAAGTTCGCGCTGCAAGTTGCGTGATATGACTTCCAGCCCACAGTCGTCGAATTCGAAGAAGCGATTGCATTCGGTGCAGATGACATGATGGTGATGCCCGCCGTGCATCATGACGTAGGTCGGCGTCAGGCTGGTATTGATATAGGTCGGGCGGATGAAACCCAGCTGCGTGAACAACTCCAGGGTGCGGAAGACGCTGGCCCGCCCGATAGCCGGGTTGATGCGCTCGACCTTCTCCAGCACATCAGCCGAGGTGATATGCCCGTGCTCGGATTCCAGCACATCAAGCACGGTCAGCCGCGCCTGCGTCAAGCGGTAGCCGGCTTTTTTCAAGCTTTGAATGTACGGGCAGTCCTGGCGCATAAGTGGTCTTGCTCTCGTCTCTTCAAGTGGGCGTATTATACTCGATTTCCGGTGCCTACTCACCCGTCTTTCGCCGTCGCTCAGGTAAATCGCTTCAGACTGTTTTTCAACACAAGACACGAAGGTATAGTGAGGAAAGTAGTGCAAATCCTTTCTCAATGGCTGTTCTTTTGCCACCGAGGACATTGAGAAATTCTGAGGGACCAGAGGCGTCGACATTGGTTCGATGCCGGCGCAGATTATGCCGCCATTCTCCGTATGGAAACTGTTGCTGCCATATACGTAATGAACTGCTTTTCTCGGTGCCCTCTCCTTTTACTCGGTGTACTCGGTGGTAAGCGGTTTATTCCTGAGCGATTTCGTAGCCCTGCCTTTTCACCCGTCTTACCTTGACGCCGGATTTCCGTTATGCTTGGGCGCATCGCCAAGCTAAGACGAGCAACACAATGCGCGACGTGGTCGTCATCGGCGGCGGGCTCAGCGGCCTGGCTGCCTGCTACAAACTTGAGAAGTCGAACCTGCGCTACACCGTCATCGAGGTCAAGCGGCGCTTCGGCGGGAGCATCAAGACGTATGCCGAGCGCGGCTTCGTCATGGATGCCGGCAGCTTCTTACTGCGCTCGCTGGCTGATGAGCCCTGGCTGGCTGAACTCGGCTTGTGCGAGCAAACGAACCCGGTCACAGACGATGCCTTTGTCTTTCGCGATGGCGCCGAGTCGCTGATTCAGGCGCTGGCAAACCCGCTGCAGGGCGGGCGGCTGATGCGCATGGCGGTCAGCTCGGTCGGGCGCTGGCGCTGGCGCTTCACCATCTGCCTGGAAAATGGACTGGTCTATGACGCCGGCGCTCTGATCCTGGCCGTTCCGGCGCGTTACGCGGCGCGTATCTTGCTTAATCTGGCGCCGGAAGCGGCCGATCGCCTCGACGATTTCCGCTACGACTCGATCTGGCGCGTCTCGCTGGGCTGCCGGGCGGACGCGCTGCCGCCATCCATTGCCGACAAAGTCGATTCGATCTGCCGCTTTATTTGGTCGACTGACGCGCCCAGCCGCGTGCCCGACCGTCAGCACCGGCTGTTGCAAGTCGGCGTTCGCGCCGCGCCCCACGAATGCCCGGAATCCGTCGTTCGCGATACAGTAGCGCGCCTTGGGCTCAGCGCCGAGCCGATTGTTGCGCGCGCCGATCACTGGCCCGAAGCGGATCTGCGTTCGCGCTACGATGCAGCGCATGGGGAAACAATACGCTCGCTCAACGCCCTACTGCCGGCCGGACTGACGCTGATCGGCAGCGACTATTGCCTGGATGCGCCGACCGTCAAGGGCATCGCCCGGCTGAATGAACGGCTCAGCATGGGGCGCCTGGCTGCGCAAGCTGCCGAAGATTACCTGAAAGCGAGACGCCGGCGATGATGCGCTTCCTGCGCGCCCTCATAAAAGCCCTGCGCCTCACGCTAAAAGGCGAGACCCTGACGCCGCCCCATTATCGGCCGCTGGAGTCCTGGATCGCGCGTGGCCTGGAGTTGCTGGTGCAAGTAGAAAGCGCGGCCGCCGGAGGGGGCGTCGATGCGGCAGCGCTGCGGCTCAAGCTGGACGGACGCCCCACCAGCCTGGAGCGGACGCTGCAAATGCTGCGGCACAACCTGGTCAACGAGTATCCGCGCTTGATCCGCCTGGATGACGCCTACTCCATGACGGTGGTGAGCGCCAGCAATATGAATGACCAATACCGCGTCGCTCAGTTCCTGGCCTTGGACACGATCCCCGCCGAAACGCGCTCGGCTCTGGCCGCGCTCGACGCTCACCTGCAAAGCCTGCCGCAGCCGCCGCCGGACGAGTCAGCCGGTACGTAGAAAGCGCGTAGAACAAGGCGAACCGCAGAACAGCGACATGCGTCGTTCCTCTGTGCCCTCTTCTCCCCTCGGTGTACTCGGTGGCAAAATGTAGCGCGCCTCGCCACCGCGCAGCAGCCCCGCATACTCCCGCTCTGATTCGCATGATATACTCCTTCTGCGTCATCTAGCCAACGAAAGGACAAGCATGTCGTTCCTGGCGCCGGCTGCCTTTGCCGCTCTCGCAATCGCCATACCTATCCTGTTGCTTTACATGCTGCGCCTGCGTCGGCGCGAGGTCTTGATTTCCAGCACCTTTCTCTGGCGCCAGGTGGTGCAGGATACCGAAGCCAACACGCCCTGGCAGCGACTGCGGCGCAACCTGCTGCTTTTCCTGCAGTTGTTGATTCTGCTGCTGCTCGTGCTGGCATTGGCGCGGCCCTTCATCACCGTGCCCACCATCAGCGCCGGCAAGATCGCCCTGCTGCTGGACGCCTCAGCCAGCATGACGGCGAGCGATGTCGCGGGCGAAACGCGTTTTGCCGCTGCCATAGAGCAGGCGCATCAGATCGTCAACAACATGAACCCGCGCGACGCCATCTCCTTGATCCGCGTGGCTGATGTCGCCGAGCCGCTGACGAGCTACACCGCCGACAAAAACGAATTGCGCCGCGCCCTGGATAGCATGAGCGTGAGCCACGGCGCCGGTGACTGGGATACGGCGCTGACGCTGGCCGCGGCTGGCGCTGCCGGCGCGGAAAACTTTAGCATCGTCATGATCACGGACGGCGGGGTGGGCGCGGCTGCCAGCCTGCCGGCTAATATCCCGCAGCCGATTTATGTGCCCATCGGGGAATCGGCCGACAATGTGGCCATCACCGCGCTGGCGACTCGAGCCCTGGCCGGGCAGCCGCCGCAGCTTTTCGCCCAGGTGACGAATTATGGCGCCGAAGCGGCTGAGATTTCGCTGGTCATCCGCCTGGACGATGTCTTGCGCCTGTCCCGCAGCGGCACGATCCCGCCGCGCAGCCAACTGCCAATCCCCTTCGACGAGAGACGCTCTCGGCGGCGCTGACCTTTGACAACGACGCGCGGGACTTCCTCTCGCTCGACAACCGCGCCTGGACTGTACGCAACGAAGTGAATACGCGGCGCGTTTACTACGTGTCGCAAACGGGCAACCTCTTCCTCGAGCAGGTCCTGCGCAGTCTGCCCGGCGTAGAAACCTTCCGCGGCAACATCGAGAATCGGCGCTTGCCCGCCGAAGCATTCGACCTCTACGTATTCGACGGCTGGCTGCCCAACTCGCTGCCCGCAGGCGATTTGCTGTTGATCAACCCACCCAGTTCGACGCCGCTCTTCACGCTCGGCGCGCTGATCGAGCCGACCGACGAGATCGTCGTCACGGCCGAAGAATCGCCCATCACCGCCTTCGTCGACCTCGACGAGATGAGCTTGCTGCAAGTCCGCGAACTGAGCGCCGCCTGGGCGCAGCCCTTGATCCAGGCGCCGGAAGCCGCGGTCTTGCTGGCCGGCCAGGTCAA
>JAGWBC010000117.1:0-1967 GCA_021296115.1 Anaerolineae bacterium | reverse complement strand
TGCGCGATTCCAATCTGCCGCTGCTGATCGCCTATCCCGTGCTGATGGCTAACCTGATCGACTGGTTCTCGCCGGCCGATATCGTGGCCTTGCCCGATGGCGTCAGCGTCGGCGATGTGCTGCTGATCTCGCCGCCATTGCTGGCGGACAGCCTGCGCATCACCGCGCCCGACGGCCGTGTCACGGAGCTGGCGGCCGAGGGCGAGACCCTGGCCTATACTGGTACTGACCAGCTGGGCCTCTATCGGCTGGAGATCTTAAAAACCGGCGAGGTGACGCAAGCGCAGCACTTCGCCGTCAACCTCTTCGCCACCGGCGAGAGCGACATTACGCCCCGGCCGCAGGCGGATTTGCAATTGGGCGGCGGGCTGGCAACGGCCGAAGCCGATGAGCAGCTGGGATTGCAGGAATTCTGGACGCTCTTGGCGGCGGCGGCTCTGCTTCTGCTGGCGATTGAATGGTGGGTGTATCACCGACGCTTGCAGGCGCCGACCCTGCTGCGCGCGGCGCCTAGATTTCCCTGGGGACGACTTCGAAGTTCTTCAGCTTGATGACCGATTCCAGCGACTTTCCCGGCTCGCCAAAACAGACATTCTGCAGGTAGACATCCTCGATTTCGCTGAGCGTGGCGAAGTGCTCGTCGTGGTCGCGCGCGCCCAGCCTGCCGACGACGATGGCCGGCTTGACGATGGTCTGGTTGATGCCCGGCAGCACCGAAAGCTGTTCCTTGATGGCGTAGTCCTGGTCGATGTGAATCGATTCCGGCAGCGCGTCGAAATCCGGCGGCTCGCTGTCGCTCTGCGGGTATTCGATATCCGCCAGCCATTCGTCGTTGACTTCGTCGTCGCTGCTGCGCTCCAGGCTGCTGCGGAAATCCCGCGTATAGGGGATCCGCCCCGGCAGCAGGAATTGCGCCGCAGGCGCTGAACGCACGACCAAGGTGCCGTAAACGAAGCAGCGGCGGCCCAAAAATCGGGCGATATTGGCCTGGATATCGGGCACAGCAGCGATCGACGTCCCCGTCGGCAGCGCCTGGTCCAGGCGCACGCCTTTCTCGCCGACGTAGAGCGTGAATTCCTTGCGGTAGATGGCTGCGGTCAAGATGTCTATCGCCGGGTCCGACTCACTCCGGGGCGGCTCAAGCACACGGACGCAGGCGCGCACGGCATCGTGCACGCGGTAGGTTAGGAAGCCGGCCATGTGGCGCGGATTCAAACGGGACAAACCGTGCCACAAGGTGGAATCGCTACGGATGGGCCGGGCGCGGATGGCGCTGTCGCGCGGGCTCGGCTTCTTCACCAGCCATACCTGCTCGAATCGCGCGCTCTCGCGGTCGTAATCGGTGATGAGCAAAATGCCGTCGATGTTCACGACCTGACCGGCAAAGCGTCCGCGCTTGTTCAATATGTCGGCAATGCTGGCTTGCATGGCCATTCCACGCTTGACCGAACCTTGCTTACATTATAACAGGGTTTGTCTGGCGGCTTGCGGCTCAGGCCAAGGCTTTGCGCAGCCTGCGTTCCAGCGGCGCCCGATTGCATTTGACCAGCTCAAAGCTGTCGCAGCCGTGGAAAGCCATGAACTCCTCGATGGCGCCGATGAGCCCGCGGTTCAGCGCGCGGGTCAGCTTCACGCCGCGCTCCAAATGCAAGTTGTTGAAGATGAGGACTTTGCGCTTGCGGTCGACCTTGGGGTCGATGCGCCCGATCAGCTCGCAGCCGTGCAGAATCGGCATGACGTAATAGCCGTGGACGCGCTTGGCTTTGGGCGTGTAGACCTCGATGCGATAGAAGAAATCCCAGAGCATCAAGTCGCGCTCGCGATCCCAGAACAAATTGTCGAAGGGCGACAGGAAGACGGTCATCCCGGGCTCGTGCTGGCCGGCTTGTATTTCTTCGAGCAGCGGCAGATCGTCGCGATGGATGAAGGCCGCATCTTTCCAGCCCTCGACCGCCACCGGCAGCGCC
>JAGWBC010000116.1:6920-15598 GCA_021296115.1 Anaerolineae bacterium | reverse complement strand
CTGACCGCCGGCCTGAATGTGCAGGACTTGCGCGAAGCCTTCCGCGGGGAAAGCGCGAGCCGCCGGCCGAATCCGCGCTTGACGCCGCACGCTGACGGCTTCTGGCTGCACATGCGCCCATCTTATTTCAACCGTGATGTGACGGGCATGTATCCGTCATTTCGGCTGGGTTGGCTTTCCTCATATTTTGTATTCTTCGAGACGATCACTGGCATTTTGCTGATGCTGTGGTATACGCCGTCGCCGGAGATCGCCTATGGCGATATGCTGACGATTTTGAGCAATGTGCCGCTGGGTCAGCTGATGCGCGATATGCACCGCCTGGGCGCCGAGTTCATGGTGGCCGTGGTGGCGCTGCACATGATGCGAACGTGGATCACAGGCAGTTATAAGAAGCCGCGACAGTTTACCTGGTTCAGCGGCTTGATTTTGTTGGTAATAACCGGCTTCTTGAGTTTTTCCGGTTATTTGCTGCCTTGGGATCAGCTGTCGCTGTGGGCGGTGACGATCGGCGCGTCAATGGCGGAAGCGACGCCGGTGGTTGGCGATCAAGTCAATCTGCTGCTGCGCGGCGCGCCGGAGCTGGGCGCGAATGGTCTGCTGCGTTTTTATCTGCTGCATGTGCTGGCTTTGCCGGCGCTGCTCTTTGTATTCTTCGGCGTGCACTATTACAAAGTGGTCATCCACGGGCACAGCTTGCCGCCGCAGAAGGAGAACATCGGCGAAGATTCGGCCAAGCGCGTGCCGCTGGACAAACGCGTCTACTTCATCCCCGATATGCTGACTTATGAGATGTTCTGGCTGGGCGCGACCACTTTCATCATCACGGTGCTTTGCATCTGGTTCTATCATGCGCCGCTGGAGAATCACGCCGATCCGCAGGTGACGCCTCTGGGCACCACGGCGCCTTGGTATTTCCTGTGGATTCAGGGCGCTCTGAAGCTGGGCGACAAATTCTTCTGGGGTGTGGCCTTCCCGTCGATTGCGCTGGGCGGCCTGGCGATGCTGCCCTATATGGATGTGACGCCGAGCCGGCGTTTCGCGCATCGCCGTTTCATGCTGACGATCGCCATGCTGCTGGTATCGGCGACTACGGTGCTGAGCTATATGGGCTTGGCGAAGTTCGCCGTGCAGACCTCGGCCGAGACCGAGATTGTGCACGAGTTGACCTTTGAACCGGCGCATAGCAAGGTAGGCATTGGGCGGACGATACCCTTCGATCAGATGATCGTCGGCGCCTACACGACGGCGCAGATGCACCATCAGGATGACATGACCAGCAACGAAATGATCGCGCAGATCAACGCCGAGACGGCGGCCAACGGTCAGTTTGCCCAGATGATTCAGGAGTTGAAGGATCAACATTTGGGCGCGAACCAACTGCCGCTGCGCTTCCGCAGTGTGCCGGCAGACGAAGCGCCGAAATTGATGCAGGTGATGGAGGAATTCGCCCATCACTTGGACGACGTGCCCGAAGAGCTGCCGCATGTCTGGGGCGCGCTGGTCATCACGGATAATCAGGCCGGTTTGAAGCGGCTGGACTGGGTCGTGAGTTGGGACACCGTCTTAATTGAAGGCGGCAACGTGCAGCTGGATGAATCCGGCGAGCCGATCCTGGTCTACGCTACCGAGCAAGCAGCCGTGGTCGATAGCGCCGGCAATCCGGTCCTGGGCGACGATGGCGAGCCGCTTATGGAAGAAGTTCCCGTGCTTGATGAAGCTGGCAACCCGGTCCCGGCGCGGCGCATTTACAGCGACCACCTTTTCATCCACCAGGCATCGGCGTATTTCGATTAACACTTGCGCGCTGCGCAGCCCGTAGCGCTTCGCGGCGAGGGAGACACAGGGACGATACATGGGTCGACTACTCTTCATAAAGTCAATCGAAGGCCGGATTCTGGCTGGCATCACGATGTTCGTCGGTATGATGATCCTGGTGGGTTGGGTCGCCATAAACGAAGAAGCGCGGATGCAGTCCTTCGTGCGGCAGCATACGGGCCGGTCAATTGAGCGAGGCGCGGAATTGTTTGCCTCACTCTGTTCCGAGTGCCACGGCGAAGAGGGTTACGGCGCCGACAATCGCGCGCCGGGGCTCAACAATCCGCATCTGTTCGGCTTTGACCCGGTGGGGCTGCAGACCGCGGCCGTCACCAGCGCTAACCGGACCCTGGTGCGGCTGAACAAGGAGACGGAAAAGCTGGTGGCTGAATTGACCAATGCGGAGAATCCGCCTTCGGCAGAGCGCCAGAACGAAATCATCGCTGCCATCGCCGAGCTGGAAGCGCAGATTGAAGAACAGCAGCTGGCGATTGAGGCGGCGGTGGCCGAGCGCATCGCCATACTTGGCACGTTGGACAAGGCAGTAGATAATGGACTCTTCCCGCAATGGGAAACGATTGAGGACAGCGACCGAACGGCTGACAACGAAGTTGAGGTCTTCTTCAATACGAATGGCACACGCCTGGCGCAAGTGGGCTGGGCCGGCGATCTGCACGGTTATGTCGTGACGACATTGATTCACGGACGGCCGGGCAGCGCGCGCGTTTATCCCAGCGGCACCGGCATGGCCGCCTGGTCACAGACTGCCGGCGGTCCCTTGCGGCAAGACCAAATCGAAGACCTGGCCGCGTACATCCTCAACTATGACAAGGGCGCCAATTGGACGACTGAAGACTTCCTGGCAGTCGCCCAATACGGCAAACCGCTGGCGGATGGCTCGCTGCCGACCGAGCCGCCGCCACCACCGGCCGGTGATAATGTGTTGGGCATCCTGGCGCGCTGGCAAGCCGACGAAATCGTGGGCAGCCCCGTGAGCGGCGAGTTGCTGTATGATGCCGAATTCGGCTGTACGGATTGCCACCGCAATGGTTCATCGGCGCCGGACACGGTGGGCACCTTCACACGCGTATCGACCGAGCGGCTGACGCTGCCGCAATTCGCCGGCTACAGCGTGGAGCAGTACCTGGTCGAAAGCATCACTCGTCCGGGCGATTATGTGGTGGACACCTACAGTTCGGGCTTGATGCCGGCCAACTTCGGCGTACGCATGACCGATCAGCAGCTGGCGGATATCGTCAGCTACTTGCTGACGCAAGAGTAGGTCGCAACCTTAGACATGCTTGAGCCCTCGAATTCGGGGGCTTTTTGATTTTCGCCGTTTACTTCCTAAGGAGGCGCAAAATGCGAAAAACCATTCTGGCATTGGCGCTGATTGTCCTGCTAACGGCGAGCGGCCTGGCCCAAGACGAAGCCTGCCGGGCCGACGCGTTGACGCGGCAGCAAGGCGCCTTCGCGGCTTATTTGACGCTCGACTTCGTCAACGACGTCGAGCTGGCTCTGGCCAATCTCTTTCGCTTGGGCGCGCTATATCAGACCATGGCATTGGACTGCGGCTATGAGCCGAACGAAGTCGAAATCGACCGCTTGCTGGAGCAGACTTTGGCCTTTGTTTCGCTGGACGATTTGATCCTGGCGCAGGCGGTGGGGGCGGATGTCGAGGCTATCTTGGTCGAGCTCGACGACGTATACGGCGATCCGCTTAATGGCCAACTGCTCTACAACGGCTTGGAGCCGGCTTTGGGCGGGAGTGCGCTGGGCTGCGCCGGCTGCCACGAGAATGAAGCGGTGGCGCCGCTGACGGCCGGTACCTGGACGCGGGTGGACGAGCTTCGCCTGGCTCTGCCCGCCTTCGCCGACTACAGTCATCGCCAGTTCCTGGTAGAGAGTATCATCCAGCCGATGGCTTATATCACGCCCGATTATGCCGGCATGATGCCGGAGATATATGGTCGGCAGCTGACGACCCAGCAGCTGGCTGATCTGGTCGCCTTCCTCGACAGTCAGGATCAGTTGCTGGGCGGCGAATAATCGCCATGGCGAGCAATCATGACATTGATTCAACGCTGGCACGCTGTGAGTTAGCGGAGGGATCCTCGGATCGACCACGTCTGTGTGGGCGGCTCACACTGTCGCCCACGCGTCCAGGCTTTCCTGAGACAAGATTATGGGTTGCTGTTTCCACAATTCACAACTCAAGAGCAAACCATCGGAGTTACTATCGGAATAGCGAGGCGCTGCTGATACAATTCGAGAGTAAATTGGGCGGCGAGTGCGCTGGAGCAAGGGACAGGGAGCATGAGTCTGCGAGTGAGCCGAGCCGACAGTCTGATGACGCGGCTGCTGCTGGTCAAGCCCCGCCCGTCGGCAGAGGACGCGGCGGGAAGCGCGCGCAAAGCTGAAAATGCGCTGACGCTGTCGCTGGCCTTTTCCGGCGCGCGCTGCATCTTGCAGTATGCCGTGCTGCCCTTTCTGCTGCCGCTGGTCGGCGTGGCTGTGGATGCCACCGTGCCCATCTTGCTGCTGATCAACCTGGCGGCGATGGTCTCCATCTATTTCAGTTTGCGACGCTTCTGGACGATAGGTTATGCGCATCGCTGGCGTTATTTGGTGGTGGCCGCGGCCGCAATGGTTCTGCTGGTGGCCTTTACATTCTATGATATTGTAAAGTTGAGCGCGGCTTAGTCGCTGTTGTGACGGGCGTCAGCGCTCGAACAACATCACTGTCGAGTCGGGAGTGACAATGAAAAAACTTGTAGCGTGGATAAGTGCAAGACGACTGGCGCTGCTGCTGATGGTTGTGCTGTCGCAAGTCGGGACGGCCTTGGCGCAAGACAGCGAGACGTCTTCGTCGCCGGCTGGCTTGGCGATGCTGGTTCTGTTTCTGGGCATCGCCGGCATGATCGGCGTACTGGTGATTCGCTGGAGCCAGTCGTCGCGGGAAGACGAGGAGTCAGCCTGATTAGTTGCGCCCAACGGAGTCTCACATGACGGAATCCAATTGGGAAAAACCCAAAAACCTGGACAAGCCCAAACGGTCGGAGCGGGCCAAGTTTTTGGCAGCGGGCCTGATCATCTTGTCAGCGGTACTGTATTTGCTGGTATCGGGAACCTTGCAGGGCGCGCGCTATTTCATCACGGTGGACGAGGTGCTGCAGGACGCGGCCTACCTTGGCCAGACCGTGAGGATCTCCGGCGCGGTCGATGGCGAGACGATCGACTACGACAGCGAAAACGCCGTCATCCAGTTCGAGATCGTCAATATACCCAGCAGCTATCAAGATTTGGCGACTGCTCTGCGCGAGGCGCTGCAGGATGAAGCTGCGCCGCGGTTAAGAATCGTGGTGGAAGACGCAGCCATGCCGGACCTGTTGCAGCATGAGGCGCAGGCGATTTTGACGGGCGCATTAGCCGGCGACGGCGTCTTCCATGCCACAGAGCTGCTGCTGAAGTGCCCGAGCCGATTCGAAGAGAGCACCGGCCCCGAAGGCTTAAGTCAGATACCGGAACATCAATAATGCTGGCGGAGATTGGGCTGGCGGCGCTAGCGATCGCGTTTGCCCTGGCGGTTTACGCGGTGGCCGCTTCGGCGCTGGGCGGGCATAAACAACTGGAGCGCTGGCAGCGCAGCGGACGCAACGCGGCGCTGCTCACTTTCCCGGCGGTGCTGCTGGCGACTGCCATGATGGTCATCGCGCTGATGACCGAGCAGTATCAAATGTCCTACGTCTACAGCGTCACCGACCCGCAGACGCCGGCGCTTTACCGCTTTACCGCGCTTTGGGGCTCGCAGCGGGGTTCGCTGCTGTTCTGGTCGCTCTTGATGAGCTTGTTCGCGGTGTCCGCGATTGGACTCAACTGGCGCGGCGAACGGCGGATTATGCCCTTCGCGATCGCCTTTATGATGTCGACCCTGGCATTCTTTCTCGGCTTGTCGCTGTTTCTGGAGAATCCATTTGAGCGCTGGTGGCTGCTGCCGGAGGAGGCGCGCGAAGTATCAAGCGCCTTGATTCCGCCCGGGGCCGTGGCGCCAACAGACGCGGCGCTGCGAGCGGGCGCGCAAGGCTTGAACCCGCTGCTGCGGCATTTTGGCATGGTGATCCATCCGCCGATGCTCTACCTGGGATTCGTTGGCTTTACCATTCCCTTTGCCTTTGCCATGGCGGCGCTGGCGGCGGGCGAGCTGTCGAGCGGCTGGATCAAAGCCACGCGGCGCTGGTCCCTGATCGCATGGATTTTCTTGAGTATGGGGCTGATCCTGGGCGGGCGCTGGGCTTACGACGTCCTGGGCTGGGGCGGCTACTGGGGCTGGGACCCGGTGGAGAATGCCGCCTTTCTGCCCTGGCTGATGGGCACGGCTTTCATCCACAGCGTGATGATCCAGGAAAAGCGCGGCATGCTCAAGACGTGGAATATGCTGCTGGTGATCGCGACATTTTCCGCGGTGATGTTCGGCACATTCGCCACACGCAGCGGCGTCATCGAAAGCGTGCACAGTTTCGCCCGCAGCGAGGTCGGCTTCCCCATGTTGGCCTTCTGGGCCGTGATTACGCTGATTGCGCTGGGTCTGCTGCTGTGGCGCTGGGGACGGGGCGAATTGCGCGACGAGCGTCAGTTCGCCAACTTGCTCAGCCGCGAGTCTTTGTTCGTGCTCAACAATGTCGTGTTCATCGCGCTTTTCATTGCGATATTCTGGGGCAGCTTCGGCTTGCCCATCATATCCGAATTGGTCTTCGACAGAGAAGTCACGATCGGCGCGGAGACCTTTGAATTCTTCGTTGTGCCGCTCTTCATCGCCATGTATGTCTTGATGGGCGTAGCGCCGCTTTCGGCCTGGAGCGCGACTTCGCTGACGCGTTTGGGCGCCGCGCTGTGGCCCCCCCTGCTGTTGACGCTGCTCAGCATTCTGGCCCTGGCGCTGGTCGGGACCGGTCTGTTGGTGGCAGCGGCGGGATACGGCGTCGTGCTATTCGCCGGATATGTCGCGCTGTACGAGATTTATCGCGGGGCGAAGGCGCGGCGAGGCGCGCTGGGCGAAAGTTGGCCGCGGGCGCTGTTGGCGCTCTTCCGCCGGAATCAGCGGCGTTACGGCGGCTATATCGTGCACCTTGGCGTCACGGTGATCGGCATCGGCATCATCGGCAGCACGGTCTTTCAGACAGAGGTACAGCATACCCTGCAGCGCGGCGGCGCCATCGCCGTGCGCGATTACAGCCTGCGCTATGACGACTTTATTCGGGCGCAAGCGGTCGACGGGCGCATGATGAATATCACCGCCGTGACCTTATTCCGCGACGGGGACGAGATTGCCAATTTGCGGCCGCGCATTGATGATTACGAGCAGATGCCGATGACGATCGCGGGCGCGCACAGTACGCTGGAGAACGACTTCTATGTGCTGCTGATCGGCGGAAATCGCGAGCGCGCCACCTTTCGCATCTACATCAATCCGCTGGTCAACCTTGTCTGGTGGGGCGGGATTCTGCTCATCATCGGCACGGTGGTCGCGGTCTATCCCAAGCTGACGCCCGCGACCCATCAGCGCAAGCGCGAAGAGGCGCTTGAGTGATGCCTATCCGGACAATTCTACCCCTCCCCCCGGCCGCTCCACGCCATCTCTATGGCGTGCATCCAAAGCATTGGAGAGGGGGAGCGCAGCCGGGCAACTTGACCGACCTGCCCGGATTAATCGCCCAGTTCGGCATTTTTGTACTTGTCGTTTTCATAAATCTGCCGGTCATTGTACTTGCGCAGGAGTACGGCGCGAGCGACAACGAAGTCATCAAAGTGGCCGAGCGGATGTATTGCCCGGTGTGCGAGAATATCCCGCTGGACGAATGCCAGACGACCGCTTGTCTGGAGTGGAAAGACGAGATCGGCGCGCAGCTGGCTGCCGGGCGGACGCCGCAGCAAGTGATTGACAGCTTCGTGGCCCGCTTTGGCGATCACGTCGTGGGCCTGCCCCAGGATCCGCTGATTCGGACGCTGACGTTCATCCTGCCGGTCTTGGCGACCTTGCTGGCGCTTGCTGTTGGCTGGCATACATTTCGGCGCTTCGGGAAAGCGAAGCAGTTAAGCCTGGAGCAGGGGGCCGCCGGCGCCGATCTCAGCGAAGACAGCTACCGTCAGCGGCTCGAGAATGATATTCGGGCATTGCGTTGAGTTAACCTGGGTCAGCGAGGACGATGAGTATAGAGAATCCGCCGGAATTCCTCGAACCCGGAGCGGCAAAACCCAAGCGCAGGGGGCTGAGTCTGGGGTCGCTGTCTATCCTGGCTGCGGTAGCGGTTTTGGCCGTCATATTGGCGCTGCAGTTGGCGGAGCGGAATCGCGGGCGGCCGCTGAGCGGACTGGCGCCGGACTTTGAGTTAACGCTATTCGACGGGGGAGAGGTGGCGCTGGCGGATTATCGCGGACAGGTGGTATTGCTCAATTTCTGGGCCAGTTGGTGCCCGCCCTGCCGTGACGAAGCGCTTGATCTGCAGGCGCTCTACAGCGATTATCGCGAGTCCGGATTTACCATTATCGGTATCAACATGCTGGAGAGCTCGCCACAGAAAGCGCTGGACTTTATTGAAGAGTTTGGCATCAGCTACGCAAATGGCGAAGATCGCCAGCAGCGCGTGACGAATCTGTATCGGGTGGAAGGGCCGCCGGAGAGCTATCTGATTGATCAAGCGGGCGATGTGCGTCAGTTCTATTTTGGCAGCATCCGCTATAACAAGCTGAGCCGCGCCATCGAAGCGCTATTGGCGGAGCAGCGATGAGCATTCTGGGATTGCTTTTGTCGATGTTGCTGGCGCTGATCGCCGTTGCGATTGTGGCGCATCCGCTGCTGGGCG
>JAGWBC010000116.1:5697-6903 GCA_021296115.1 Anaerolineae bacterium | reverse complement strand
CCAACGCGAGCGCGTCGGCAACTATTATGAGCGTGTGCTGACTAATATCCGCGACCTGGACGAAGACTTGGCGACAGGCAAGATCAGCGAAGCGGATCACGGACGGGAGCGCGAGGTCTGGGTGGCGCGTGGCATTACGCTGCTGCGCTTGCAAGACCAACTGGATGCGCAGCAAAGTGCGGCGGCGCCGGATTCAGAAGCGATCGACCGGGCTATCGAAGCGGCGGTGGCTGCCTATCGCGAAGGCAAGTTGCCGGCTCTTGACGAGGGAATACAGTGATCGCGCTCCGCGGTATATGCACGCTTGCGGCAGCCATCGCGCTGGGCGCTTGCAGCGGCTTGGGCGGCGAGCCCGAAATCGTGGCGACGGTTCCGCCGCCTGCCGTCTCCGCCGACTGGCAGCCCGATATCAGCAAGGGCGCGCAGATATTCGCGGAACGATGTACCGAATGTCATGGCGTCAATGGCGACGGACTGGGCGAGTTGGTCAAGGCCGGCAGCGTCGAGCGGCCGCTTGACATGACGGATCGGGAGCTGGTCGCGCCCAAGTCGCCGCTGGAATGGTATGAGGTGATCACGGAAGGCCGCATCGAGAAGTTGATGCCGCCCTGGGAAAATGCGCTCAGCGAAGAAGAACGCTGGGATGTGACGCTATACAGCTATACGCTGAACTACGATGAGGAGCTGCTGAACGCCGGCGAGGTGCTTTGGCGCGAGCGCTGTACGGATTGCGCGCTCCCGGCCACAATCCCGCCGGTTTTCAGCGACGATGAATACGGCTCGACACTGAACCGCGAGTATTTTGACGGGGCGCTGAGCGCTGAGGAAATCGATGCGGCCCTTGCTTATGCGCGCATGAAATCGCTGGAGACTGCCGACGATTCGGCCGGATTTGAGGCGCCTCTGGGCGTGATTCGCGGTCAAGTGAATCACGGCACAGCGGGCGGCAGCGTCCCGGCCGGCACACGGATTCAATTGCGCTACGGCAGCCCGGCGGCTGGCTTTATCGTCGCTGAGACTTCGGTTGATGCGGATATGCGCTTCAACCTTTCGGATATCCCGCTGCGGTCAGATTACAGTTATGTTGTCGGGGCGGTCTACGACGGGCGGCTTTTCAGTCGGCGCCTGCCGCAGTTTTCGCCATCGGAGGGCGCGCCGGAACAAATGCTGACCATCTACGATGAGACGACGGATCCGCTGGTCGTC
>JAGWBC010000116.1:0-5615 GCA_021296115.1 Anaerolineae bacterium | reverse complement strand
CGCATTTATACCAGCGGCCGCGCTTTTGATGACGGGCGGGAGGCGGTACTGCTCTTACAATTCCCGCGGGGAGCGCGCGCCCTCAGCGGCGATCAAGGCGGACGCTACGTGCTCATCGAGAATCTGGACAATCTGCCGAACTCGGTAATCGACACGCTGCCGGTGGCGCCGGACGCCGAGCATCAGATCAAGCTGGAGTACTTCCTGCCCTATCAGCGGGAGCTGGATTTTCAGCAGGACTTCAGCAATTTGCTGGATGCCGAGGTGAAAGTAACACTTTCTGACAACCTGCGGCTCGACAGCGATTCATGGCTGGCGGAGGACGAGAGCGCGGCTGCGGACGGTCTGCGCGTCTACGCCGGACATCTGCAGATGGAGGTCGAGCCACAGCTATCCTTCCGCATCAGTGGCGATACCAGCAGCACGGGCCCCGCCGTCATCACTAGCGAAGCAGTACCGCTGCTGGTCGCGGGCGCAGCAGTGTTGATCGGCGCAACCCTGCTTGGTTTGGGCTGGAGACGGCGTCGCCCAAGCGAAGTAGACAGTTTGGTCGCCGAGCTGGCGCGGTTGGATGCGGACCACGATCAAGGCCGGATTAACCATGACCTGTATCACCAGCGACGGCGCGAACTCAAGGCGAAACTGGCCGAGCGCATGGCCGCGGCTGAATAGACGGATACCATGACAATCATCCAAGTCGAATATCTGAGCAAGACCTTCGGTCTGCTGCCGGCTTTGCGGGGGCTGGATTTCAGCGTGGAGCGGGGCGAATCCGTCTTGCTCTTCGGCGCCAACGGCAGCGGCAAATCGACGCTGCTGCGGCTGCTGAGCGGGCTGAGCAAGCCGACCGCCGGATCAATCCGTATTGGCGGCTGGGAACTGCCGCGCGAGGCGATGGCGGTGCGCGCGCAGATCGGCCTGGTGGCGCATCGACCGCTGCTGTATGAGAATCTGACCGCGACTGAAAACCTCGACTTTTTTGGCAAGCTGTATGGCATTAAAGCGGACGAACGCGAAGCGCGCGGCGATGAATTGCTGCGGCAGGCGGGCTTGGACCGGCGCGCCCATACCCTGGTGCGGACATTTTCGCGCGGGATGAAACAGCGGCTCAGCATCGCGCGGGCGCTGCTGCATCAGCCCGATATTCTGCTTTTGGACGAACCTTACAGCGGGCTCGATCAAGCGGCTTGCGAACTTCTGGACGAATTGCTGGCGGGGGCGAAACATGCCGGACGCACCGTCATCCTGAGTACGCATCAAGTGGCGCGCGCGCCTAAGACCGCTGAGCGCGCCTTGGTGCTGTCTGGCGGAAAGATCGCTTTCGATGGCCCCTGCGACCGGGGCAGGCTGGCCGAACTCAATCGGGATGCGCCAAAAGCATGACCACGCCCTTTCTAAAATGCGTGCTGGCCATCGTCGCCAAGGATCTGCGCGCGGAGATGCGATCGCGTGAGCTCCTGAGCGTGATGGCGCTTTTCGCCTTGCTGAGCATTTTGGTCTTCAGCTTCGCGCTGGAGCTGGACCGCGCGGCGCGGGCCGAGGCGGTCAGCGGCGTCCTGTGGGTCACGCTGATATTTGCCAGCCTGCTAGGGCTCAACCGCAGTCTGGCGCAAGAAAGCGATCAGGGCAATCTGGACGCTTTGCTGCTGGCGCCGGTGTCGCGCTCGGCCATATTTGTCGGCAAGTTCGCTGGCAACTCCATATTCACCGGCATCGTCGGCTTGTTGCTGCTGCCGCTGATGACCGTGCTTTACAGCATGCAAATGCTGGATATCCGAGTTATCTTCACGACGCTCGTCGGCATCGTCGGATTCTGTTCGATTGGCACACTGCTGGCGACCATGACCGTGCATACGCGGGCGCGGGAAGCGCTGCTGCCAATCGCGCTACTGCCGGTCGCCCTGCCCTTCCTGCTCACGGCGGTGCGCGCGACCAAGGGCGTCTTGAATGGCGCGCCGGACTGGCAAGTCTGGCTGCAGCTGCTGGCCGGGATCACCGTGATCTATGTGGCATTGTGCTTGCTGCTTTACGGATTTGTCGTTGAAGAATGAAGCCAAGAGAGTGGACAGTTCGGGCGAGAACCGAGACGGCTAGGCCGGCTTTCCCGCTTAATATCGAAGGCTGTTTTGGTAGAATTTTGTAGGTATATTAAGTTTTTTGACGAGTCGCGGAAAACGGAGAGCAAAACGTGGCAAAAGAAGTCGCATTTGAAGCCGCGCCGCAGCCGAGATTGTTGCGTGTACTGACCGCGCTGACCGCCTTAGGCTTTCTGGCCACCCTGTACCTGGGCTTGGTCGTGGCCGGAACCGACATCGAGCAGGGCGATATACAGCGGATATTCTATATCCACATGCCCTCGTT
This sequence comes from Anaerolineae bacterium, assembly GCA_021296115.1. Lineage (GTDB taxonomy): Bacteria > Chloroflexota > Anaerolineae > Aggregatilineales > Phototrophicaceae > UBA6055. The sequence continues at coordinate 3,254 of JAGWBC010000116.1, read as the reverse complement.
TTTCGGCGCCTTCACGGCATTCGGCGCGACGGTGGTCGGTGGATTACTCTATCTGGCGCGCAAGAACGACGCTTGGGACCGGATTGCCCTGGCCGGCGCCGAAGTCGGGCTGGCCTTCGCGCTGATCAACCTGCTCACAGGCGCGATTTGGGCGCGGCCGATCTGGAATACCTGGTGGACATGGGACCCGCGTTTGACCTCTGCTGCGGTGATGTGCCTGATCTACGCGGCCTACCTGATGCTGCGCGCGGGCATCGACGATATGAGCCGCAAACGCAATTTCATGTCAGTCTACGGCATCTTCGCCTTTGTCAGCGTTTTGACTACGCTCTTCATCATCCGCATAGTGCCCGAGACGATTCATCCGGTGATCGTCGGCGCCAGCCCGCAGAACGCGCAGGGCAGTTTTGAAGCGACAAGCGGTGTGGTGACGGCCCTGGCGCCGAGTATGCTGCTGTGGCTGACGCTGATGCCGATTACGCTGATGTGGCATCGCTATCGGCTGGAGACGCGCCGGGAAGCGCTTGACCAGAAGATGATCCAGGCCTTAGGCGATTGAGGCATGATGAATACCATAATTGCAGTTGCCATTATGCTGTGCTTGCTGCTTGCAGGCGGCGCGAGCGCTAGCGATCACGACGAGACCCTGCCCTATTATCGGATGGGCGCCGTCAACGTGCCGATCCTGGAAGGCTGGGCGAACCAGAGCAGCGCCGACTTTGCGCAGTTTGAACTGACCGAAGCGCAGGCGACCATTCGCACAGCGTTCGTATCGGCCAATAACGGGATTGACGCGGCGCAGGCCGAACTGGGCGAAATGTTGGGGATGGACATTGACGGGCCGGTCTACAGCGACAAAGTCAATCTGGCCGATGGCACCTGGAATGTCCTTGCCTTTGACATTGATGAGGCGACGACGGCTTCGTCCATGGCGCGGCGGAGCGAGGCTGGATTCATTGTGATCAACTTCGTAGAGCGGAATCCGGCGGCGCGCACTGTGCTGGTTGCGATCACGCAGGCGGATGAATCGCGAGACGTGGCGGACCCTGAGATTGCGCGTATGACCGAAGCGCTGGCTGGCGTTGGCTTGACCCAGTTCAGCGGTGTGGAAGTCATTGACCTTGCCAGTGGAACCTGGCGCGTCTTCCGCCATCCCGAGCTGACAGCCATGGGCACGGTCTTCGGCAATGAGAGCTACGTGGCGCTGCAGGAAGGACAGCCGGGAGATCTGGCGACGCTGGCTGACGCTTACAATCGGACGCTGCTGGGTTTCTTCGTGACGCCTGACAACTCACACTACCTGGCTTTGGGGCTGGCGGTGGTTTTTCTGATTCTGGGCACGCTGGTTTTCAGTTTTAGCTGGCGGTCGCGGGGCATCCAGCGGGATTTGGCGCTGATCCAGCAATTGGCGCAGTCAGAAGACTGACGCCATGTCAGAGTCGGCTTCCCATTATTGGACATAGCAAATCAGCCAAAGCACCGTGCCTTAACGTGCGCAACCATTGTTACGGGCGGGCGTATACTGAATAAATGGCGGCACAGGGCTTAGGAGCGATGCGATGACCGAAGAGATGAATCCGCTGCCGGAGGATCCGGAGGGCGACGAGGGCAAGAACCCGCTGGAGCAATTTATATTCCATCAGCGCCGCGGCTTGGAAGAATTTGGCAAGGCGATGGAGTCTCTGCTGCCGCCCCGCTTCAAAGAGCATACGCAGGCGGCCGGCAACGAATTCGCCACCGGTTTTCGCGTGCTGATCGACGCTGCGATTGATGAGATCAAAAAGGCCAGCGAAATGGAAGACCCCGACGCGCAGCGAGAGATGGAACAGGAACAGCAGGCCAGCGCGAACCTGGCGGCGGACGAAGAAGAAGAGAGCAGCTCCAGCGGCAAAATTCGCGTCGAGCTGGACGACTAAGGCGCAATCAGAGGGCGGGCGCTTCACCTGCCCTTTCCCCCGGCAATTTACAGCGACCGCCAGCGAAAACCCACCAAGGCAGGCGCCTAGAAGGCTTGTTCCTCAAAGCGGATATTGAGGAATTTGTCCTCGAATTTGGCGCTGGTGATCTCTAGATGCTGCAACTCGTCCGGCAGGACGATGTTGCGCCGGTAAGGACCGACGCTCAGCGTGATTTCTTCGCGCGACCGGTAGAGGTCGAGTTGCTCTTTCTCAGCGAAGCCGATGGGAACGCGCAGCATCCACTGCGAATCGCCATCGAGTTGTTCCAGCTTGTGCACCACGCCGTCGAAGAGGCGCTCCGCCGGATTGCGGTCGCCGTACAGTTCATCAGCGAGCCGGCGCAGCGTGTCTAGTCCGCCGACTTCTTCGCCAAAGAGCGGCGCTTTCAGCAGCGGCAGGCTGCCAAATGCTTCGCGCACGAATTCGATGTTTTTTGCCTGGCGTTTCTTCCAGGTTGCAAAGAAAGGGTCCGTGATTTCGTCGGGGAATACGCGGTTGACCAGAATGGCGTCGGTGGCGTAGTCATAGAGGTTGAGGTAGGTGTAGGTGCGCTGCGTCTCGCGGATGACCATGCGCTCCGGATTAACAGAAGCTCGCGTATTCCCGATCCGTGAGCAGCTCGCGAACGCCGTCAAGGCTATCGAAAAGCAGCAGCACTTGATCCCAGGCGTTATCGGCGATATCGATGCCGAGGTCATTTTTCTTGCCGCGCGATAGCAACTTCTGCACCGGGCGGATGACGCTGTCCAGGCCGCGAGCGATACGCATCAAGCGCTCGACCCACCAGCGCGTCACATCGGGCAGGCTGAGCAGCCGGATGGTTTCAGCCGTTGGCGCCGCGTCGACGATCAGCACATCGTATTCATCGGCTTGAAAATATTCGCTGATCCAAAGCAGCTGCGCGCCCTCTTCCAGGCCCGGGATGATGGTGACTTCGGCGGCGTTGACCTTGGCGATGCCCTCGCGGTTGAAGAATGCGCCGAGGTATTCCTGGATCTTGCCCCAGTATTTCTGCATGGAATAGCGGGTATCGACTTCCTGCGCCCAGAGATTTTCGGCGATTTGAGTGGCGTCGGGGCCGACTTCCATATCCAGCGCGTCGCCCAGGCTATGCGCGGTATCGGTACTGATTACGATTGTGCGAAGTCCCAGCTCGGCGCAGCGCAGGGCGGTCGCCGCGGAAATGCTCGTTTTGCCCACTCCACCCTTGCCCGTATGCACAATGACGCGCATTTATTCACCTCGAATTGTCGTGTTTTTTTGAATTCTTAAAGCGCTTGTTTCCCATACCAGTTT
>JAGWBC010000115.1 GCA_021296115.1 Anaerolineae bacterium | reverse complement strand
GTCAACGCGATATTCGGGCGTATAATGGGCGAACTGCGCGGCAAGGGCGATCCGAAAGTGGTGCGCCGGATTCTTACCGAAAAACTTTCATCCTTGAGAGAATAGAGCAGAGTCGACGGGAGCATTCAGTTATGTCATGGCATCAAACCATAATCGTAGGCAATCGGGGCGGTGACCCCGAACTCCGCTATCTGCAGAGCGGGCGCGCCGTCTGCAACTTCAGCGTGGCGGTCTCTGAACGCTGGCGCGATCGGCAGACCAATGAGCCGCAGGAAAAGACGACCTGGTATCGGGTGGCCGTTTGGGGCAATCAAGCGGAACCTTGCAACACTTATCTATCCCGCGGACGTCAGGTCATGGTGATCGGCAATGTACAAGCGCGCGGCTACGTCAACAACAACGGCGAGGCGGCGGCTTCGTTGGATTTGACCGCCCGAAGCGTGCAATTTCTCGGTGGGCGCGATGGCGGCGGCGGTGGTCAACAGGGTGGCGGCTGGCAAGGCGGCGGTCAACAGCGCGGCGGCGGACAGCAACGCGGACCTTCGCAACAGAGCGACCGGGCGTCGAATTATCCGGATCAGCCGGCCTCCGTCGACGATATACCTTTCTAGCGGTCAGCGAACGCCGCATCTTATATCAGTTACTTCCTCGTGCCCGAGCAACGCCTTGATCTAAGCGACCGCAACGCCTTGGTCACCGGCGCCGGCGCCGGGCATGGACGAGCGATAGCGCTGGCTCTGGCCGCTAAGGGCGCGTCAGTGGCGGTAAGCGATATCAATATTGAGCGCGCCGAGCGTACTTGCGAGCAAATCCAAGAGCGTGGCGGCGCGGCCATTGCGCTTCAGGCCGATATCTCCAACCGCTTCCAGACAGCCAATATGATCGAGATGGCGCGCGACGCCTTCGGAAAGCTTCATATCCTGGTCAATGGGGCGCGAATCTTTCATCCCGAAGCGATGCTAAAAATCGACGAATGGAACTGGCGCCGTCAGCTTGAAATGAACATCTCCGGCGTATTCTTCTGCATGCAACTGGCCGGGCGCGTAATGGCGGACGAAGGCGGCGGAGTGATGATCAATCTGGCATCCGCCCAAGGGCTGAGGTCGACGCTGCCGAGCGGCATCGGCTATGTGGCGAGCCAAGCGGCCCTGATCGCCATGACACAGCAGGCCGCTCGCGAGCTGGCGCCACATAGGATTCGTGTCAACGCCATTGCGGCTGGCAGCGCCTCTCAGGGCGAAATCACGGCTTCGGAAACGGCAGGCGCGTGGAGTGTCAGCGCCCGCTCGCTTGGCGATGTCGCTGACACTGCGCTCTATCTGTGCTCCGATGCCGCCGAGTCTATCAACGGAGTGCTGTTTGCCGCCGACGACGGCAATCCGGCGGAATAGGCGCGGAACTTGCGGCCCAGATCATTCGCCGGTTGAGCCGAATCCGCCTGATCCGCGTTGCGAGGTCGACAGGCCCTCCAGCGAATCCACAAGCTCAACCGCCTCGGTATAAGCCGGCACGACAATAAGCTGCGCGATCTTCTGACCCGCGCGAATTTGGTAGCGACTGCTGCCAAGGTTCACGATCAAGATCTTGAGCTCGCCGCGGTAGGAACTGTCTATGACGCCGGCCAGCGTGTGGATGCCTGCGGAAGCCACACTCGACCTATCCTTGACCAAGCCGACAAAGCCGGCCGGAATCTCCAGATGCAAGCCGGTGTCGACCAGCGCCCGCTGTCCCGGCTCGACGCTGTGGGCTGAGATCGCGTAAAGATCGTAGCCGGCATCGCCAGCTCGCGGCGCAGCGAATTTGATGTCGAGCGCCCTCAGTTTGTCGTTTCGATAAACACGCACAGTGGAATCCTACCAGGCTTGTCCAGTACGGGGACGCCGCCGCTCGCTCAGCCTAGGCGAAGTATCGACATTTTTGCCACCGAGTACAACCGATTTACATAGAGGACAAAGAGGAAAGGCATCATGTTTAGTCCAAAGACAGAATCGGCGAACCTGCGAACCATCCTTAACTCGACCTAGCTCCATATTTCCCGGTATCCCTCTTTGTGCCCTCATATTTACTCTGTGCCCTCGGTGGTAAAAGTGTCTTGAATCCGCAAAAGCGCGGCGCCCGCCCCGCCCAAACCTTCCGTCACCGGTATTTGAGTAGCGGACAGGCCTTACAGGAGTCGCATACGACGCCGGTAGTCGTCGGCTAGCGCCTGCCAATAAGATAGGTCCCAATAGCCCCGGGCGGCGCCGGATGGCGATGGCAACACGACGAATTCAGTAGGGCCCAGGCTTTCTAGCTGCCGGCCATACGAGACTGCATCGGCGGCGGACAGTCGCCTCCAGGCGCGCCAGGCGGCTTTGCTGGTGAAAGCTACAATCTGCGGTTGAAAGCGGCGGATCTTCTGGCTGAGGCAATCGGGCCCGAAGTCGCTTTGGCGCAAACTGCTGTCGCTGCCGGCAACGCCCTTGGCCACATCAGTCAGCCCAATTCGCAACTCGAGCAAGCGCAGAAACTCGCCGGGCGCATATCGCCGCGGGGTCATGCCGGTTTGATACAGCGTACGCCAGAAGGCATTTGAGGCATTGGCGTAGTAAGCGCCCTCGCGCGCCGATACGGTACTAGCCGCTGTGCCGCAGAAGACTACCAGCAAGTCTTCCTGCAGGATATCCGGCAGCACATCATGCATGACGGCCCGGCTCTTCAGCGAGCAACTGCAGATTCTTCTGATGCGTTTCTCGGTAAAACTTCGCCAGTCTCTTCGGCAGATTAAAGTCCAAATAGGCGACCGTCTGATCCAAAGCCCTGCGCCCGCTCGTCGAGCCGTGAGACGGTATCGACCGCCTGAGATCAGGCATATTCGCCCAACCCTGCAGCGCTGACAGCCAGGCGCCCAGCAACGGCGCGCTATTGACAACGGGCAAGGGCGTTTCGATGGCATCGCCGCCCAGCAGGACGCCCCATTCCGGAATCCAGCCCACGATGCAATCTGTTGTATGCCCGGGCAGATGATGCAGCTCCAGCGTGACGCCGCCGAGGTCCAGGTACATACGAAGATTAAAAGTAATGTTGGGCGGCGCCAGACGCACGTCCTCCCACTTGCCCCTTTCCGCGCTTTGCATGCTGCTCAGTGTCAGCGGCACGTCTTCTTGAAAGCGGCGCCGGCATTCATCGTGGCCGATTACGCTCAAGGGCGGTCGCCTGAATCCGGACGTGCCCCAGCAGTGATCCCAATCGGCATGGCTGTATACCACGTAAAAGGGCTTGTCGCCCAAAATGGCGCTAAGCGCGGATACGTCGCGCGGGTGAGTCAGCGTATCCCAGACCGCCGCCTGACGCTCGCCGACGACAAGGACGCCGCGTACGGCAATGTCATCCGAGACCGTCTCGTATATCCACAGATTAGGCAGGATTTCTTTCGGCTGTCCCATCACAGCAGCCCCAAAGCTGGTTCACGATGGACGACCGGCGCAGCTGGCCGCATCGCTATCGCCAGACCGGCGCCTTACTGAAGGTCGGCCTGGAAATCCGGCACAAGTCGGAAGGAATCAATCGTGGCCAGCCAGGGAAAGTCGTTCGCATTTACATCGAGCAGATCTTCGCTGATGTCGCTCAGGCGCAGGTTAGCCACATGCAGCCGATTGTCAGCGCCGTTAAGCATGATTGCCAGGCCGCTTTCGGAGTCCCCGTCAAGCGTGGAAAGGCGATAAGAAACCTTGAATCCGGCGTTCCCATCGATCTCGACAGATTCTACGGAACGGGCTTTCACGCCGCTGCGCCAACTCTCAATCCAGTCGATTGCTTCTTCTTCGCTGCTGATCGCCACGTCGACGGTTGATATGACCAGCGACGCCATGTCGCCGACAATGGTAGCCGGCACGCCCTCGGCAGCATCAGTAACATCCCAGTCGGATGGATAGCGGACGATGTGCTTGTCAGTATTGTCAAAGTAGGCGTCCCAGCCAAAAGGCGCATCCGCGTAAAACGGCAGTCGTTCGATACTGTCGGCCACGCCCTGCAAGATAAACTTGAGCTCCTGTGGCGCGTTCTCCGCCATGACAACACGAACAGTGTATATGTCTCCGCCTTCCAGCCACGATTCTTGCCGCGCAATCATGTGAGATCGACCGCGCGACAAATTGAAGTCAATCTGAACGATGCCGTCGGCGGTGATTTTGCGGCTGGTCTCGTCCCAGCGGGAGTAGCCGCTCCAGGTTTGGCCTAGCCAGGTGTTGTCGAGAAAGGCGTTGAGCGCTTCGCTATCGGCCAGGCCGGCATGGTTCTTGCTGATGCGAACTTCGACCACGCTGAGCAGAGAGGCGTTTGTCAAGCTGGCGCGCAATTCATCGGCCGTATTGCTGCCCGCGCTTTGGATCCAGCCGGTAGGCGCGCCTAAAGTGAACAAACCCGAACTGTGCAGGTAGGAGCGGTCAAAACTGATCGAGGCGGTATCCGGGGGCGGCGGCATGGTCGGCTCGGGCAGTGGAGTCGGGCGCGCTGCTTCCGCATCCATCCCAGCCTGACCGATATTCCCGGACAACATTGGCAGAATCAGGCTGCCGACCATCGCGATCGTCATGATTATGCCGATGACAAAGGTTAAAGTCTTGGTGGTTTTGTTCATTCAAGCCCCGTTCCAGGCGCGCCGTCAAAGCGCGGTCATAATACCGCAAAAGGGAAACACTGTTAAGCAAGACTTTTTCTCCTTATAATCCGCCGGCGGCGCGTCTGCAGATGATACATATCCGCGCGGCACGCCGGAAATCACTGATTTGTCCGAATCTTCCACAAGAACGGAATCAAGATGAGCTTGCCCGAATTTGAATTTCGTCCGCTTTCTCTGGATGACGTCGACCGTTATGTCGAAACCGAGAATGCGATCTCGGCGTCCATCGGCGTGAAGGATCGAATAGACACGAAGATTGTGCTGCTGGAGTGGCAGGAGCCCGGCTTTGACCTGTCCAACTCGTCGATCGCCTATTTCGCTGCGGACGGAAGGCTGGCGGGTTACGCCACTTTCTGGGCGACTGCCGAAAAGCCGGTTCGCCCCGGCGTGAGATGGGGCGTGCACCCCGATTTTCTTGAGCGCAAACTTGAGCGCAAGCTGCTGGACTGGGCCGATGCCAGAAGCGGCGAAGTCATCCCCCGCTGCCCGCCTGAGGCGCGGATCAGCCTGCAAACCGGCGCGCGCCAAGGACATGCCTATGCCGAAAGCGCGCTGCAAGACGCCGGATACAGCGTCTGCCGCAGCTTCTACGATATGGAAATTAAGCTGACGGAGCGGCCGCATCCCCCGCCCTGGCCCGACGGCATCGTCACGCGTCCTTATTGCCATGAGACCGACCTGCCCCTGCTGGTCGATGTCGTGCGCGATTCTTTCTCGGACCACTTCGGATTTATCGAAGAGTCCTTTGAGAGAGACCTCGAGATATTCCGTCACTGGCTCGACAACGACCCCTACTTTGAGCCGAAGCTGGTGATATTCCCGGTTGACGAAGCGACGGGAGAAGTGGTCGGCTGCCTGCTCGGATTGACACAAGACTTTCGCGATCCCGAAGCCGGCTATGTCGATACGGTAGGCGTCCGTCGTGGCTATCGCCGGCGCGGGCTGGCGTCGGCTATGCTGCAGCACTGCTTCGCGGCCTTCTGGGATCGTGGAAAGCGGCTGGTCCACCTGGACGTCGACGGCCAGAGCCTGACCAACGCCGTGGCGCTTTACGAGCGCGTGGGAATGCATGTCTATCAACGTTACAATGTCTATGAGAAACTCCTGCGCGAAGGCATCGAGCTGGCCAAGGTAGCGCTGGAATGAGACAGACATTGAACATAGAAACAGGCTTCGTCGAGGTCAATGGCGCCAATCTCTACTTCGAGCGCGCTGGGGCCGGCCCGCCGCTGATCATGATCCACGCCGGCATCGCCGATTGCCGCATGTGGGATCATGAGTTCACAGCGCTCGCCGACAGCTACCAAACGCTGCGCTTTGACATGCGCGGCTACGGTCGCAGCTTGCCCGCCGCCGGCGAGTTCAACATTCAGGACGACCTCGACGGATTGCTGGCGGCCTTGGACATTCCGGCGCCCATCATCCTGATGGGCTGCTCAATGGGCGGCGGGCTCGCGATTGAATTCGCATTGGCGCAGCCCGAGCAAGTATCGGCGCTGTTGCTCGTTGGCAGCGATCCGCGCGGCTTTGAAGGCGACGCCGCCTGGCCCGACGAACTGATCGCGCAGTCTGAAGCCGCCTTCGAGCAAGGCAAGGTTGATGAGGTAGCCGAGCTGGACATGCAAATCTGGTTTGATGGCGTCGGGCGCTCGCGGGATGATGTTGACCCGGCAATCCGAGCGAAAGCCTTCGAAATGGCGCGCCAAGTAACCGTGCATGAGCTCAGCGGCATTGGCGAGCACAAACGCAAGACGGCCGAGGTTTCCCCGGCGCAGCGCCTGACCGAGCTGACGATGCCCGCTCTGGTCATCATCGGCGAGAAGGACTTGCCCTATCTGCATCAAGCAGCCGATTATATGGCCGAGCAACTGCCAAGAGCGCGCAAACTCATCCTGCCCAATGCGGCGCACCTGCCCAATATGGAGCATCCGGCGCTGTTTGAAGCGAGCATACGCGAGTTTCTGGCGGGCGTCTAAGTCACGGCCTTGGCTTAAGTTGACACGGGCGACCATGAACGCTGACCGCGACGACGAACGCTACCAGGACATCCTCAAGAAGATCGCCGAGGGCCGTCCCTTCGGCAGCAGACGGCGCGAGCCGCTGCCGCAGACCCCGCACGATCGCGCCCTGGACCGCATCAACGCCGTCGACGCGCTGGCCCAGCTCGCCCGCAGGGACTACCGGCACGCGCTATGTTACGGTCCCAAGTCGCTGCGCGGCCCGGCCTGGTCGGCAGCCCTTGTCTGGTATCATCACAAGGGTTACCACGGCTATCAGACCCTGTATCTGCTAGGCGTCTGGGCACATTACGATGAAGACCGAATCATCTTAAGCATCGCTGAACGCCAACTGCCCTATCGCGCGCCAGTCTATGATGCCGGTGTCTATCGAGTAGCGATTCGGAACAACTTCAGCTTGTATTATGGCGACCCAGGAGGACCGCCAGACGGTGGCGACAATCTGCTGCATCGCTGCCGCTTCCAGGAAAGCGAGCGCCTGACGCATCGTCAAACGCTCCGGGAACTCGTAGGGCAATGGCAACTGAAGTTGGAGCGGAGCTAGTCGTCCTCGTCTTCAAATTCGATATCAGTAGTCAAGCCGGAAGCCGCCAGATCCGCCAAGGAGATGCTGCCCGCGTCTCCCTCGACCAGCTTGCTGACGCCTTGCTTGAGCCGCTCGCCGCAGACGAGGCAATCGGGATCGCGCGCTATTTCAAGCCAGGTTGCGGTATGGGGGTCGTTTTCCTGTCCCTCAAAAATGTCCATGTAGCTGTTGGTGACAATCAGCGTATTGGCCGGCATCGGCTCATGAGCGCTGCTGCCGCGAAGCAATTCATTGATGATGAGATCGGTCTGAATGCCCGCCACCTTGGTGACATTCACCCAGAGCCCCGGTTCGGCCTCCAGCGTGCCCGCCTCGCCAATCATGCCGTAGTCGAGTTCGCCGCCCGCGCCCATGGCAACCATGACGCCGTCGCGAGTCGCTTCCGACCAGCAGGCGTAGCAGGGGCCGTCAAAGGGGCGGATGATGACATGGTCGCCGCCCTCGCCGCGTTCGTACACACCGGCGTACGATGCGCAAAGGCCTTTCTCCAGGCAGCGCTCGTTGATCGTGAACTTCACTTGTTCGCTGTCAACCGCCGCGACAAGGATGTCGACATCGTCCAGGCAATCCCAATGGTCGTCGATCAAGCCGGCGCGCGTTTCAACCTGCGCCTCGGGATTGCGATTCAAGATCAGATCGGCCACAGCCTCGGCTTTGTTCCAGCCGACATAGCGCAGATCAGCGACATGTCGGGTCACATTGCCCGCTTCCAGGACATCGTTGTCCACCAGCACGAATCTGCCGACGCCGCTCATCGCCAGGCTGACGGCGACGAATCCGCCGCCCGAGCCCAGGCCCACGACGGCGACAGTCTTCTCGGCGAGTCGCCCCAGGCTGTCAGCCCCGATGAGGCGCTCTACCCGTTCCCACATGTCAGTCATGCTCTTGCGCCTCGGTATCCGCATGCGCATCGCCGGCATCTGGTCGCTCGAGTCCGCCGCCAACAGCGTCAGCATCGCTGAGGGGCTGGTCGGTGGCATCAAACACCGGAATGATTTGAATCGGCGGTTGACGCAATCCCATTTCAACTTCAATCGCGTAGAGGTAGTCAATGAGTTTTTTGTCGCTGGTCCATCGCCAATCCGGCGGGTCTATAATCGGCGTGGCCGCGTCCCACAGCAACTGAAAGCTGGCGACCGGATCCATCAGGTCGACGCCGGCGACGTAGGGCGCGTGATAGGCCTGCGGGGCGCTATGCGGATAGTCGTGCTGAGTGACAAACAGGACAAAGGACGAAGCGCCCTGCCGGATGGTGACGAAGCAGAATTCCAGCGGCACCTCGCCGTCGCATTCGTAAAACAGCGTACGGACCAGCAGCCCATCGTCCGCCAGCGCGAAAGTCTCGTCGGTCAGGCGATCCGCCAGCACCACATGCCAGCCGTATTTCATCATCGACGGCAGCTGCCCGGCGGGCACGACTTTCGGATGCACCGGCTGGAATTTGCGCACATCGCGGTGGATATACCACCAGTCCACGCGCATATCCGAGCCGTTATCCATGGGCACGGTGATGTAGTTTACCGCCAGGTCTGTTTCGCCGATGATTGGCGCATGGCCCACTGTGACAATCGGCACCAGCAGCGAATCCATGCCCAGCTCATCATCGTCAAGCCAGGATAGCGCCGTCATGTGATCGCCATGGCTGGGTTGAATCATGGAGCCGGGTTGCTTGTGCCAATCGCCTAGATACCTCAAGGGAACATCGAAACGATCCTGGAGCGAGCCTGTGCCGCGATGGCGTTCGCGGTGAAAGTGCCAATTCTCTTGCAGCCACCAAATGATCTCGTCTTGCAGGGCGTCGCCTTGCTGAAAAGTGTGTGAGCGGCGCACAGCCGTCTCGTCCGGCGAAATGGTGTCCAGCACATAAATGGTTGGCAGCCCTTCCGGCGTGTCGGCTTTGATGACGAAACCCACCATGGCTTCGCCGGTTTCATCCGCCATTAATTGGCTGGCCGGCGATAACATGCGCTCGACCGCTCGCTGCGACAAGACCAGATTGGGTACGATCCCGCGTGAAATCATGGCCATCCCCCGCAAGCGATTCCTGATGTGTTCGACCTCGGCTTGCACCAGCCTGATGAATTCCGGTTCATCCGCTGTCCGCATGATCAACGTCTCCGGCGGCGGGGCAAGGGTGTGCTCGCTTTGATCCGTTCTTCAATGCCGGGCCAGTTGCCGGTGGAGCGCCAGGTGTAATAGGCGTAGAGCCATTGTATCGCCCAGCCGCCAACGGTCACCGCGGTCGATTTGGACGGATTCCAGCCGTATTGTTCGCCGTCTTTCGGATTAAACAAGCATAGCTGACCATCTTCGTACTGGTGCTTTTCGCTGTAAATCCGCGGTTTGACGCAGTAGGCTTCAGCCGGACGATTGGGATACTCTTTGGGATAAACGAGCTTCAGGCTGTGGCGCGGCGAATCCAGGATGCTCATATTGATCTCGACAATGCCTTGCCAATAGAGCAATCCGCCAAATGGGGGCACGACCAACTTAAAGGTATTGCCAAAGGCGGCTTTCATCGCCTCGACTTCCCAGACTAGGCGGGCTGAGACGTTCTTGCGCGTTCCCCACCAATTTGACATTGGTCGCTCTCCGAACTGCGGTCTTTAACTACCCGGTCGCATCAACTCTATTGATTTACTCAAACCTTGTCTAGGTTCAGCAACGAGCCGCCAGTAAATCGATTGCGCTGGCTGGCCGCTTGCCTGCCGACATCAACTGCAAGTTTAACCGGATGCAACTCGGCCGGCTTGAGCGATTAATTCCCAAGCGTAAGGGCTATGAATTCGCGCCCTGCGGCGCCGACAATTCGGACTTTACCAGTGGCGTGGACAGGCTCAAGCTGTTTCTGCTAAAACAGAAAGGTCAATCGGGATGAGAAGGCTTCGTCACCTGTTCACATTCCCGATTGACCTTCGTCTATCTATGCAAATCCTAACGTGGATTTGCAGCATACGCAAGGAGCGTACCCATGTCCGCAAGACGTTTCATCCTCTTTGTCCTGGCAGTCCTGCTTGTCGCGCTTGTTGGCGCGCCGGCCTTCGCCGATGAGGACCAAGTCCTCACAGTGTACTCCGGCCGCAACGAAAGTTTGATCGGTCCAATTCTGGCGCAATTCAGCGAGGATAGTGGCATTGCCGTTGAAGTCCTCTACGGCGGCACAAGCGCGGTCGCCAACCAGATCCTCACCGAAGGCGAAAACAGCCCGGCCGATGTTTTCATCGCGCAGGACGGTGGCGCATTGGGCGCATTGGCGGCGGCTGATATGCTGCAGGAGCTGCCCGAGGCGACGCTAGACCGGGTTGTCGATCCCGCATTTGTTTCGCCCGACGGCCTATGGGTCGGTCTGAGTGGTCGCGCGCGCGTCCTGGTTTACAATCCAGAAATGCTGGATGAACTGTCACTCGAGCTGCCCGACTCGATTCTTGATTTGCCCGACGAGAAATGGCGCGGGCTGGTTGGCTGGGCGCCGACCAACGCCTCGTTCGTCGCCAACGTCACAGCCATGCGCGTGCTGCTTGGCGACTGCGACACGGAAGACTGGCTGGCCAGCATGATCGCCAACGACGTCCAGGCCTATCCCAAGAACACGCCGATCGTCCAGGCGGTCATCAATGGCGAAATACCCGTCGGCCTGGTCAATCACTATTACTTGTATCGCTTCCTGGCCGAAGATCCCGAGATCACGGCGACGCTGCATTTCTTCCCTGGCGGCGATGTCGGCTCGCTGATTAATATTGCCGGCGCAGCCATCCTGCAGACTAGCGACCAGCAAGATCTCGCCCTGGAATTGGTCGACTACCTGCTGAATGACACGGCGCAAGCGTACTTCGCCGAGACGACCTATGAGTATCCGCTGGTGGAAACGGTAGAGCCAGCTGTCGACTTGCCGGCGCTGGCGGATATCGAAGCGCCCGATATCGACCTGTCGGACCTCGCTGACTTGCAGGGCACGCTAGAGATGATCGAAGACAGCGGCGCGCTGGACTAAGCCCGGCGTCCGATTGCGCAAACGTGGGCGGGGATTGTCCTCGCCCGATTGAATCCCAAGGGTTGCCATGCAGCTATCGAGCATCATTCCGCCACGATTCCGCAGCGACGGCCGCAAGCGACATCTGCCGGGGCGCTGGCATCTGGGCAATCGCCAGCTCGTGCAGGGAATCAGCCTGGCGATCGCTATTTGATCATTGGCGCGGTCGGCGCCGGGCAAGAAGGCGTCGACTACTTGCTAAGAACGCGCACCATCCTGATCGTCGGCAACAGCGTAGGCTTGATGCTGGCGACCACTTTCCTGGCGACCCTGATCGCCATCCCCTTCGCCTGGCTGACCGGCCGCTGCGATCTGCCGGCTCGGCGGGTCTTCCTTGTGCTGGGGCTGGCGGCGATGGTCATCCCGTCTTACTTGACGGCTGTTACCTACAGCGAAGCTTTTGGGCCCAAGGGCATCCTGCAATCGGCGCTGGAGCCATTCGGCGTGGATCGTCTGCCGAGCATCAAGGGATTCGTCGGGGCGACGCTCACCCTGACATTTGTCACTTTTCCCTACATTGTATTGCCGGTCCACGCGGCCCTGCTGCATGCGGACCGCGCGCTGGAAGAAGCCGGGCAAAGCCTGGGGCTCAACCGCTGGCAAGTCTTCCGCCAGATCACGCTGCCGCAGCTGCGGCCGGCGCTTTCCACCGGCATGTTGATGACGGCGCTGTACTGCCTGAGCGACTTCGGCGCGGTGGCCGTCATGCACTTCAATGCTTTCACGCGCGCCATCTTCATCCAAACAGAATCATTTCGCATGGACAAAGCCTCCGTGCTGGGCCTGGTCCTCATCGCCATGACGATGCTCTTGCTGATTTTGCAGTCTCGCTTGCAATCCAACGGAAGGCACTATCGCATAGGCACGGGCGCGTCGCGCCAGCTCCAAACGGTTCAGCTAGGCAGATTGAAGCTGCCGGGCGTCCTGTTCTGCGCGGCCGTCATATTCATGGGCGTCGCCATCCCGCTGCTCGTTCTCTTCAAGTGGCTGGCCGGGCACATGCTTACCGACCCGATTCGCGTGCCTCTGGAAACTTTGCTGCGGAACACAGTCGGCGTAAGCGCGATTTCAGCCCTGGTCGTAGCCGCCGCTGCGCTGCCCTTGGCGCTTTTGGCGGTGCGCGCGTCCTCCCGCTTTGACCGCTGGCTGGTCAAGCTCGCCTACGCCGGCAACGTCCTGCCCGGCATCGTCATTGCGCTGGCTCTGGTGTTTTTCGCCTCGCAACACATGCTCACCCTGTATCAGACCTTGCCCCTGCTGATTCTCGGCTACGCCATTCGCTTCCTGCCATACAGCATTGGCGCAACCGAAAGCGCCTTGGAGCAGATCAATCCCCGCTTTGAAGAATCGGCGCGCAGCCTGGGCTTGACAGCGCGCGAGGCGCTGCTGCGCATCACAGTGCCGCTGGCGCGCGCCGGGATACTGGCCGGCCTGGCGCTGGTTTTCCTCAATGTGATGAAGGAGCTGCCGATTACCTTGATATTGCGCCCTATCGGCTTCCGCACTTTCGCCACGCGCATCTGGAGCGCCTACGACGAAGCCTTCCTGTCGTCGATAGCGCTGCCCGGGCTCGCGCTGATCCTGGTATCAGCGACTGTGCTGTTCGTCATCTTGCGGCAGGAGAAGGCAGTACCCTAGCCACTCGCGGCAGCCAGCTTGCGCTCTGGCGCGATTTCCCCTTTATGCATCCGACATTTCCAATATGCTTGGGCATGTCAATATACGCGGCGCCGTGCTGAACCTATGGAATACTCGCTGCAAGCGGATCACCTGACCAAACGCTACAACGGCCAGTCGCCGGCCGTCAACGATATCACGCTACGCGTGCGACCCAGCGAATTCTTGACGCTGCTTGGGCCCAGCGGCGGGGGCAAGACGACAACGTTGCGCCTGCTGGCCGGTTTCGAACGACCCACCAGCGGACGCATACAGATCAGCAATCGCATCGTCGCCGATGATTCTCGCTTCACGCCGCCGGAAAAGCGCAAAGTCGGCATGGTGTTTCAAGATTACGCGCTCTTCCCGCATGTGGATGTGGCGGGAAATATCGCCTTTGGCCTGCGCGGCGCCCGCACTGACAATGAGCGCCGCGTCAAGCAACTGCTCGCGCTGGTCGGCTTAACGCCATTCGCCAGCCGAATGCCCCACGAATTATCCGGCGGTCAGCAGCAGCGGGTGGCATTGGCGCGCGCGCTGGCGCCGGAGCCGGATATTCTCCTGCTCGATGAGCCCTTCTCCAATCTGGATACCGGCCTGCGGGCGCAAGTGCGCTCCGATGTGCGCAATATCCTGCTCAAGACTGAGACCACCGCCATATTTGTCACCCACGATCAGCAAGAGGCCCTCAGCCTGTCCGATGAGATTGCTGTCATATTTGAGGGCAGGCTGGTTCAAGTGGCGACTCCGCACGCGATTTACAACCGCCCGGCAAATGTCCAAGTGGCGCGATTCATCGGCGAAGCCAATTTTTTGCCGGCCGAAGCGCATGGTATGACCGCGTCCAGTCGTCTGGGCGAAGTCAAGCTCTTTCATCCCAAATCGGGCCAGGTGCAACTGATGATACGTCCCGAAGCGCTTGCCGTTGGCTTCGACGACCGCGGCACGCCCGCTGTTGTGCGCTGGCGCGAGTTCTACGGGCACTATCAGCGGCTGGGCCTGGCGCTGGCGGACGGCACCGAACTGGTCGTGCACACAGGTGTGGACAGGTATTTCCAGCGCGGCAATGAAGTCCGGGTGACGTTGGCGCTGCCGGCTTTGGCTTATGACCCAGCGAGCGATGACACGCTGAGTTGAGACTTCTCAGCCGTCAAAAGCTGTTCTGACCGACTTCGCCGGCGCTAGCCCGCGGCAACCAAACGCGGAACGTAGCGCCCCGGCCGCGCCCGCGGCTCTCAACCGTGATGCGCCCGCCATGCGCCTCGACGATCTCCCTGGCGATGGCCAGGCCCAGTCCTGTCCCGCGCTGCGGACCGCGCGCCTTGTCCACCTGGTAGAAGCGTTCAAAGACGCGCGCCAAGTCAGCCGGCGGGATGCCGATGCCATTGTCTTGTATCGAGACCGTCACGCCATCCGGCGCCGCTTCGGTCGTCACATGCACCGCCCCACCGGGTGGCGTGAATTTCAAGGCGTTGCTGATCAGGTTGACAAGCACCTGCGCCAGCCGGTCGCCATCGCCGATGACCAGGGGCACGGGCTCCGCTGACGATTCCAGCTTGAGGTCCTTCTGCTGCGCCACCAGGACCAGGCTCTGCGCCACCGCTTCGGTCAGCCGTTCCATACGCAGTATGTCGTTGTTCATTGACAGCCTGCCGGCCTGCAGCCGTTCCAGGTCGGTCAATTCGACCACCATGCGGTTGAGCCGGCTGGCCTCTTCATAAATGGTCTGCGCCGCTTCCTTCGGCTCGTCGGCCGCGCCGTCGATGATAGCCTGCGCATAACCTTGAATCGACGTCAGCGGCGTCTTCAGATCGTGGGAGACGTTGCCCAGGAAATCGCGCTGCGCGGTATTGGCCGCCATGACCTCGGCGGTCATGCGATTAAATGATTCAGCCAGCGTCCGCACTTCGGCGGGACCGCTGACCGGCACATTTACCGCGTAATCCCCGCCGGCCACATCGGTGGCTGCCCGGGCCAGACGCTGCAGGGGCTGCGCGATCGTCCGGCTGATCAGCGCCGCCAAGAGCACAGCAAACAATATGCCCACGACGCCGGCTTGCAGCAGCGGGGGCGCCAAGGCGTTGCCGAATACGGCCAGCGTCTCCTGCAAGCTGACCGTCGGGCGCGGCTCCGCCAGCAGCCACAGATCACCATAGCGCTGACGGTCTTGGTAGAGCAAGCGCCCGAACATCACGCCGCCGTACAGCCATTCGCCGCCTCTCGGATCGTGAAAGCGGCCGAAGAACTGTTCACTGCCCCGCGACAACACCGTCTGCAACTGACGATTTTTGTACTTCTCATTATGCAATTTAACCGGATCGCCGGCTGCGAAACTGCCGGAGCTGTCGTAGACTACCCGCGTGCCCTCAGCCGAAAGGCGAACTTGCAGCGTGCGCACATTGCGCGTCTCGTTCCTGCAAGATTTGCGAGTTGCGGTCGACGGGAATGTCGGCGATAAAGTCGATGTAGTTCAGCCCCTGCGTCAGCGCGGCCAGCCGTTCAAAGGTGGGCTCCGGCGGCGCCGCGCGATTGCCGATGAAGACAAATAGCGCCAGGGCAATCACGCCCAAGGCAACCATCAGCATCAATAGATAGGACGTCAGCAGGCGCAGCCGCAAGTTAAAGGCGATGCGTGGCAGTTTACTCATCATCCAGGCGGTATCCCACTCCCCAGACCGTCTCAATCGCCAGATCCATGCCTTGCAGCTTATGTCGCAGATGGGCGACGTGAACATCTACCGTGCGCGTCTGCCCGCCAAAGTCGTAGCCCCAGACGACATTAAGCAGCTTGTCGCGGCTGAATACCACGCCCTTGTTTTCCGCCAGGACTTGCAGCAGGTCGAATTCCTTCATGCGCAAGTCTACCGCATTGCCGGCCACCTCGACGCGGCGGCGCTGCGGGTCGATGAGCAAGTTGCCGACGATAATCGGCTCGGGCGATTCTTCCGTTGCATCGGCGCGGTCGGCGCGGCGCAGGATGGCTCTGATGCGCGCCAGCAGTTCGCGGGGATTGAAGGGCTTGGTCATATAATCGTCAGCGCCCAGCTCGAGCCCGACGATCTTGTCGATATCTTCGCTGCGCGCCGTCAGCATGATGATCGGCACATCGGATTCTTCGCGGACGCGCCGGCAGACTTCCAGCCCGTCCATGCCGGGCAGCATCAAATCCAACACCACCAGACTCGGCTTGTCGCGCAGAATCATGCGTTTGGCTGCCGTGCCGCTGGTGGCGCTGGTCACGCAGAAACCATCCGGCTCCAGATACATTCTGGCGAGATCGATGATACGCTGCTCATCATCCACGATGAGAATGGTTTCTGTCTTGGTTCGCAGCAAGTCTGGCCACCTCCACAATCATTGAGCGGAACCATCTCGGCAATTAAAGTTCGGGCGCTTCAACGCAATATTCCGCGGGCCCGCCACCGCGCTAGCTTTCGACTCGTACACATTGTAAGCCATCCTATTTTCAATGTGGCGCCATTGCATAATTACCGTGTAAATTTTCTGTAAAATGCTGCACAATCTCCCTGCCAGTTGAGCGAAGCAGATCCTAATTCTTATACGCGTAAAACAGTCGCATTGTTTTATTTGCCAGCGCCTTTATTGACCTTACACTGCCGCGCGACCTGTCCGCCAATACGAGACCAACAGATGACCGTCCTGCCCATCATCCAGCCGGATAACCCGCTCCTGCGACGACAAGCTAAGCGCATAACCTGCTTCGACGCCGAGTTGCAGCTTCTGATCGGTGACATGGTCGAAACCATGACGGCGGCGCAAGGCGTAGGCTTGGCGGGGCCGCAGGTCGCCCAGAGCAGCCGCCTCATCGTCGTTCGCCTGCCCGATGACGAGGACAGCGTTGAAGAATATGGCGAGGACGCCGGCAAGCTCTATATTGTCGCCAACCCCAGCATCGTCTGGCGCAGCGACGACAAGGCCTCTGGCGTCGAGGGATGCCTGTCCTTGCCAGGTCTGCTGGGCGATGTCGAGCGCTTCGCCAGCATTGAAATTGCCGGGCAGGATCGGCAGGGCGAGCCGATTCGCTTGACCGCCAAGGGCTGGCTGGCCCGCGTCTTTCAGCACGAAATCGACCACCTTGACGGCGTCCTATACATCGATATTGCCACCGCCGTCTGGCGTCCGGAGGAAGAGGACAACCTGGCCGGCGAGGTCAGCGAAGCGTAATGAGCGCCACCATCCGGCTGGCCACAGCTTCCGATGCCGCCGACATCCGTCAGGTTTACGCCCCCATAGTCAGCGACACGCATATCTCTTTCGAGCGTTCCGTTCCCAGCGTCGACGAGATCGCGGCGCGTATCAGCAAAACATTAGCGCAGTATCCCTGGCTGGTTTGCGAAATCGGCGGCCGACTGGCCGGCTATGCTTACGCCAGCGCCTTTCGAGCCCGTTACGCCTACCTGTGGACGACTGAAACGACCGTATATGTACACCCGAATTTTCAGCGGCGCGGTGTGTCGCGCGCGCTTTATCACTCGCTGGTGTCGATACTGCGCGCCCAAGGTTACTGCAACGCCGTCGGCGTGATCGCCTTGCCCAACGAAGGCAGCATCCGCGCCCACGAAGCCGCTGGATTCCGTAAAATCGGCGTCTTCGAAAATGTAGGATTTAAAGCGGGAAACTGGCGCCATACCGGCTGGTGGCAGTTGGCCCTGCGTCCCATGCCTGAAGCGCCGCAGCCGCCGCGATCAATCAGCGAGCTGGCGCGGGAAGCGCGATTTCCCGAGCTTCTGCAATCAGGAACAACCTTTCTCCGCGAACTGTGACTAGGAAAAGCCTATGACCGCCAAGAAACGCCCAATAACAGCCGAGGATCTCAACCGCATCCATTACGTGCAGGACCCGCAGATCAGCCCCGACGGCCGCTCGGTCGCTTTCGTCAAAGTCTCGCCCGACCCGCTGGAGAAGTCGTATAAGCGCAATATCTGGCTCTACGCGATGGCGGAGGGCGCGGACTCCCACCCGCGTTGGTCGCCGGACGGGACGCAGCTGGCTTTTGTGTCGGCGCGGGGCGACAAACCGCAGGTTTACCTGCTGCCGACCGCTGCGCCAGGCGGTGAAGCGCGCGCGCTGACCAGTATGGAAAACGGCGCGCACAGCCCCGATTGGTCCCCCGACGGCGGCCGCATCGCCATTCTGGCGCCGATGAGCCGCGAGGAACGAAACACGGAGGACGCCAACGGCGAGCCACAGCCCGAGCCCGCTGACAAGCTGGAGAGCAAACATCAAAAGGAGCGGGCAGCCGAAGTCGAGCTCAAGCGCTGGGACCCGCGACCGATGTGGCGCATCCCCTATCGACAGGGCACAGCCTACGTAGACGAACGCTACGATCAGATCTAGCCGAATCAAGCGAGGCCAAGCCCAAGCGCCTGACCGCAATCGACGCCGACTACGCCGCGCCGCGCTGGTCGCCCGACGGCGAGTCGATCTACACTGCACGAACTACCATCCCCGAAGGCGACGAGCCCTGGCGAGCGCTAAACATATTCCGCCTGGACGTGGAATCCGGCGCGGAAGAAGCGCTGACGGAGGGCGAATACAGCGTCTATGCGCCCGAGCCATCGCCCGACGGCAAGTGGATCGCCTGCGAGCGCAGCCCCATCGGCATCACCGACATGCCGACGCGTTTGCTCGTCATGGCTGCCGACGGTTCGGAAACGCGGATTGTCAACCAAGCGATCGACCGCGAGACTTTTGACTACGCCTGGTCGCCTGAAGGTACGCTGGCGCTGACATTGGAGAGCGAAGGCAAGATCCTGCCCTGGCGCTATGACCCGGAAAGCGACAGCCTAAGCCCGGCGCATGAAGGCATTTACGAAATCGAGCAAATTGATAGCGGACGCGGCGGATTGCTGGCCATGACCGTCTCCACGCCCGGCAACCCTCAGGAACTCTACGTCCTCGTCGACGGAGAACTGAAGGAAGCCACGAACTTCAATCACGCGCTGCTGGATGAAGTCTTCGTGCAAGACGTTCACGAGCTGCGTTACGAGTCGCCCAATGGCGCGGTGCAGGGCTGGTATATTCTGCCGGTCGGCCATGAAGCCGGCGACAAGGCGCCACTGGCGCTGAACATCCACGGCGGCCCGCACGCCGCCTGGGGCTTCTCGACCAAGTCCATGTGGCACGAATGGCAATTCCACGCGGCCCGCGGTTATGCCGTCTTCTACTGCAATCCGCACGGCAGCGGCGGTTATGGCGAGGCATTCGAGCGCAAGCTGCACGCGGCCTGGGGTCCGGTCGCCATGGACGATATCATGGCGGGCGTGGACGTATTCCTGGGGCTGGGTTTCGCTGACGGCGAGCGCATGGCCATCACCGGCGGTTCCTACGGCGGTTACATGACCGCCTGGATCATCACCCACAGCGACCGTTTCAAGTCCGCAGTTTCGCAGCGCGGCGTATACAACATCTCCAGCTTCTACGGCACCTCCGATGTGCCGCTGCTGATGTCAAACGAATTCGATGCCGAACCCTGGGACGACCACGATGTTTATTGGGACAACTCGCCGCTGAAGTACGCCGCGCGCATCAAGACGCCCCTGCTGCTGATACACTCGGAAAATGACTTTCGTGTGCCGATTGAGCAGGCCGAGCAGCTGTTCGCCTGGGTGCGGCGCGCCACCGATACGCCGGTCAAGATGCTGCGCTATCCACGCGAGGGGCACGAGCTGTCGAGCAGCGGCGAACCCGGCCACCGCATCAGCCGCTTAACCGAAATGGTAGAGTGGTTCGATCGCTTTACGGGCGCCTAGGCGACCAGGGCAATTGCATCAAATTTTTTTCAACACAGAGAGCGCAGAGGGCACAGAGTTCGTAGGGGTTTGGGCGACTATTCTACTAAATCTGCGGCCTGGAAAAGGCAACAGTCACTAGCGAAACGTGAACCACAAATCACAGTTCAAAAAAGACATGACACATATTTTTTGTTTTTCTCTGTGCTCTCTGCGCCCTCTGTAGTTGATTTTCAGTTTAGATACCCACCTTTTCAGCCGCTATCATTTTGATGCAATTGCCCTGCCTAGGCGACGGCTTCAGGATACCCGTCCCAGGGGAAATCGCTGAGAGAAGACGCTGAAATACAAGCGTACCTTGCCGATGATATCGCGTCGTTCCGCTTCCGGCAGCAGCGCGAAGACGGCTCGCAACTGGTCCATCAGCGCGCGCTGCACCGCCACAAAGCGCTCCGCTCCGGCGGCCGTCAGGATTACATCGACCGAGCGCCCGTCTTCGAGATTGCGCCTGCGCAGCACCAAAGGCGGGTCCATGCCTTCCAAACGCTTGACCAAGCCGGTCATGGTCGCGCTAGTCAAGTGATGGTCGCGGGCGATATCGCCGATGCGGCACTCGCCGTCGTTCTCGGACAGTGTTTTGAGCACGTAGAATTGCGGCGGCGTCAGTTGATGCGCTTCAAAGTGGCTGGCCAGGCGCTTCTCGCCGTCGGTGACGATATCAAAGAGAACCGACCACAATTCCGCCACATCGCGGTTGAGCATCTCGTCCAATTTCGGCCGCCTCCGCCCTTGCGCTCAGTCACCCAGCGCATCCCATACCTCAAGTTTACCACGCGCCTCGCGAATCACTTCATCCACGAATTCCGAGGTGCTGGCTCGTCCGCCAAGATCAGGCGTCTTGATGCCGTTGTAGACCGATTCCAGAGTCGCTTCGTAGAGCGCGCGGCTAGCCAGCGCCGCGTCCCTGCCATCAATGTAACGCAGCAGCGCGGCGCAAGCCAGGATCATGGCCATGGGATTGGCGATATTCTTGCCCTGCAGGCCGGGCGCGGTGCCATGCGGCGCTTCGGTGACAGCGACCTTGACGTTGAAGTCGTCGTCAAAGCCGATGATGACCGACTCGGCGCCGGCAATGGTGCCAAACATCTTGATGACCAGATCGCTAAGCGCATCGCCGTCGCGGTTTAATGCCGGGATCACCAGCGGCTCGCCCGATGTCTCGAGCAGCAACGCATAAGTCGCGTCGATCAGCTGAGGGTTGTAGCGCACTGTCGGATGTAGGTCCGCCGCCCGGTCCAACTCTTCTTTGAACAGCCCTTCGTAGACGGGACTCACGGTGTATTTCGGCCCGCCGAATACCGTCGCCGTGTGCTGCTCCGCATATTGAAAGGTGAATTCGGCCACCGCGCGGCAGCTGCGCCGGCTGATATATCGCTTGTTGTAGGCGACTTCATCCAGTCCCTCGCCCTCGCGCCACTCTTCAGCGGCGTAGGCGCCCTCAACCGCCATGCGCACCACCGCAATCGGCGAATGCACCCCGGCCAGCGGTAATACCGATGGAATACGCCTGCCCGTGCGCAGGATCACGCTGCCGTCCACCAGGTCGCGCAGCAGCGCATTGGGGCTGCCGACGTCATCGGGATCGCCAGGCGTGACGGTAGCCGCCTTGATGCCCAAACCGGTTTCCAGTATGCGCGCCGCCGCCTCATGCACTACCTGGTTTTTCGTTCGCCGCCGATTCTCCAGCGACAAGTCAAAGGTCTCAAAGGCCAGGTCACGCATGCGGATTACACTGGGATCAAGCACGCGCAGCGCCTGCTCCAGCAACTCCTGACCAGTCTCGTCCCCCTTTAATATACAGATTGTGCGTTTGCTCACTTGGATGCTGCCTTCCTGCTGGTTGCGGACGGTTTCCCACTTCATTGTAAGCGATGTATGCTATACATAATAATGTCCAGCTGCGCGCCGACTATGAAATCGGGCTGAGCTTTCTGGGCAAATGCGGTAAAATAGTTGCTGAAGACTGTCCTTGATGGTTCAGACAGGAATGAGATCTCATGCGTTTAGCGAATTTTTTTGTCGTCGTGCTGCTGGCAATCATTATGGTGTTCAGCGCGCAGGCGCAGGACGAAACCCAATTCACCTCTACGGTCAACTGGTTCTACAGCGCATGTGAAGACCGCATGGTGATCGACCTGTCGGGAACAATGGAGCCTGGCTACGACATATACTATCAGGCATTTGACCAATTAGGCGGCTTGGGCCAGGCCATCACTGGTTTGCGCCGCGTCAGCGTTGATGGCGGCTATTCCGTAAGCCAGGTGATCTATTGGCTCGACGGCGCGACGCGCGCGCTGGATACGCCCATCAGCGTCGTCATTCGCATCGCCCGCGAAAATGACCCGGAAAGTACGCTGTTTCAGGAGCCGTCAGACGACGTTTTGGGCGTCTGCGAGGCGCCCGGCAGCACGCTGGTCGATAGCATCGATGTCTCGGCTTTGCCGAAGCTCATCTCGGCATCCAAGGTCTTCACGCCAAACGGCAGTATGCTCAATCCCGTATACTCGCGGCCAGTTGAGCCGATTGTGCAGATTGGCGCGCGCCCGAGCGCTGACATTACGCCGGGGCGCGTGGCTGACCCCGGACTGATCTTCGCCGAGTGCGTCGATGTGGACGGGGCCGACCCGGGCATCTTGTACGATACCGATGAGATCCGCATATTTTGGTCCTGGTACGCCAAGACCGCCGAGCAGGTGCAAGACCACATCAACAAAGCCCAATATTCGGTGACGCTCAATTCTCTCCCGATTCCAGCAGAGATAAGCGAAATAAAGCAGATACCGGGCAGCCTCAATTGGTGGGTCTTCTACACGGCCAATTTCGGCGCCAAATGGGAGCCGGGCGTATACGACATCGGTTTCGCGGTCGGCTGGTCGGAAGCGATCAGCGACGGCTACGAGGATTTCGGACCCGGCACAGCAAACGTGCGGCTGGGCGGCCGCTGCCGATTCCGCATCGATCAGAATCCGCATGGCATCGCGGTCTTGCATGAGCAGCCGGCCATGCCGCTGAAGACCTATCCCGGCTTTCCGCAGAATTAGCCGGGCCGAGCCCAATTGTCCCTGCTGCGCTCGCACACCAAAGCGCTGCTGGAGTTCGACCTGTCCGAGCGCCAACTCCGGCAGTTTGACGCGCTGACGGACCTGCTGCTGGACTGGAACCAGCGCATGAATCTCACCGGCATCACCGATCCGGCCGAGATCGTCGTCAAGCACTACCTCGATTCGCTTTCCCTTGCGCAAGTCGTGTCGCAATTTGACTCGAAGACGCTCATCGACGTGGGTACAGGGGCGGGATTTCCCGGCCTGCCGCTTGCCATCGCCTTCCCGAAATTGCGCGCCACACTGCTCGACTCGACGCGAAAGAAACTGCGCTTCATAGAATACGCCTGCGATGCGCTGGGATTGGCCAACGTAGGCGCCGTGCACGCGCGGGCCGAAGACGCCGGACGCAGCGAAGCGCACCGAGAGCGATACGACATCGTGGTGGCCCGCGCCGTCGCCAAAATGCCCGCCCTGATGGAATACACCCTGCCCTTGGCCCGCCCTGACGGCCAAGTGATCGCCATGCGCGGCACAGCGGCGTTTGAGGAAACTAACGAGGCAGCCAAAGCCATAGATTTACTTGGCGGCGAGTTATTCACGATTGAAGAGCTGCGGCTGCCTACGCTGGATAACCCGCGCTATCTCGTCGTCATTGACAAGATCCGGCCGACGCCGCGGCGTTTCCCCCGAAGCGCCGGGCTGCCTGAGCGCGAGCCTATTCGCTAGCAAGTCCGCGTTTCAATAAGCGCGAAGGGTCTATTTTCGTAGGCGTGATAAATTACAGGCCCGTCGTTTTCCAGCAAGTCACGCAAGCCATATCGCAAAATGGGAGCCGTAATCAATTCCAGGGCGGTGGCCGGGCTCGCCCAGCGGACCTCCGGCGTTTCATCGCTGGGTCGCAGTTCTCCGCTGATATAGCTCGCCTGAAAACAGAAAATCACTATTGCTGAACTTAGATTGCTGCGCACTTGAAGCAGCCGCCCCAGCTCGACCTGGATGCCGCACTCTTCAAAGACCTCACGCTGCAAACCTTCGGTCAGCGACTCGCCTAATTCGATCTGCCCGCCGGGCAGCTCCCAGCCGCGGCGCTCGGTCCTCACCAGCGCGATCTCGCCCTGCTCGTTGCGGATCAAGGCGCTGGCGGCGACGATATGCCGGGGTGATTTGTCCATCACAGCCTAATCCGTCTCGATGTTGCCGGGCTCATGCAGCGCGATGCGGTATGGGAACCACTCGGCGCGAAAGAGCTTCTGCGCCACGCCGGGATCGGCTTCGGAAATTTGTCGCATGTGTTCATCGTCGCGCGCACTAAAA
>JAGWBC010000114.1 GCA_021296115.1 Anaerolineae bacterium | reverse complement strand
AGCTTTCCATAAGTCTGATCGATTCCTCTGTCGCGCGAAACGGGGGAGATATTACGAATGAATGCGTGTTTGTATTGTACTGCTCTACGTCCAGCGACAGTTCTTCAGCCAGCAGCTGGAAAACTTTCAGTTTGTCTTTGTTGTCGAGACGATACAGTTCATCCAAGAAATCGCGCGTGATCATGAATCGGTTCCTTGCGTCAGGCTCCGCGCTAATTTTACCATAGCCCGGCCACGGCGCATTGGCGAATGTTCTATTACGTACAGGTACTTACTGGCGGGAAATGCGCCCGATTCGCCGTCAAATGACTATTGCCTGTTCGCGCCCCTACTGTACCTGAAACTTTAAACATATCCCATAGTTAGCCATCAATTGCCCTGCATCAATTGCTAGGCTTGGAATAACTTGGCTCGTAGCCACAGTTCTGGTTTTGGCGATGAGACCTGGTTGCGTCATCGGGCGAATCTCGGTTACACTCCGACTGACCTACGTTGACGCTATCCAGCGCGCGACAGATTGGACTTCGCAGCTATGTACGAAGACGTGCAGCAAGTAACAGAGGCCCTGTGCGGCCAGCAGTATATCCCCACGGACGAGATATCGACCGTCGTCTTTTTGGCGGACAAATTAGGCAAGCCGCTGCTGACCGAGGGGCCGGCGGGCGTCGGCAAGACCGAGCTGGCCAAAGCCTGGTCGGGCGCCACGGACAAGCCGCTCATCCGCCTGCAATGCTACGAAGGGCTGGACGAAAACAAGGCGCTCTACGAGTGGGAGTACGCCAAGCAGATGCTGTACACGCAGCTGCTGCGCGACAAACTGAGCGACCTGCTGGCCTCCGCCGAGACACTGCGGCAGGCGGCCGATCGTCTGGGCGATGAAGAAGATGTCTTCTTCAGCGAGCGATTTCTGCTGGCGCGTCCCTTGCTGGCGGCGCTGCTTAGCGAAGAACCGGTTGTGCTGCTGATCGACGAAATCGACCGCGCCGATGCCGAATTTGAAGCCTTCCTGCTGGAGATCCTCAGCGATTTTCAGGTGTCGATTCCCGAGTTGGGCACGGTACAAGCGCGGCATCATCCCAGCGTCGTGCTGACTAGTAATAATACGCGCGAGCTTTCCGAAGCCTTGAAGCGCCGCTGTCTGTATCTGTTCGTCGATTACCCGACGCATGAAGCCGAGTTGAATATCGTGAAAATGCGAGTGCCCGAATTGAGCGACAAATTGGCGCGCCAGACGGTCGATGTGGTGCAGGGCATGCGCCGCATGGACTTGAAGAAGAACCCCAGCGTGTCGGAGACGATCGATTGGGCCAAGGCGCTGGTCATGCTGAATGCCGACAGCATCGACGAAAAAACGCTGGAGACCACGCTGACCGTATTGCTCAAACATGAGAGCGATGTGCAGAAGGCGCGCCGTCAGATCATGCGCGGGGGCGATGACGAGAGGTATCACGGGCGCGGGCGCGGCGGCCGGTCGGAGTGGAATTAAGGCGATTGGCTCGGCCTTCCCGCGGCCCGTTTGGGGAGTCGTCCGGGCGCTGACATTTGCAGCCGGGTCTTGTATACTGTTGCCATCAATAATCTGCGCCAGCCGACCAACCTTATGAGCTTATCCAGCGCGACGATCGACCGTTCCCGCGACTTGGCGATGCAATTGCTGCGGGCGCCGCTGCACCTGTACAAACTGGGCTGGGGGCCGGCGTTGAATTGGATTCCGCTGCTGATACTGACGACGCGCGGGCGCAAGAGCGGCCTGGCGCGGCATGTGGTGGTGGAATACCGGCGGCACGGCAGCAAATACTACATCGTCTCCGGTTGGGGCGCGGACACCGACTGGTGCCGCAATATCCAGCAGGACAACCGTGTCACCATCCAGCACGGCGAGCAGATCGTGGACGCGCGAGCGCAGCTGGTGGATGATGCGGCGGAAGCCCTGCGAGCGCTGTATATGTTCAGCCGCAATTCCTGGATATACGAGATGCTCTTCGCCCGCATGTCATCGGCGCGGGCGGCCGATCTCAATACTCTGGCCGAGGTGGTTGAGGAATTCACCGTTTTGCGCCTCGAGCCGACCGGCGACGAGCCGGAACTACCCGCGATTGAGCCCTATAGCGAGCAGGTCCGGCAAGTCGCGCTATTTTTTGTGTTGGCGGTTGGTTTGCGACTGCTGGTGGCTGTCTTGCGTTCTGGCAAGAGCAAGGGGCGGGAAGATGGGGCCTGAGGCCGCGTCGCCTTAGCGCAGCTCCCGTCCTGAAGCAATCAACTCCTGACTAAACATCAAACTCAACACCTTGCGCCAGCGGCATCTCGGCCGAGTAGTTGATGGTGTTGGTTTGCCGGCGCATATAGCCTTTCCAGGCATCGGAGCCGGATTCTCGCCCGCCGCCCGTTTCTTTCTCGCCGCCGAAAGCGCCGCCGATTTCCGCGCCGCTGGTGCCGATATTGACATTGGCGATGCCGCAATCGGAGCCGGCATGCGACAGGAAAGCTTCGGAGCCGGCCAGGTCTTCGGTGAAAATGGCGCTGGATAGACCCTGCGGCACCGCGTTGTGTATAGCGATGGCTTCATCGAGCGTTTCGTAATCCATGATGTAGAGGATAGGCGCGAAGGTCTCGTCGCAGACCAGCGCTGTCTGCCGCGGCATGCGAATGATGGTCGGCTCGACGAAGTTGACGCCGAGCGCGGGCAGGCGTCCGCCGCCGGTCAGCACTTGACCTCCCTCTGCTTCCGCGCGCTTTATGGCGGCCATCATCATTGTGACTGCTGCCTCATTGACCAGGGGACCCATCAGCACACCGTCGGACATCGGGTCGCCGATCGGCACGGAATTGTAGGCGCGCACGAGGCGGTCGCAGAGTTCGTCGACGATCGGCCGCTGCGCGATCAGGCGGCGCGTGGTGGTGCAGCGCTGGCCGGCCGTGCCGACGGCGCCAAAGACGATGGCGCGGGTCGCCAAGTCTAGGTCGGCATCGGCGCTGACGATGATGCCATTGTTGCCGCCCAACTCGAGGATGCTGCGCCCCAGCCGTGCGGCGACCCGCTGCGCCACGTGTTTGCCCACGCGGATCGAACCCGTGAAACTGATCAGCGGCAGGCGCTCATCGTTGATCATGCGCTCGCCGATTGCGTCGTCCTCGCCGATGACCAGGTTGAATACGCCGGCCACGCCATGCCGCGCCATGACCCTATTGCAGATGTGCTGGATGGCGATGGCGGTTAGCGGCGTCGTGGGCGAGGGCTTCCAGATCATGGCGTCGCCGCAGACCGCCGCGATGGCGGCATTCCAGGACCAGACGGCCAGCGGGAAGTTGAAAGCGGTGATGATGCCGATCGGTCCCAGCGGATGCCACTGCTCGTACATGCGATGGCCGGGCCGCTCGGAGTGCATCGTCAAGCCGTAGAGCTGCCGCGACAAACCGACGGCGAAGTCGCAGATATCGATCATCTCCTGGACCTCGCCCAAGCCCTCGCTGCGGATCTTGCCATTCTCCAGCGTGACCAACTCGCCCAGCGGCTCTTTGTATTCGCGCAGGGCAGTGCCCAGGTCGCGTATGACTTCGCCGCGCCGGGGCGCCGGCATCATGCGCCAGTCCGCGAAGCCCGCCTGCGCTGCCCTCACGGCTGCGTCGTAACCCGCGGGAGTGGCTTGCAGAACCGTCGCGATGGTTTCATTCCTGGCCGGATTCAGCGAATGAAGTTCCGCGCCGTCCGCGTTATGTATCCAGCCGTCGGCGCCGGCGCAGACGCCCGCGTTGATGGACGCTATGCCCAGCGCCTTTAGAATATCGTTCATCCTTGCTGCTCCTCGTTTGCTTGCTTCATCCCGGGGCCTTGAGGTAAATCGGTCGGACGTCGGCCGCCGGGTAGGGGCGCGGCTCCTGGCTTTCGCGCAGGCGGCGCCAGGCGATCTCGGCCAGGTGTCCAGCGCGGCGCAGGCGATCCGCGGCCGGGGGCAGGTCGATCTGTACGCCGGCGATTTGCGCGGCGGATATGGCTTGCAGCCCGGCGCTGGAGATTTCGCCGCTGATAGTGACAGGCGGCTGGCAAGCGGCCAGCAACTCATCCCAAGTGCTGATTTCGGCCGGCCGCCGCAGGATTGGCCCAGATGACGCCTTTGCGTCCCGCCGGCGCCGTGGCGATGAGCGGCCATTTGTAGCGAGAAGCCTCATGCGCTTGAAGCACAATCTCCAGGGTAGTCAGCGGCACGAGCGGCAGGTCGTCTACGGCGGCCATTCCCTTGGCCAGCGCCACGCCGATGCGTAAGCCGGTGTAAGAACCGGGGCCGACCGCGACCGCCAGCGCCTGGAACTCGCTTGTGTGTACGCCGGCTTGCCGCAAAAGCTGTTGGATCATCGGCGCCAGCAAAGCGCTGTGCTGTCGGCCCGCTGCCAGCGACCACTCGGCCTGCAGCGCAAGACCGTCGTGCAGGGCGATGCTGAGAATTTGCGTTGCGGTATCGATAGCCAAGAGCATGGTATGGTGGCTTGAGAATTATCCGGGAACTTGTACGTCGCGCCGCAAAGCGTCGATGCGCGCTGCGTAGCGGGATCCTTGCGCGCGAAACACGAGCTCGCGCTGGTTGTCGTCGACCAGTTCAATGTCGATCCAGAGGTGCGCCTGCGGCAGGCGCTCGCGAATGCGCTCGGGCCACTCCAGGATTAGGATGGTTTCGCTGTCGAGCAGGTCATCGATGCCCAAGGTATCGGCTTCGTTGGCGCCGCTAATGCGGTAAAGATCAATATGCTCCAGTTGCTGCTTGTCCAGCGCGCGCCTATGCAGGTGTACTAAGTTGTAGGTCGGGCGGGTCAGCGCGGGGACAGCGCCCCAGCCATGGCCAATTCCGCGACTGAAGACCGTTTTGCCCGCGCCCAGCATGCCGGAAAGGCAGATGACATCGCCGGGTTGCAGCCCACGTCCCAAGACCGCCCCGATGGCCTCTGTACACGTTATCGAATCGCTTTTCACGCGCAACTCTCGCAATTCGGATGTCTTCAAGTCGGCCACTTCCAGAATCTCCAAAAAACGGCGAAGACTATGACGCTTGGATTATACTCTTTCGCTGCAGATTATTGACCATGCGGTTTGGCCTGTCGTGGTCGTGGCTGGCTCTGTATGATGGCTTCAGGGAATACAGCGCTGGCGGCGGCGATCATCTGCGAGTCAGGTCGCTTTTGCGCCCGGCGGGATTGGGCTATACTCGCCCTATGACATGCGGTCTGGTTGAGGTGCTATGAATCAACGCGATCGGCAGCAAGCGCTTGACGAATCCCTGCGCCGCCTGGGCCTGGTGGCAGAAGGCGTAAAGACCTGCGTGGTGCTCAACGACGACGGCTTTCCGATTGCCGCGTTCCCGGCGGACAAGGAGCCTGAGGACGTCAATGATCCGCTGAGCGCGCCCCAGGTGGCGGCGGTCTCGGCGCGACTGACTGGCCATGGCGCAAGGCGATATGGGGCGCCTGGTGCTGGAAGGCGAGGGCGGGACGCTGCTCAATTGCCCGGCCGGCGATGTGACGCTGGCGCTGGTCATTGAGCCAGGCGCGAGCATGGGGCATGTCTTGTTTGCAGCGCAGAAAGCGGCTGCGGAAATCGAGTCGATCCTCGCCCAGCGTTAGGGCCAGCCGCGAGAGCGCTCATGCAGCTAGGAAACTTCGGCAAAGGCCGGGTGGAAGCGGACGTGCCCGCGTACACCGTCCGGAAATGACTCCTGCAAAATTGCCAGCATGAAGTGTTCGTGCCCTCCGCCCGGCTTGACGTAGTCCGATGTGAAACCGAGCGGTTGTGCCGGCTGATAGCCGAAGCGCGGATAATAGTTGACGCTCCCGACCAAAAAGACCATGCCATAACCCGCCTCGGTCAGCGCCCTCAATCCGGCGCGCGCCAAAGCAGAGCCGATGCCCTGTCGCTGCAAGGGCGGTGTGACGGC
The DNA here is from genome assembly GCA_021296115.1 of Anaerolineae bacterium. Classification (GTDB taxonomy): domain Bacteria; phylum Chloroflexota; class Anaerolineae; order Aggregatilineales; family Phototrophicaceae; genus UBA6055. Next base: position 8,250 of record JAGWBC010000114.1, on the reverse strand, counting down.
GATGGGCCCCAGCGCGGGAAAGTGGCGGACGCAGGCGCCGTCTGTGACGGAGACCAAGCTGTAGGCGGCGTGGCCGACGATCTCGCCCTTGATTTCCGCGACATGCGACAAGATCAGGGCATCGTCATCGCGTAACTTATCGACCAGGCGCGCGTGCGCATCCCCGCCAAAAGCTGCCGCTTCTATGGCGAATATTCGGCTAATGTCTTCGGGTCGCTCTCGGCGTATGTCAATCCTCATAGTCAGCCTCTGTCTCCGCCAGCCGTTTGCCAGCGCGCCGTGTATGGTGCAGAATATCAGCAGCAGAGCAAAAGCGATAGCGTCCAGCAGGGAAGCCAGCATGACCAGTCCCAAGTTCCTTTACCTCACCACCACCGGCCACCGCAGCGGCAAGCCGCACGAGATCGAGATTTGGTATGTTGAACATCAGGGTCGTTACTATATCATCGCCGAAAAGCGCGAGGCGGCGCATTGGGTGCGGAATATCCGCGCCAAAGCGGCTCTGCGCTTTCGCCTGGGCGATACGCTGACGGACGATGCGGACATGACGCTCATCGACGGCGAAGGGGCCTTTCCGAAGGATGACGATCTGATCACTGCCGTGACAGCCAAGATGCAAGCCAAACACGGCTGGAGCAAGGGCTTGGTGGTCGAGATCGCCCCGCTGAAATAAGCTGCTGGAGGCGCGCGCCGCGTTTTAATTGGCCGGCTCAAGCCAGACGGATTCGGCGTCGCCATCGGCAATCCAGCCGCGATTGCCGTCGCTGAGATGGGCGCGCCACCAGCGAAGGCCATCGTCACAGTATGGGCCGCCGACCAGCGTCAAGCCGGCCCCCTGCGCTGGCTGGAATATGACTGTGGCAGCGGTCTCGGGCACGGCATAGACCTTCGCGACGCTGCCTGTGACCAGCGCCCGGGCACCCACCTGTAAATCTGTGGACGGCGCGCCCGGGCAGCTCGTATCAATCGTGAAGCTCAGCGATGGGCCCGGCTCGAATTCCGTCAGATAGAAGATGCTGGCGGCATAGTTGCCCTGCTCCAGGCTGCCGACCCAAACATCATACAAGCCGGACAGGGCATAATCGAAGCTGATGGCCAAATCTCCACCGGAGCCGCCCGCGCGGCAATGCCAGCGACCATCGGCGCCGTTGATCAAGATCGTCATCGCGGCCGGGCTATAGACTGAAAACCACAGATCGGCCATATCTTCGCTGAGATAGACGCTGTAATCCGGCGCTTCGGAGACGTAGCCGCGACAGGCCGGGTCCGCGAGATATTCGGAGGCATCGCTGCGTCCGCCGCCCAGTACCTGCATGGCGTAGGGCGAAGGCTGGAAGCCGCGAGCGAGTGTGATCTCGCCGTAAAGCGGGTCGCGCGCCGGATCCGGCCCGGTGGCGGTCGTAGGCAGCGCTTCGGGCCCGGCTTCAGCCAGGTAGAGCACGGCATCGTCAAAGGTATCGGCCGCGTAACTGCCTATCCAGATTTGATAGCTGCCCGGCGCGGCGTCAAAGTACACCAGCGCCGGATTCAGGCCGTTGGTATCGTCGTTGCAGGACCAGCTTCCGTTGGGCAGGTTGACGATCAGCGTGGTGTCTTCCGTGCCGGCGATGAGGAAGGTGACGCGCTTGAACCCGGCCGACAGCTCCACGACGAAATCCGGATCAGCGGCGGCGTAGCCCAGGCAATTGTCGCCCAGCGCCAGCGGCTTTACCGCGACATCGCCCCCGCTGACGACGTCGATGGTGAAAGGTGCAGGCTGGAAGCCTGGCGCCAGTATCTGTCGCCCATAGCGTGGCGCCCCGCCTGGATTGAGGCTGTCCTGCGCCAGGCTGCCTGGAGCGCAACTCAATAGGGCGAGCGCAAGAAAAACTGCGCGGCGTATCAGACTTGGCGCCATGTCTCCTCGGGCATGTTCGCAGTGGTCGAGAACCGGCCGATCAGATGCTTCAATTATAGTGCCTATGCTGTCCGGTATTGCCGATTCCGCTGCGGAAAGCAAAATCCCCTCGCTATGAGGGGGATTCCGTTTCGATGCTCTTGTCAGCCAGCTGTCGCGGGCTTGGCTAGAGACTCAGCTTGTAGACTAGCGCCGCAACGCTGATCTCTTCGTCCGGCGTGACTTCGCTGGATGCGAGCGCCGGGCTGTCTTCATCGCCGCTCTGCCAATCGCAGTCGCCTTCGCCGTCGGACAGCCAGGCGGATATCCAGCCTTCGATCGCTTCAGCGCTGGATTCAGACTGATCGTCCCCGGTCTCAGCTTCAGCGAAGCGAACTCGTTACCACGACTCCGTGCGCGCGGTGGCTGGTACGCTGGTGTTCTTTGGCAAGACGGTGATCTTCACGCCCCAGGGCTCTTCCCGCAGGTTGAGATTGTGCGCTGCAGTTTTCCAGGGCAATGGCGGCGCTTACCGGGTCCCTGGTCGAGTCGATGAACTCCTGCGCCTGCGCAGTGCTGGACTGTGCCTGGCTCGAACCTTTGACCAGTACCATCTGCTCGGCGCGATTCAGCAAGGCGCAGGTGTAGGCGTCACGATATTCGTATTCGACGTCCATAGACACAACGTGTGGAGTAACACCGGTGTCTTTGAAGACAATGCGACCTTTCTGCGGGAAGCATACCTCATAGCCGTCGCCGATATTGCTCCAGACGTCCACTGCGTCAAGAAAGCCCAAGTCCAGAATTGACTGAATGCCCATGCCAGCGCGGTCAACACGCTGGAACTGAATGCCGCTATAGAGGCCGTCAACGGCGCTTAGTTTGAGATCGGTCTGATTGAGAGTCACGCCCGTAGGCGGAACGTATTTTGGTTTCCGTTTCTTGGCTTTACCGCTTCGACTGTTCTTGTCACTGCCGCCCGAGCTGCCTGAACATTTCCATAACTTCTGATTGACGGTTTGATATTCGGGATACAGATCCCACAGCCTGGTTGCTTCGCTTTCGCTGCCGACTTTCGACTGACAAACCGATTCAGCCTCGTCCCACACCTGTGCTGGACGGCAAGCCTTAGCCATTCGTCAGGATTGCGCTGTCGAAATATGCATCTGTTTGCCGCGACCAAGGAAATCGTTTACTATCGGAGTAAGCAACTCGCCAAGGCCTTATATCAAGGTACGCGCCCATGCAGAAACGAATGATCGAATTCGTCCGCGCACTCCGCGCCGCCGGCGTACGCGTGTCCCTGGCCGAGAGCCAGGACGCCATGTTCGCCGTCGACCACAGCGGCGTGCGCAATCAGGCCACGTTCAAGAGCTCAATGAAAGCGACCCTGGTCAAGAATCATCGCGACCAGCCGATCTTTGATTATTTCTTCCCGCTATTCTTCAAGAATAACAAGCCGCCGCTGCAGAACATCCTGGAACAGCTCTCGCCGGAGCAGGAGCAGCTCTTGCAAGAAGCGCTGCAATCGATGATGGGCGATTTGGACGCCTTGCGCGATCTCTTGCAACGTCTGCTGGAAGGGCGCGAATTCAGCGATAAGGAGCTGCAGCAGCTGGGCGAGTCATCGGGCCTGACGCAAGGCGATGAGATGTACATGCGCAACTGGTTTGAGCGGCGCATGAATCGGCAGGCGGGTCTGACGCAGCTTGAACGTATGCTGGACGACTTGCTGGAAGAATTGGCGCAGCTGGGGATGAGCGACGAGGCGCTGGCGCAGTTGGAGGAGATGCTGCGGGAGAACTTGCAGGGCTTGTCTGACCAGATCTCGCAGTACGTCGGTTCCTCGCTGGCCGATCAGATGGCGGAACAGGAACCGCGAGAACGCCCGGACTTGCTCGATGTGCCCTTGCAGCGTCTCAGCAGCGGGGACATTGAAGACGTGCGCGACGAGCTGCGGCGGTTGGCGGCTCGGCTGCGGACGCGGGCGGCGCTGCGGCAGAAACGCGCCAAATCGGGGCAATTCGACCCGCGCAAGACCATCCGCAAGAATATGCGCTACGGCGGCGTGCCGATGGACGTGCAATTCCGCAAGCGCCACAAGAAACCCAGCCTGATTCTCATCTGCGACTTGAGCACGTCGATGCGCTACGCGGTCGAATTCTTGCTCACGCTGGTTTATGAACTGAGCGACCAAGTGCGGCGCACGCACAGTTTCATCTTCATCCATGACCTGGTCGATGTCAGCACCACACTGGCGGAGTTGCCGCCGCGAGAAGCCGTGGCCCGCATCATGTCGGAGAACCCGCCCGGCTATTACAGCACGGACCTGGGCCATAGCCTGGCCAGCTTCGAGAGGGAACACATGCACCTGATCGACAGCCGCAGCACCGTCATATTCTTTGGCGACGGGCGCAACAATTACAACGACCCGCGCCTCGATATCGCGCGAGACATGCAGCGCAAGGGCAGGCGGCTGTTCTGGTTCTGCCCGGAGCCGCGCCGGCAGTGGGGCAGCGGCGACAGCGATATGTGGGAGTACAGCATGTACGCGGACCGGGTCTTCATGGTCAACAACTTGCGTCAGCTGGCCGATGCCGTCGACCGCATCCTGGCTGAGGGCTAGGCCGGCGCGCGCATGATACACTGAGGACAAATGCAGGAATAAAAGCGAAATGCTTATGGCTGAGACTGCGACGATACACACCTTGGAAGACATCCGTCGTCTGCGCCCGCAGATTATGGAGCTGGCTCGCAGACACCGCGCTTATAAGGTATCAGTCTTTGGCTCCTGCGTACGCGGGGAGATGCGCGCGGATAGCGATATAGATTTCCTGATCGAGTTTGAAAGCGATTTCCGACTTACTGACGTTATCCGTTTGACGCAAAGGCTGGAAGAATTGGTTGGGCGGAAAGTTGACGTTGTGCCAAAACATGCTTTGCGAAAAGAACTGGAAGAGTCTGTGACAGGCGAGATGCAGTCATTGTGAGACGAAGCCAGCTGTTGTACTGCAACGATATTCTCGACCGTATCGCGCGCATTGAAGCTTGCACTGCCGGAGGGCGGGAGACATTCATTGAAGATAGACTGCTTCACGACTGCGTGATTCTTGCCTTCATGATAATCGGCGAAGCGGTCAAGCGCTTGGACGCGGACTTGATTTCGGCGCATCCTGATGTTGTGTGGAGCGATTTCGCAGGTTTCCGAGATGTACTAATACACCGCTATCACGACATTCTTTTGGAACAAGTTTGGCTGTTCTCACAAGAAGACCTGCCAGCCTTGAAAGCAGCAATCATCTCGATGCTCTCATCCCTGGACGAAAGCGAACAAGGCTGTTGAATTCAACACGATCCAGCGCGTCTTTCACTGTCTCCATCCTTAGAATGGTCGAGTTTTCACAGCGTTATCATTACTCGGCGCGTAATGACCGTTGCAGTAAATCTGGTCGCGCATAAAGTCCTCCTGGCCAACGCCTGGCGTTCGCTGGCCGACGCTGTGATACACTGAGGACAAATGCAGGAATAAGTTCGAAATGCTTATGGCTGAGACTGCGACGATACACACCTTGGAAGACATCCGTCGTCTGCGCCCGCAGATTATGAAGCTGGCGCGCCAATGCCGCGCTCATCAGGTATCCGTCTTTGGCTCCTGCGTGCGCGGGGAGATGCGCGCGGACAGCGATATCGATTTCCTGGTTGATTTCGACGAGGACTATTCGCTTTTGGACCACGCAGGTCTTTTGGTGGGGTTGGAGGACTTGCTCGGCTGCAAAGTGGATGTCGTTCCGCGAAAAGCGCTGCGTCCTTTTCTCAGAGACACCGTGATTAGCGAAGCGGAAGAACTGTGACGAGACCACAGTCTGAGTACTGCCAAGATATTCTGGAAAGAATCGAACGCATTGATGAATATGTCTCTTGCGGACGTGACACCTTTATGCAGTCCAATTTGCATCAGGACGCGACCATATTCTGCTTTCTCGTCATTGGAGAAGCAATCAAACAGCTTGAAGATGAGCTGACGGCATCGCATCCACGAATTCCCTGGCGACTCTATGCCCGCTTTCGCGATGTGCTCATTCATCAATATCACAATACCGACATAATTATCGCCTGGCGCGCTTCACAAGAAAACCTGCCAGCCTTGAAAGCGGCGATCACCGCGATGCTCTCATCCCTGGACGATTGCGAATCAGCGTCTTGAGTTTGGAACGTATCTCCGCGTGTAATACTATTGTCACTTGTTGAGTGGTCGAGGTTTGCCATGGCAATCCAAATTGAGCCCGCGATGACGGTCAGCGAATATCTCGAATGGGAGAAACGCCAGGAAGTCAGGCATGAATACATTGATGGAGAGATCATTGAGATGACTGGCGGGACGCGACAGCACAGCGAAATCATGATCAATTTGACCCTTGCTATCGGCCGTCAATTGGACGATTCCCCTTGCGGGCTTCAAAGCAGTACAATGCGCGTAAAGATAGGCCAGAATCGTTACGTGTACCCTGACCTCAGCGCAGTCTGTGGAGAAGGGCTCATGGAGGACGAACGCGAACTCACGCTGCTCAATCCAATACTGGTGGTCGAAATAACTTCGCCATCCAGCCTTGTTTACGATCGCGTAGACAAGTTCGGATTCTATTTCGGTGTACCGTCGATTGAAACCTATTTGATTGTCGACCAGGACCGCGTCCGCGCAGACATTTGCACGCGTACCGACGAGGGTTGGCTCGTCCGTGTATTCAACCATCCGGAGGATGTGATTCCGCTGACGGCGATTGAATGCGAACTGCCGCTTGCGCAGGTCTATCGCGGCATTGCATTCGCCAGGGCATAGGGGCGCCTTACTTCAAATCCCGCCGGTGCCAGTCATCGCTGAATAAATTGAAGTCCGTCTCTCGCTGAGGAAACTCAGCGATGATGGCTTCGTCGATCTCGACGCCCAGGCCGGGTTTGGTCGGCAGCGCGAAATAGCCATCCACCACTTCCGGCACGCCAATCCCGGCGGCTTTGACCGGCGGGTCAGCGAAGTCGTTGAAGTACTCCTGAATCTTGAAGTTGGGCGTGGTCGCGGCGACCGCCAGCGACGCCATCGTTGAGCAGGGGCCGCCGACATTATGCGGCGCGACCAGCACATAATACATCTCGGCTGTGCCGGCCAGTTTCTTCATATTCATGATGCCGCCGAAGTGGGTGATGTCCGTCTGGATAATGTCAGCGGCGCCCAGTTCAAAGAGTTCGCGGTACTCGTAGGGCGTGTGGATGCGTTCACCTGTCGCCACCGGTATGCCCAGCCCCAACGCCACCTCGCGCACATCCCGCAGGGCGCGCAGGTTTTCCGGCGGCACCGGCTCCTCCACCCAGGCGGGACGGAACTCCGCCAGGTCGCGGATGATCTCCACCGCCGTTACCGGGTTGAAGCGTCCGTGCATCTCGATCAGCAATTCGACATCCGGGCCAACGGCATCGTAAACCGCTTCTACCAGCGACACCGAGAGCAGCTTCGCCTCGCGCGTGAATTCGTAGAAACCGCTGCCGAAGGGGTCGAATTTGAGGGCGCGATAGCCTTTGTCGATAACTTCTGTCGCCGCTTCATGCCAGGCTTCCGGCGTCCGCTCGACGCGATACCAGCCGTTGGCGTAGGCTTTGATCTTGTCGCGCATGGCCCCGCCCAGCAGCCGATACACTGGCTGGTCCAGCGCCTTGCCGATGATATCCCAGCAGGCGATCTCCAGCAGGGCGATGCCGGTCATGGCGATCTCGCCGGCGCGGCCATAAGTCTCGCGCAGCATGCGGTAGCACATGGATTCGGTATTGAAGGGATCGTGGCCCAGGGCAAAATCGGGCACAGTCTCGTTGAGGTAGCCGATCACCGGACCGACGCCGCCGACCGGCCGCGCCTCCGCCCAGCCGACCAGACCCTCGTCCGTCTCCACCTTGACGAAAAGCAGATTGCGCCAGGGCGTACCCATGACCATTGTGCTGACGTTGCTGATTTTCATCTTAACTTTCCTCTATGATATAGGCGTACCGATATCCGACGACACTCGACTGTTCATTTAAGAGCGCTTAGGAATCGTCCTTGTATATACCAAGATTGGACCTGTAGCCAGCGTATTCGGCTACGACCTCATAAGTGTTCGTATCCCAGATTACTATGCGCCCGTCGCTGCTGATACTGGCCTGCTTACTGCCGTCGGGACTCCATTCGATGAAGTCCCAAGAGTTGTAGAATTCGAGAATGAACACACCGGGCAGCTTTACAACCATATCCGTGTCAAGATCCCAAATTGCGGCGTGGCTCCCTGCAAAATCGGAAGGGTCCTCAGGATCCTGCTCGGGATATACCGTGACTACATAGGCAATTTTGCTTG
>JAGWBC010000113.1 GCA_021296115.1 Anaerolineae bacterium | reverse complement strand
GGGGTCGGCGGCCCCTGTGCAGCGAGCGAAACGCGCCAGTTGAAAACGCTCGAAGCGGTTGACCCGCCGCGACGCCAGCAGTTGACCATCGTTGCGTACTGTGATTCGCGTCGTGGATTCCTGCAGTTGCGGCCACTCGCTGAACTCTAGGAAAGCGCGCCCGTAGGCGGTCAGCCGCAGCACATCCTCGCCGATATCCACCAGGCCCAGCCAGTGCATCGGGCCCACGATATAGAACTCGATCAGCGACCCCTCGACCGCGTCCCAGCTTTCGAAGCCGCTGAGGTATTCGCCGGCGTCATTGCGGATATACCACTGGTCGTAATCGCCGTCCAGCCGTTGAAAATCCGGCTCGAACTCCTTGATGATCTCGATCAGATCGTTGATGGACACCCAGCCCTGTTCCGGCAGCAGATCGGCCAGCAATTCCATGACGGCTTTGCGCGCCGCCGCCGCATCGTAGGACCAGCCCGAATCTTCGGGATAGAGCCCGGGAATATGCCACATATCGCGATAACTTTGGCTTTCCAGCCAGGCGCGGGCCAAAGCGCGAATCTGCTCGGCGCGCGATGACTCCAGCCAGGCGCGGGCTTGGTTGCGACTGGGATGCGCCTTGTCATCTTGGCGCGCGATCAATTCCGCGCTGAGCCCGACGCCCAGCATGAAAGCGAGCCGCGTGTCGCTGGAGCGCAGCAATTGGGGTTTGATGGACTCGGCGGCCGCCGCCACAAAGCGCGCGCCTTCGACCGCTCGCGCCTCGGCTTGCAGCAGCGCCAGCAGCGTGGTCATGTCGTCGACGATTGACGTGTCCGCCTTTATGACCTCGTCGACATCATCGACCAGGCCGATCCTGGGCAGCTCTTCTTCAATTGGCGCGGCGTCGGCAGCCAATTCGCCGAAACTTGTCTTGTGCAGCGGCAGCGCCTCAATGAGGTCGGTTGGCACGTAGATGAAGCCGATCAGACGGTCGTCGACCTTGTCAAATCCTTCGCCGATGAAGCCGCGGTAGTAGAGCGTTTCGGCCAGGCTCTGCCCTTGCAGATGCGCTTGCTCGCGCTTGATTTGCGCGCGGCCGAGCTTGCGAATCTCGCCGTAGAAGCGCTCGAATTGGCCCACTTTCATGCGGCCTTGCGCGCTGCTGACCAGCAATTGCAGGGCCGTCCGCGCCGGTTCATCCAGCTTGTCCCAGGCTGACTCGGCCTGCGCTGGATCCAGCATGGCGCGCTGCAGCTGGCGGATGAGCTCGTCATGGCTCAGGCTCCTGCTGTCAACGCTCCAGATTTCCGCCAGCGCCGGCAGCATGCCCGGGTCGCAATCATGCAGGGTCGCCAGCAGGTTTTTCATTTCTGGGTCTTTCCCGCGCCGACCAAAACCGCGTAGATATCAAAATGGTAGGCGATCTTGGTATAGTCGTGGGCGCTGTAGATGATGCGGGTGGGCGCCTGGCAAGCGGGGCAGTGGAAATCGATGCAGCCCTGTTCATCAGCGGGCAGGGCCGGCGTCAGATCGTCGAATATGCGGCGGAGTCTGCGCTGGAAGGGCGAGCGGCCCTTGGCCTGATAAAAGCTGCGCCAGCGAAAGCGGATGCGATGGCCGCAGCGGGGACAGCGGTAAATGCAGCTGCCGGCGACGCGGTTGCGGTAGTCTTCGCCATCAAGCAAACCGCGGAAGACCGCGCGCGCATCAAAATGGTCGATCAGGTCGCTTGGCGCCATGCTTGCCATTGCCTCGTCACAGCTTCATTTTAGCACAGCAGGCCGGCATTCTCGGCTAATCGAGCGCCAGCGCGCCGCAGCCCATCATGACGCAATTGCCGCCGATGGCGACGCTGATTATTTCGCCGCCCGAACGCTCGACGCGCATGCGGATGAAGCTGGGCCGCCCCATCTCGAAGCCCTGCTCGCTGATCATGTCATCTGAATCGGCCAAGCCGTATTTCAGCAAGTATGCGGCCAACGGGCCGCTGGCGGAGCCGGTCGCCGGGTCTTCGCCCAGGCCCAGCGCCGGCGCGAACATGCGGCTGTGCGCGCTGGATTCCGCCGCAACCGTCTCGGTCGTCGTTACGAAGACATTCTGGGCATCGCCCCCGGCCAGCAGCGCGCTCCAGCGATCTTGGCGCAACTGGATTCGCCGCATCGCCGCCAGCGTAGCGATCGGTACATAAAGAAAGGGGAGACCACTGCTGAGGACTTGCAGCGGCGCATCGACGCGCAGGTCGCTTTCGTCAAGCGAGAGCATCTCGGCGATGGCGCGCCGGTCATGGTAAATCTCGCCGAATTGCGGCAAGGGCTGCCGCATCCAGACGTCGCTTGGATTCCCGCGCTCGTCGGCGTGAATGGCAACGCGGATCGGCCCCACGCCTAATTCGAATACGATCTTCGTCGGTGGTTCCAGCTGGCCGATGCGCCCCAGATACGCCAGCGCATAGGCCGCGCCAACGGTGGGATGCCCCGCCATCGGCAGCTCGGCTAGCGGCGTGAAGATGCGCAAGCGGAAGCTGTGGGCGGGGTCGGCCGGCGGCAAGACAAACGCAGCTTCCGACAGATTCAACTCTTGGGCGATCTGCTGCATAAGCGTTGGCGACAGGTCGGGCGGCGGCTGCGGAAATACCGCCAGCGGATTGCCGCCGAATTGCCGATCGGTGAAGACGTCAAGCAGGTGATATTCCAGTCGCATGGCGCGCCCTCGGATTATTGACAGCGTTTATATCACAGCCGGCCCGGGATTAGACAGGCTGCGAATTGCCCTTGGCGCCCTAAGGCAGCCGACAGTCAAGGGCCAGTAGCAGATTGGTTACTTCAGTGGACATGAAGTATTCGCCTAATTATAAAGAGACCTCTGTGTCCTCGATTTAACTCTGCGTCCTCGGTGGCAAAGTTTCTTGCGTTTCAACTGTGAGAAATACACGTCCGGGGTCGCTTTTGCTGGACGGAGAGCCTGGTTTTAGACTACACTCTAAGCATGGATTGCTGCACTAACGGGAGGACGTTGTGGCTATAGATTATCAAGCGCGGCTGAATCAACTGTTGGAGCAAAGCGGCGCCGACCTGGTGGCATTTGTGCCGGGCGAGAATATGGTCTATTTCACCGGGCTGCGCTTCCACTTGTCCGAGCGTCCCATTCTCGGCCTGTACAGCCGGCGCGGGCTTTCCTTCATCATCCCGCAGTTGGAAGCAGCCAAGCTGGAAGCGCGCCCGGAATTGGAAGCGCGCCGCTTCGCCTGGACGGACACGGCGGGCTACGATGACGCATTCAACCAAGCTGTCGCGGCCTTGCTGCCGAGTGATACAACCTGCGCGTTGGACGGGCAGACCCTGCGTTTCTTTGAATGGCGTGCGCTAGAAAAAGCGGGCCTGTCGGCGGACAATACCCTGGATGTCGGCGACTTATTCCTGAATCTGCGCGCTCGCAAGGCGCCGGAGGAAATCGCCAATATGCAGCGGGCCATCGACATCAGCGAAGCCGCCTTGAGGGCGACTATGGACTGGGCGCGCCCGGGCCTGACCGAGCGGCAGATTGCCGACCGGCTCGGCGCCGAAATGCTCGATCGCGGCTCGCACGGTCACGCTTTCCTGATCGTGCTGACCGGCGAGAAAACCGGCTTGCCGCATGGCGACATGGCCGACCGCGTCTGGGGCGAAAACGAATTTCTGCTGATCGACTTTGGCGCGACTTATAACGATTACCCGGCCGATATCACCCGCACCTTCTGTTACGGCGAGCCGACCGCGCAGATGCGCGCCATGTACGATGCGGTCTACGGCGCCAACCAGGCCGCGCGCGAATTCGCCCGCCCGGGTGTGACCTGCGCGGAAGTTGACCGGGTCGCGCGCGCCGTGATTGAGGCGGCCGGGCTGGGCCAGTATTTCATTCATCGCTTGGGGCATGGCCTGGGTTTGAGCGTGCACGAGCTGCCCAATATCGTGGCCGGCAACGACCAGGTATTGCAGCCGGGCATGGTCTTCACTATTGAGCCGGGACTGTACATTCCCGGCATCGGCGGGGTGAGGATCGAAGACAATGTCGTGGTCACCGACGACGGCATCGACGTCTTGACGTCCTATCCGCGCGAATTGTAATGCGCTGAGCGCAGATCGCCACATTCCATACTAATCACAATTAGCTATGCCGACCGGAAACAGCCAGCGCCCGCCAAGACGAATAATCAGATTTTTTGGCATTCTTATCCTGTGGCTGCTGGCGATTGTCGTCATGCTGGAACTGGGCTTGCGCGCCTTCCGCTCGACTCTGCCGCCGCGCCTGCAAGAGATGGTCAACATCGCCGCCAGGGGATCGCCCTTTGCCGAGCCTTGGGAGCGAGCATGGATCCGCAATCCGGATCACTTCTTCATCCTGAAGCCGGGCTTGGCGGACGCCCCGCAGTACGGCACGCCTCGGCTTAAGTTCCACGTCAGCACCATCGAGCTGTGGCCCGGGGGCGGTATCGGCTTCCGCAATCGTCCGGTCGACTACTTTGTTGACGCCGTTGTGCTGGGCGATTCCTTCACCTTCTGTTTTACTGAGCTTAGAGATTGCTGGGTGACGCGCCTGGAAAATGATACCGGCCTGGGACTGGTGAATCTGGGTTTGCCCGTCACCGGCAGCCACAGTCATTGGCTGGTATTAAGAGATTTCGGCAAGGTTTACGAACCGCCCCTGGTGATTTGGCAATTCTTCGGCAACGACTTCAATGACGATTACGGGTTATTTACATCGCAGGGGAAGATCGAGCCGGTAGCAGCGCCGGCGAACTTGCAGGTTGATGCCGGCGGCGACGGCGCTTTCGCCGGGCTGCGCGCGCATTCGGCCTTGTATGTTGTGCTGGAGACGATCCTGACCGGTCAGCGCATTTTTGATGATCCGGTGGCGCAAGGCTTTGAAGACCGCTACGCAGTGCCGCTCCCCGGCGGAGAGCGACTGCGATTCGGCCAGACCTACGAGCCGCAGGCGATGGATATGTCCTGGGCCGCCAATCAAGCCGGGCTCGAGATTTCGCGCGCTGCTCTAAGCATGGCGCAAGAGCTGGTCGCCTCCTGGGACGGCCGGCTGGCTGTCGTACTAGTGCCGACGCGTGAAGAGGTGTATGAGGCGTTCACCGCGACTGTGATGGGAGTCGAGCTGGACCGGATCGTCAGCGCGCGGCTGGCTATGCGCGAACTTTGCGCTGAATTGGACTTGCTCTGTTACGATGCGCTGGCCGATCTGCAGGACCGGGCAAAAGAGGGCGCGCTGCTCTATTACGAAGATGACTTGCATCTGAATCCGCTGGGCAATCAAGTCTTCGCCGAGCTGGTGGCGGGCTGGCTGGCGCAGCAGAAGCTGCTGCCCAATTGAGGCGCTAGGCGCGCATGACGCCGCAGACCGGCGCCGGCCAAGGCAACTGCTCGTGGCGCGCCAGCATCTCCCCCAGCCGCGCATGAGGCGCCACCGGGAAGGGCGCCCCCCGCCGCTGCGACATAGCTACATTCATCATGACCACTTCCACGATGGCGGCCAACTGCTCGCGCGTCTCGTTGATAAGAAAACCCATGAAATAGGCGCGTTTGGGCGACAAATCGACTAGCCGAATGTATACACTGACGCGGTCATCGACCATGATTTCGGCCAGGTAGCGAATGTGCTGCTCCAACGCGAAGTTCCCGTAGGGATCGGCCGCGGCGTAAATTTTCCCCAGGCCGACCTGGCAGAAGACCGCGCCCAGGCCTTTTTCGACCAGGCGCAGGTAGTATTGCACATTGACGTGGTCGTTCTCGTCGAGGAAGTCGCCGGGAATCGTCCGCTCGTAGAATTTGTCAAGTTGACGGACATCCGCAAGTGTGGTCTTGATTCGGCTCATAGCGCCTCTCGTGAAAAGGGAGCGTGCAGCATTATAATGCCGCAACGCGCGGCATGATACCATTGTGACGCGGCCGAATTGCCCAAGGCGAAACAGTGAGTTATCCACGGATTACGCGTGAGAACGCAGCAGCGCTAAGCTGCCTGGGGCAGGCGCCTTTCGGCTGGATCGCGCAGGCGCGTTGGTCGCCCCGCGGTGACATGCTGGCGATTGCCGGCGGCGATGGCATTGCTGTTTATGCCGGCGGTTTCGGCGGCGCGCCGACTTGGCGGCTGAGCGCGCATTCGGCGCCGGTCAAGGACATCGCTTTCAGCCCCGATGGCAGACTAATGGCCTCTTGTAGCGCTGACACGACGATCAAGCTCTGGTCCATCACGGATGGCGCAATAGCGGAGTCCGCCACCTGGCACGGCCATAGCGGGTCGGTGGAGGCGCTGGCATTCAGCCCGGACGGCCGCCTGCTGGCCAGCGGCTCTACAGACTGCGCGATTCGGCTCTGGGATGCCGCTACCGGCGCTACGCTGGCCCTGCTGGAAGGGCACGCAGATGAATTGACCGCGCTGGCCTTTGACGCTAGCGGCACACGACTTCTGTCCGGCAGCCGCGACAGGACTATTCGCATCTGGCATCTACAAGCTGGATTACCCCGAGAGCTGCTGGGCGCGCACGATGACTGGGTCCGCGATTTGGCTTTTCAGCCGGGGTCAGCCATGCTGGCATCAGCCGGCAAAGACATGACGATTCGACTGTGGCAGCTTGATGGCGCGTCTGCCGAGCGCGCGTCCCAGGCGCATGCGGGCGGTGTAGACAGCCTGGCATTCACGCCCGACGGCGCCATTCTGGCCAGTGGCGGACGCGATAATGCCCTGCGTATCTGGCACTCGGAATCACTGAGCGAGCTTGCTGCGCTCGACGGGCACAGCCGGCCCGTGCTGGCGCTGGACTTTAACCCGGCCGGCACGATGCTGGTATCAGCCGCGGGCGACAACCTGGTTAAGCTCTGGGCGATTGCGTGATTCGCTGGCGAGCTTGAGCGAAGCTGCGATATGGCAAGGGCGGAAAAGTCCCACTACAATGACGCGAAATTCGTGCGAGGCAATGACCAATGACAAAAAAGCAGACCAGTTGGCAGCAGGTACGGGAGCGTCATATCGGGGCGATGCGCGTATCTTGCGACATTCTTGGGCATATTTTGCCGGGCATCAGCAACGAGCGGGCGCGGTCCCTCCGCGACGGACCTGATGGCTGGTCCATCATTGAAATCGTCTGCCACCTGCGCGATTTCGACGAGATATTCTATCGGCGCGCCCAGATGATGCAGGCGCAGGAGCAGCCCCAGCTGCCGGCCTACGACCATGAGGCGATGGCGGTCGAGCGGGCTTATCAGCAGGAAGACCTGGCGGAGGCCTTTGAGGCGCTCAAGGCATCTCGCGCGCGTTTTATCGCGTTCTTTGCCGCGCTGACGCCGGAGCAGTGGGAGCGCGATGGCGCGCATCCGGAACGCGACAGCTTCACCATGACGGACGCCGCCATGCAAGTCGGCTTGCACGACTTGGATCATCTCGAGCAGATTACGCGAGTTTTGACGCGGGCCTAGCCTGTTCCTGCGGCGAACCGGCCTGGGCTGCATTTGGCTAAGGCGCGCTCGCTCTTGATATCATGCTTATAATTTGGAAGGGATCTGGGAGATAACGTATGCAGGCCTTGATCGAACGTATCCGCGCGGAAGGCATCAATCTGGGCGGCGGCATTCTTAAGGTTGACAGCCTGATCAATCACCAGCTGGATCCGCAGTTGATGGCGGGCATGGGCGAGTCCTTCGCCGAGCGCTTCGCCGATACACAGATTGATCGGATTCTAACGGCTGAGATTTCGGGCATCGCGCCAGCGCTGATGACGGGCATTGCCATGAATGTGCCGGTCGTCTACGCGCGCAAGAAGAAGCCGATCACCATGTCGGGTCCGGTATTCCTGGAAACGGCGCCTAGCCACACCAAGGGCGGGGAAACGCTGCTGCTGGTCTCGGCTGAGTTTTTGCACGCCGGCGAAAATGTGCTCATCATTGATGACTTTTTGGCGACCGGCAAAACGCTGCTGGCGCTGGCGCGAATCGTCGTCAGCGCCCAAGCCAACCTGGTCGGCGTCGGCGTTGTGGTCGAGAAGACCTTTGAAGGCGGGCGCGGCGCCTTGCAAGAAAAGTATGACGTGCCAATTCACGCGCTGGCAAGCATCACTAGCATGGATGGCGATACCATCACCGTCCGCGGCGACCAAGCCAAGCTGCTATAGTCTGATTGCTTGCCCCAGGCGGGCGGATTCTTGGGCGGCCAGGGCGAAGCGCAGCACCTCGCGCCCCTCTTCGCCCGTCAGTCGCGGCGCCTCGCCAGCGAACCAGGCGTCAATTAACTGGCGAGTCGAATTGATGAAGCTGTGCTCCCAGCCCACCGGCATGTCGGAAAAAGTGCGCGTCCGCCGATCTTTGTACAATATCACCGGCGGCAAATCCATCATCTTTCCGTGTCCCCGCGTCACCCAGATCACGCCTTTGCTGCCAGTAATCTCAACGCGGTCGTCTTGCGCGTAGTGCTGCGTATCCAGCATCAGCTCGGGCGAGTACACCGCTTCCAGAGAACCATAACGATTGCCGGGGAATTTCCAGGATACGATAGCCGGCGCGTCCAAATGCAGCCCTGGCTCGATCTCGGTGCTGCCGATCCAGGCATGCACTTCCTCGGCCATGCCCATGAAGTGCCAGCCGAGGGCGAATTTGTGATGGCCGTCGTCAAAGACCAGCGGGCCCCCGCCGCACTCCTCCGAGTTGAATCGCCAGGCTCTCGCCGAAGCGGGCACAGCCCATTCCGTAGGACTGATGCCGGAATTGCTCTTGATGCGGATGGTTAGCGGGTCGCCGATCT
>JAGWBC010000112.1:722-9486 GCA_021296115.1 Anaerolineae bacterium | reverse complement strand
TTGGTTCTGGGCTGTTGGTCGCGCTAGGTTCAGGCTCTCGCGTGGGTGTTTCGCTGGGCGGGTGCGTCGCCGACGGCTCAGGGATGGCAGTTGATGTTGCCCTTGGTTCCGGACTGTTGGTCGCGCTCGGTTCCGGGTTCAGGGTGAAGGTGACTGTTGGATCCAGCGCCGGCGTTGAAGTTGCGGTCGGCGCCGCCAACGTACTGGCCCTGAGCCTCGTTACTTGCGAGCGCTCGTCAACCCGCAGCGCTTGCAGCTCGAAACTCACGCGGTCGCCCGGTTCCAAATTTGATAGGGTGAATCTATGCGAATATTCACTTCGCCAATACGAGAAGCCGCCGTTATTCACCGCATAGCGATACAGGTAGCCCGATGCGCCACGTGTGGCATCCCACTCGAAGCGGATTGAGGTCGCAGATTTTTCGGCGACGCGCGCACTTGGCCGTAAGAGAGGGACCCTGGTCGCGATCCGCGGCGGCGAGGTATTTGTCCTGAGCGTTGTAACCGGCGAGTGCTCGCCGCCCCGCATCATCCGCAGCTCGAAATTCACTCGGTCGCCCGGCTCTAAATCTGACAGAACGATGCCACGGCGGTCTGTACCGCGCCAATCCGAGAAGTCACCGTCATTCACCGCATAGCGATACTGGAAAATTACTGCGCCTGACGCCGCCCGCCAGGCAAAATTGACGCTCGTCTGGCTCTTACTCGCCACATGGGCAATCGGTTTCAAAAGCGAATCCTGGCTTGTGACCTGCTGCGGCTGAGTTGTGACAGCCCGAGATTGAACGGTCTCTTTGAGACTGCGAATATCCGCGATTAGATCGCGTTGGGTGAGCGGCTGGTATAACAGGCCGAGCAGCAGCAAAAAGAATAGCATACCAATGAATTTACTTCGGCGATTGCGGGAGCGCGGGTGTGTGGTGGGGACGGGGTCGGGAGTGGCGCTTCGCTGCCTCCTTGCAGCGGAGGCGGGGGCGGAACTGCGCTGGCTCCTGGGGGCGGACGACGTTTGTGTTCGGCGACGTGGCGCTGAAGGCTGCTGAGCGGCTCTTGGCTCGCTGCCTGCCAGCAAGTCGGCGAGCGAGTTGCTTGGGCGTGAAAATCGCCGATGCTCTCGCCCTGCCGTTCCCAAGCTCCGCAGGCTTTTGAATCGGTCATAATCCAAATCGAACCACTCGCCCGCGCTCGCCACGCCAACGAAATCCAACATCTCGCGCATGCTTTGCCCGGCATCGCTCGCTTGAAAGACCAGCGCGATCTCAACATCAAAGGTTTGGTCCAAGTGAGGAGCGATGTCTGTGGGGTTTTCGAGACGGACAATTTGATAGCGATCGCCATAAGAGACATCGCGCAGTACGCAGATATAACCGGCGGGCGGCCTCAATCTCGACTGATTACGAAAACCCTGTGGCGGCAGGCTTCTCAAGCGATTACTCCCGAAAACGCACGGTTTTCAACCTGTCAATGAACGTATTATAGCGTGTAATTCGCTGTCATTGCCTCGCCGAGATTTAAGTATAATTGGCTTATGAGGCTGCATGACATCATCAACCAGAGCTACCGCGATGCGGCGCGCGCCCTGGTCATGGGCACATCGCCGCAAGCACGGGTCCGCTCCAGGGAGCGCGTATTTATCAAGGCGCGTGCCAAGGGACTGGGAGCGGTATACGCTGACGAGGGCGCCCGAGTGTTTTCCTAAGATGGCCGCGGCGGAAATTCACGCCAATGTGATGGGCAGCGATCACTGCCCGATTAGTTTGACGCTGGATGCTTGATTAGCGGTAAGGAATGCTAAAGTCTATTGATGCCAGGCACCACAGAGCAAGCAAGACGATTAGGGCGATGATTTTCCAAGGATGCCGCTGCCAGAGGTCGTCAATAGCATTGCCAATCGCCTGGCGTGGTCTGATGCGTTCGTCGTTCAATGCGGCTTCCCGGCGCGCGATCTCCCGCCGGCGGCTGCGCAAAGCACTCGTGCCATAGCGATTCATCGACAGGGATGTGGGGCGGCGCCGGCTTTCGCCTGGCATTGCTGCGGGCGATGCTGGGGCAGTCTGACTCTGCGCGGCTGCTTGCGTCAATGACGGCGCAGTGGGCAATGAGTCGCGCGTCCGCCGCAAGTAGTGGCTTGCATGGCTGTACAAGCGCAGGCTGGAGCGGCGCAGCGTCTCCAATTGATAAGGATCAAGTTCCAGCCAGGCGTCGCTCAGGGACGCCATGTACCGATCATATAATTCGGTCTCGCTCGCTTTCAGATCGTCCGTTTGCAAGATGGACAGCAATTCGAGTCCGAAATCGCGCCTTTCTCCGTCCATGATTTCATGGATGTATCGCTGGGGGTGATCCGTGGCGTCAATGCGGTAGCGATCGCTATCGATATCGCGGACGACCAGGATGTATCCCGCCGGCGGGTCCAGCTGAGGCTGCGCTGCGTACTCTTTGGGGTCGATGCTCTTCAATTCGCCAAATCCCGCTGCTGGCGTTTCGGCCGCCACAAAGCATTTGCCACTATTCTAGCATCCAATTATACGCTGGAGCATCGCCCTTAGTCGCACACTCATTTGCCCGCGCGAATCAGCAGCGGAGTATCAAGTATAATGCAGCTATGGATATCCGCCGCGTCATCAACGAAAGCTACGGCCGGGCCCAAAAGGCCTTGGTCATGGGCACATCGCCGGATGCGCTGGCGCGGGCGCGCGAACGGGCCTTTGTCAAGACCTTGGCGGAGCTGCTTGCGAGCGAGTACGCCGGCGACGATATCCGCGTGTTTTCGCAATTTGGTCGCGGTAATCGGCGCGACTTTGGGGCGGAACAGCTGCTGAGCGATATCTGCGTCTGTCGCGTCGGCGCCGGGCAGACGGGCGGGCGGCAAAGCCAGGAGTTTCTGTTTGTGGCTGAAGTGCTGGCGCAAGTGGAAATCGAGCTCTCGCGCGAATGGCAGCGTGAAGTCCAGGCGCTCAATCGGCTGATTAGCGGCTCGGCAGCTGAGAAGCTCCTGGTCGCAACCCTTCCCGGCCGAGGCAGCGCAGCCAGCTTGGAGACGCTCCAAGCGCCATTCGCCGCCATACCAGGCGCAGCGGGCCTGGCGCTGATCCCGCACCCCGCCGATTGGGATACAGCCGAAGCGGAGCCGGAAGTCTGGCGGCTGGACGATGGCGAGTGGATTGACTCGTCCTGAGTTCTGCTGCGTATACCAAATCAACAAGGAGGCAAGATGACTATATCCGGCATCGTACTAGTCTTGACATTGCTTATCGGCGGCTTGGCGAGCCATCTACAACGCGAGGAAATCAGCATTCGGCGCGCGCTGCCGCAGATTGACAGCGTGGCCTTCCTTAGGTCGGATGGTAGCAGGCGCCTGCAAATCAAGGGGCGCTTTGCTGAGGACTGCGCCGCGCCACTGCAGAGCGCCGTCAAAGCCTTCCCGCACAATTTGGACATTCAACTGTATCGCGACATCGCCTCCACTGTCGTCTGCGATCCGCAAGAGACGCCCTTTGTATATGACCTGCCTATAGAACGAGGGACAGACCGGTCCGCCGTCATCATCAATGATCGAGTGTGGCTGGCCGAGCGAGCAGCTTATTTTGAGGCGAGCCTCTTCCCGGCTTGGCTTGACCAGGCGCTGTTGATTCAAGCTGACAGCGGCGGACTTCAGCTGCGTGTGCGCGGCGCCCAAGCCGTCGGCTGCCTGCTGCCGGAGCTCTTCACCTGGCGTGAGACTAGCGAAGGCATCTTCATTGGCGTGTACAACGCCATGGATGCTGCCGGGGTATGCGCGGCCGTGGAAGTCGAGATCGTCGAAACCGTAAGCCTGCCCGCAACCGAACTGCCCGCCGATACGTTATTGAGGGTGAACGACATTCTCATCAGCGAATCGGAGACGCAGAACGTGAGCGATATTGACAAAGTCATGACTAATATCAATAGAGTCGATGTGACCGTGGCCGGCGAGCGGATTAGCCTGGCCATCGAGGGAGAGCACCCCGACGGTTGCGACTATCCCGTGCAGGTCGATCAGCGCCGCGATGGCAATATCGTGCATGTGGAGATATACCGCGAAGTGCCGGCCGATGTATTCTGCCCGATGATCTTGCAGCCCTACCAGGCGACGATACAGCTTGACGGCAGCTTCACAGCCGGCAGCTACACCATCAACGTTAATTCACATTCGCAAACTCTGGAAATCTAAAGGATCTCTTATGCGGTTACGCATACTCACTTGCTTTGCCGCGCTAATGCTTGGAGGATTGCCAATGGTGTCCGCTCAAGACAGCAGCGATATCACGCTTGCCGTGTACAACGCCGGCGCTGCTCTGATCCGCGATCAGCGAACGCTCTCGCTTGATGAAGGCATTAACACTGTCGAACTGCGCGATGTCGCGGCGACGATCGACCCCACGTCAATAAACTTTCGGTCGCTGAGCGACCCGGCGGGCATCGCCGTCCTCGAGCAAAGCTATATCCCCAACCAACTCAGTGCCGGGAGTTTACTTTCGCGCTATCTTTCAGAGACTGTCAGCATTACAGCGGACAACGGAACGACATACAGCGGCGAGCTTCTTCGCATTAGCAACGACAAAGCCATTGTACGTACGGAGTCCAGCCAGGTCGCGTTCATCAGCCTGTATGATATCGGCGCCGTCCAGCTTCCTTCGCTGCCCGACGACCTGCGCGCTGACGCCAGGCTGCGGATTAAGCTTGACGCCGCCAGCGCGGGACAGCACGACGCCGAACTAACTTATCTCGCCGGCGGCATAAACTGGACGGCTGACTACAGCCTGTTCCTGGCAGCGGACGAGACTTCCCTCGACCTGAGTGGTCTGGTGACCTTGCAGAATCGCAGCGGAAGCGGATACCGCGATGCGAATCTTAAGCTGGTCGCCGGCGAAGTCAGCCGCATCGAGCAAGAAGAATCTGCGGAACCACGCATGATGGCGCTAAGCGCCGCCGCCGACTACGAGAGTGAAAGCATCGAAGCACAAGACTTTTCTGACTACAAGCTCTACCACATCCCGCGTCCCGTATCGCTTGAGGACGGGGAAACCAAACAGCTCGAATTCGTCGCGGGCCGCGGCATCGCAGCCGACGTTTCTTATGTCTTCGACAGTTCGCCATCCTCTACGGGCTATTACTCGCCGATTACACATTGGCATGGACGCGAATCGGAAAGAGGCGATGTCCGGACGTACTTATCGTTCGAAACGGGCGACGAGCAGAGCTTGGGCGCAGATCTCCCTGCCGGGCGCGCGCGCGTCTACAAAGCTGACGTTGATGGCGCCCGTCTGCTCATCGGTGAAAGTCAGGTCCAGCACACAGCAAAAGGTGAAGCCGTCGCGCTGCAAATCGGCACAGCATTTGATCTGACCGGCGAACGCACTCAGACCGACTTCACTTTCGTCTCGCGCCTTGTCGCTCAAGAGAAGTTTGAGATTCGCCTGCGCAACCGCAAGGAACACAATGCAGTCGAGATTACCGTGCCAGAACGGCTGTACCGTTGGCGCGATTGGCAGATCATCGAAAGCTCGCTGCCCTTTACCAGGGTCGACCAATCCAGCATCGTATTCGCCTTGACAGTCGAGCCCGGCGCTGAAGCCGTGTTGAGCTATACGGTGCAGTACAGCTTCCCTGAAGAAGACGTGTGAGCCTGAGTCACAGCGTCAATAGCGCCATGTAGCGGGCGGTCCGCTTGATCGCCCTGCTATCGTGTTGCAATCTGCCGCGGTAATCGAGGTCAGTCTCAGTCAGGCGTTTCGCAGACGCCGAAGCTGTCTTTCATAAAGGCCAGGTGGGAATCGAAGGCGTCTTGGTCGCTGGTATCCCACAAGCGTTTGTAGCTGGCGTCGCTGCATAATTCCCAGGAATTCTTGATATCTTGCAGATCCGTCTGCAAGATGCGCAGCGCTCGCCAGCGAATGCGGGGATCAAGCACGGGGAAGACGACTTCTACGCGGTTGAGCAAGTTGCGCCGCATCAAGTCGGCGCTGCCCATATACAGCTGCTGGCGCTCGGGCGCGTTGCGGAAATAATAGATGCGACTGTGCTCCAGGTAGCGGCCGACAATGCTCTTGACGCGGATGTTCTCGCTCAAACCGGGCACGCCGGGCCGCAGGCAGCACAAGCCGCGAACGATCAGGTCAATCCGCACGCCGGCCTGCGAAGCCAGATACAGCCGCTTGATAATGTCATCTTCTTCCAGTTGATTCATCTTGAATATCAGCCGCGCGTCCAGCCCCTGGCGCGCCGCCTCGATTTCCTTGTCGATCAGGGCGAGGATGCTGTCTTTCAGGTACTCCGGCGCGACCAACAGATGGTGATACGTCGTCTCAGGCGCGTATCCGGTCAGCCGATTAAAAAGCCGCGAGGCGTCATCGGCGATCTGTTCGTTGCTGGTGAACAAACCGATATCGGCATAAAGCCGCGCTGTGGTCGCGTTGTAATTGCCCGTGCCCAGGTGGACGTAACGGCGCAGCCCATCGCGCTCGCGGCGGACGATTAACGACACTTTGGCGTGCGTCTTCACCGGCAGCTCTTCCACGCCGTAAATGACGTGCACGCCCTTCTCCGCCAGCGCCGTCACCCACTCCAGGTTGTTCTCTTCGTCGAAGCGCGCTTTCAACTCGACCAGTACCGTGACCTGCTTTTCATTGTCGCGCGCCTCCATCAAGGCGTTGACCACCGGTGAATTCTTGCCAACACGGTAGAGCGTGGTCTTTATCGCCAGCACATCGGGGTCTCGCGCCGCCCGCTTGAAGAAATCCTCCACGGGCGTGAATGAGTCGTAAGGCAGGTGCACGATGACATCTTGCTTGCGCATCACCTCAAAGTAATCGGCCGATTGGGCGAAGGGTTTGGGCACGCGCGGCGTATAGGGCGAATCTTTCAGATCAGGGCGGTCGACTTGCAGCACTTCGAACAGGTCGGCTGAGCCCAATTTACCGTCGATGCGGAAGACCTCGCGATTGGAGGGCACCTCCAGCGAGTCCATCAAGCGCGTCAGCATACGATCGCTGATGCCGGCCGGCACGCTCAAGCGCACGACCGAGCCAAAGCGCCGTTCGCGCACGCTCTGCTCGATGATCGACTTGACATCCAGCAAGTCTTCGTCCTGCTCATGCTCGTAGTCGATATCGGCGTTGCGCAAGATCCTGAAGGGAAAGGCTTCGCGTATCGCCATGCCGGGAAACAGGTCCGACAAATAATCAGCGATGATGTCTTCCATCCACAGGAAATGGTAGCCGTCATGGGCGGTACCGGTGTAATTGCTCATGACCGTTTCCAGACGCGCCAGGCGCGGCAGCACCGGCACCGGCACCTTGACGCGGGCGAAATCGATGCCGCTGGACAGATCGCCATTCTCGCGCTCGAGGTAGACGCCCAGGTTGAGGCTCAGATTGGATATGAAGGGGAAGGGCCGCGCGTGATCCACCGCCAGCGGCGTTAAGACGGGAAAGACTTCCGCGCGGAAATAATAGCTGATGGCGGCGCGTTCTTCCGGGCTGAGATCGCTGGTCTGGATGAAGTGGACGCCCTCCTGCGCCAGCAACTCAAAGACTTCGCGGCGTACGCGACGCTGCCGCGCGATCAGCGTGGAGACTTCGTCATGTATCTGTCGCAGCAGCTGCAGCGGGGTCGTGCCGTCCGGCCGCGTGCGCGGATTGCTCATCTCAAGGCGCTGGAAATAGGCGCCGACGCGCACCATGTAGAATTCGTCCAGATTGTTGCCCACGATGGCGATGAACTTGACGCGCTCAAGCAGCGGCGTCGTCTCGTCCTCGGCCAGCGCCAACACACGCTTTTGGAAATCGATGGTGCTCAATTCTCGGTTGATGAAGCTCTCGGGGCTCAGGTCCGGCGCCCGGTCTTCCCACGCCTCAATCATGCTTGCGACCCGTTTCCTACAGCCAATCGGTAAGCGTCTTGCGCAGATAATACAGTAAGATTAGCGAAATTGCGAAGTACAAGGCCCGTTTGTCGCGCGCCGCAACGCTTGAGCAGAAATTCGCGTATAATAGGGGAACGGTCGGGAGGGAGGTTTCCTGGTATGAAATTCAAAATCGGCGTCGGACTTGCGCTCGCTCTGGTGATCGTGCTGCTGCTCTTGCCCGGCATGCTGGGCCGGCTGATTGGCCTGGTCTTGTCGCTGGCGGTATGGGGCTCGAGCGGTTACCTGGCCGGCAAGCTGCTGCAAGGCCGCGGCTATGGACTGCTGGGCAATATCGTGCTCGGCATCGTCGGCGGCTTCGTGGGCTCGCTGCTGGTGACGCTCTTTGGCATCACAGGCTTGGTCAAGCTGCCCTTCATCGGCGGCATCCTGGTGGGCGCGCTGGGCTCGGCAGTGGTGGTTGTGGCGGCTGGTTTGCTGGGTGGCGCTGACGGCGGGGAGTAGGAACTCTGTTAGATGCTGCCTCGGTTTACCCAACCCTGGAATTCGCCCATATTAAAGACATGAAGTAGATTCTGCTTCCGCATTGATCGCAGCCATCTTTCAGCGCCATCCCGATACCCGCCGCCATCCAATACTAAAACCGTCGCATATTCAGAAGACCAGATGTTCATCACAAAATAGGGGTACTTTTCATCAACGGTGCCGCCCACTAGTAGCCACTTTGCCTCGATGACCAGGCCCTGCGGCCATTTCTCAGGATGGTACAGAAGAAAGTCACAGATTAAGTCCGTACCGTAGATTGTGCTGCCAATGTTAACCTGCGATGAGTAGCTCGGCCCGCCGAGAGTATGCATCGCATTTACCAAGGCAATCTTG
>JAGWBC010000112.1:0-599 GCA_021296115.1 Anaerolineae bacterium | reverse complement strand
GCCTTGGAATTGACCATGCGCGGCGCTTTGACAATTTCAGCCTGGAAAATCCAATCGTTATAAAGATTGGACGATGAATCGCTATTGGACAGCAAAAACTTCACGCCCCGCTCGTGCAGCGCGCGGCACAGGTCGCGCAACGCCTCTTGCTCTTCCGCGCCAAAATCGTCCTTGGCATAACGCGTGAAAGAAGTCTTGTCGAGCGGACGATACGGCGGGTCGAAGTAGACAAAGTCGCCCGCGCCCGCTTCCAGTTTGCGGAAGTCCCGTAGCCGAATATCCGCGCCTTGCAGCGCCGCATGACATGTTCGCAATACCTCCGGCTGGCATATCGCCGGTTTCTTGTAGCTCCCCATCGGCACATTGAACTCGCCTTTGGAATTCACGCGCCA
The DNA here is from genome assembly GCA_021296115.1 of Anaerolineae bacterium. Lineage (GTDB taxonomy): Bacteria > Chloroflexota > Anaerolineae > Aggregatilineales > Phototrophicaceae > UBA6055. Next base: position 207 of record JAGWBC010000112.1, on the reverse strand, counting down.
CAATCCGTTGTAGCAAGTCTTGTTGAGGTAGATGAAACGCGCGGCTATCTCGATGCGGTCGTCGAGATCGTGCTGACTTCGGATGTCGTAGTAGTAGTTTTTGGAGTGGTTCGCCGCGTGCTGGCGCAGCTTCTGGATGAGGGGATCGGGGTCGCGCTGGATGACCTGGTAGGTGTTGATGAGGTCAAAGTTGATATCACTTAAGAA
>JAGWBC010000111.1:601-9384 GCA_021296115.1 Anaerolineae bacterium | reverse complement strand
GACGAAATCGTCTCCTTCATTTCCGCCGGTTCCATTGAGAGCCTCTACGGCGAAGACGGTCAGACGCCGGGTTGGCTCTATGCCAGCAATCCGCTCTACATCAACCAATTCGGCTCCTTCTGCCAATTTGTCGCCGCCAGCCCGGAGACTTTCTCCGATCCGGTGATTGGCTTCGTCACCTGGCCCAACGCATTTGGCCGGGCGGGCACCGAGCCGGCGGCCCGGGAGTATTGCGCCAGCCTGGGCGTTCAAGTCCTGGAAGAACCACAGTTCTTCTTGCCTACCGATTCCGATATCTTGACGCAGGTACAGAATGCTATCGACGGCGGCGCCAATATCATCTACACCAATACCTTGGCGACTGGGCCGGCCTTGATCGCTGGCACCCTGGTCGACCTGGGCATGGAAGACGATATCAAGCTGGCCGGCGTCAATTGGGTGATGGACACCAGCGTGGGCATCCTTGGGCAGCGTGTGCTGAAGCCCAATGGCTTGCCGTCGGTGGATGGCATGTTTGGTTCGATGCCCTTCCTCTGGTGGACGGAGACCAGCAGCTCAGCCATACAGTTCATCACACAACAGTTTGCGATCAACGAACGCTCGGCAACTGAGCAGAATATCGCCTACCTGCTGACCTGGGCGTCGGCCGACAGCATCATCGAAACCTATATCCGCACGATCAACTCGGTCGGTAGCTTGCAGGCAGTTACAGGCGCGGACATACGCGCAACGGTCGAAAGCATGGAATACCAGGTAATGGGCGGCTTGATGCGTTTCCACTACGAAGATGGCATGCGCGACGCGACTGAAAATCGTATTGCGGTGCTCAAGTACGCGAACGCTGACTTCTCGGGTTTTGCAACTGGCCCTGAAGATGCGATGTTCGTTGACGTTGGTGGCAATATGGCCTACGTTCCCGTCGTACATGCTCTGACCGACTTCATGCCGGTTCCTCAGCTGCGCGGATAGCTAATCGTAGACACTGCTCCCTCTCCAGTACGCGGGAGGGAGCGCTTGTAAATCTGAGTTTAGCCACGTTTCAATTGTGAGACTGCGCCAATGTCCTTGACAAAAGCGAAAAACGCCTCAGAGTCTACCACCACGCAGACCTTATCCGTCAACAATATCGAGGTGGTATATAACAGCGTCATTCTGGTGCTGCGCGGCATCTCGCTCGAAGTGGAACCCGGCAAAGTGGTGTCGCTGCTGGGCCCAAACGGCGCCGGCAAGTCGACCACGCTGAAGGCGATCAGCGGCTTGCTGAAGGCCGAATTGGGCGAAGTGACCCGCGGCCAGATTCATTGGGGCGAGCAGCGGCTGGATAGCTTGAGCGCCGAAGACGTTGTGCGCATGGGATTGGTGCAGGTCATTGAGGGACGGCTGCTGTTCCGCCATCTGACCGTAGAAGAGAATCTGCGCGTTGGCGGCATGGTCTATGCCGGCGGCCGGCACATTCGCGACGATTTGGAGCGCGTCTATCATTACTTTCCGGCGCTGGCCAAGCTGTCCCGACGCGTCAGCGGTTATCTTTCCGGCGGCGAAGGGCAGATGCTGGTCATCGGCCGAGCCATGATGGCGCATCCGCAGATTCTGATGTTGGACGAGCCATCCTTGGGCCTGGCGCCCATGCTGGTGCACGAGATATTCGACATCATCCGTGACATCAATCGTCAGGAAGGCATGTCGGTCTTGATCGTCGAGCAAAACGCGCGCGCCGCGCTAGAGCTGGCGGATTACGCCTACGTCATGGAAGACGGCCGCATCGTCCTGGATGGGCCGGCCGAGCAAATGCGCGAAAACGAGGACATCAAAGAGTTCTACCTGGGGCTCAACCAGGCCGGCGGACGCAAGAATTATCGCGACGTCAAGCACTACAAGCGCCGAAAGCGCTGGTTGGGCTAGCCTGTGCCGGGGGTCTGCCGCCCTCGTCTCTCAACTGCTGACTAACGAATCTGGAGAAGACTCGTGACTGATTTCGATGCGCGAATCAGCGACCTGGTCAAATACGCCTACGAACATGCGCCGGCGATACGTACCTTGCTGGACGAGGCAGGGGTCGCGCCCTCCCAGATTAACGGCGCTGACGATCTCGCTAGCATCCCGGTCTTAAACAAAGACTCGCTGGTGGAGATACACCGCGAGAATCCGCCCTTTGGCGGTTTCCTTACGATAGACCCGGACGATTTGCCGCGGATCTACATCTCGCCGGGGCCGATATATGACCCGCAGCCGTCGCTGGATGATCCGCAGGCGCAGTTGGCGCCCTTCCGCTATATCGGCATCGGCCGCGGCGACCGCGTACTCAACACTTTCATGTACCACTTGACGCCCGCCGGTATTTTGCTGGACGAAGCGATCCGCGCTTGCGGCGGAACTGTGATCCCGACTGGTCCGGGCAACACTGACTTGCAGATCATGATGATGATGGCCCTGGGCGCGACCGGCTTTGTCGGCCAGCCGAGCTATCTGATGACGCTGCTGGACAAGGCGGCGGAGATGGGCCTGGGCGCCGGCGCCGTGCCGCTGAAGAAGGCGCTGTTTTCAGCCGAACCTTATACCGAGAGCCAGCGCGAACGCTTTGAGGGCGAGTATGGCATGAGGACCACCTCGGCCTACGGCACGGCTGACCTGGGTTTTATCGGCTACACCAGAGCGGACGTACAAGGCTTCTGCATCATGCCGAGCATATATTTGCAGATCTGCGATCCGGAGACGGGCGCACCGCTGCCCGCGGGCGAAACCGGCGAGATTGTCGCCACCACACTCAACAAGTCTTATCCGCTGATCCGCTTTGGTACCGGCGACCTGGGCGCGCTGGCCCCACAGCCGGCTCCGCCATGCGAGGGACAGCAACTGCTGGGCTTGTTCGGGCGCAGCGGCGACGCCATCAAAGTCCGCGGCATGTTTCTACATCCCAAGCAGCTGCAATATGCCGTGATGCAATTCCCGGAAATCAAGGCGATTCAGGCAATCGTTACGCGAGCGGAAAACCGCGATGCGGTCACGGTGAATCTGGAGTTGCATGAGGGGGCGTCTTCCGCTGGCCTGGCCGATAAACTCAGCGCCCTGGCGCAGCAAGCCGCGCGCCTGAGAATTGACGCGGTGAACTTTGTCGACGCCGGCAGCATTGACCCGAGCGCGCGCACGATCATCGATGAGCGTGAGTGGGACTAAGTCACCACATTCAGCGTAATGGGCCGTCCAAGCTGGGTTCGGAGCCCGCCCTACTCATCGCCTGAATCGTCCTCTTCACCCGGCTCGTCTTCGTCAGCGTCTTCTTGCTCGGCTTCGGATTCCTCCTCCGGTTCTACGCCGACTACCTTGAGCGTGAAGGTCTGCGCCTCGCTGGTGTTCTTGACTCTCACTTCAAATATAAACACACCCGATTGCTCGCCGACCGCCAGATCAGTCCAGGCGGAGCTGCGGGTGTCGTCATCGGCGTCGTCGTTTTCGCCCAAGAGCTGCTGGCCCTCTCGATCGTAAATACCCAGCACGGTATCCACGCTGTCGTCTTCGCCGGCCAGGAATACGCTGACCGTTCGGTTGGCTGGCAGCGTGACGCGGTAACGCACGCGCTGATCCGGCCCAACAGCGCCGTTGGCTTGCACTTCCGTGCTGCCGATGCCCAGCGACAATTCCCCGCCGTCGATGAGCTCGCCCAGGATGAGGTCGGTCAAGTAGTTTTCGGCGGCCTCAAGCAAGTGATCGCCTTCGCTGGTCAGGCTCTCCAGGGTGACGGGAACCACGACCGTCGGCGCGACGCCCTGGGCTTCGATGTGGATCTCCTGGTCCGCGTTTAGCCCGCGCGTGACCGTGTAACGTATGTCCAGGTCATCGGGCATTAGCATGTCGTCCACAGCGCCGCCCAAGCCGCCGGTCGGGTAGTGGCCGACGATGGCGGCCCGATCGGCGATGGTCAGGTTGTACGAGAAGAACTCGCAGGCGCTGAAGCAACCCGGCGCGATGATCACGGCGAGTTCGCCATCATAACGCAAGTCTTCCTCGGGCAAACAAAAGCGGTCTTCCGAGCGCGGATCGAGGTAAAATTCGCCGGTCGCCTCGTTGTAGGAGCTGGTATAACCCAGGACATGCTCTTCCTGGTAGAAATAAGCGCCGAGTTGATCGGCCAGGTAGCCGCTGCCGCCGCCGTTGTGGCGCATGTCGATGATGATGCCCGGGACGTCTTCTTCGATGAATTTCTCCAGCATGCGCTCCCACAGCTGCACCGTCAGCCGTTCGTTATCGCTGAAAGAATGGATTTCAACATAGCCGTAGCCGCTGGGCAGAATCTCGAATTCAACCGGCAGCGCTGTGTCTTCCACGCCGGAAAAGAAGGATGAATTGGTAAAGCTCGCGCGCTCGCTGATGGTGGCAAGCGTTACCGACTGCTCTTCTTCTCCCTCTGGATTGCGGAAGGTGATATCGACGTCAGTACCGAGCGGAAATCGCGTGATGTAACGCAGCTGCTGCAGGCGCAAGGTGTGCTCGGTGCTGAGCGCTTGATGCGCCCAGATAAATTCGCGCTCCATGGCCTCCTGGACTGTGCCGCCATCCCAGGCCAGAATCTCCGCGCCCAGCTCAATGCCGGCGTTGGCGGCGGGGCTACCGTCCAGCAGAAAGCTGACGACAATGCGCCCGTCATCCAGCTCCGAGAGGGAAACTCCCAGGCCGCCATCAGTCTCTTCGCGGAAAAGATCGCCAAGCGGCGTCAAGGGCATACCCACGTGCCCATCGGGAATCTCCCACAAAAAGTCGCGCATGGCCAGCGCATAGGCATCCGTATCTTCCGCCGCTTCAGCTTCGGCAAAGCGTGGCGCATACGTGGCTTCCAGCGCGTCCCAATCCAGCTCGTAGAGGTCGCTAAAGGCGTATTCCCGCCGGAAAAGATCAACCATCGCCGTGAAGGCTTCGCTATACGAAAGCGCGGAGAAATCGTTGATGGCGGCAGTCTCCGGCTCATGCAAATCCAGTATCTGGCGAGCGGCGCGATCGAAGACGAAGGGGTCTTCGTCCAGATTCACCACCGAGTAGCCTTGCGGCACAGTGACAATCGGATCGTCGGATGTAAACAGCAAGCCGTCAGCGCCAAAGCCGGAGGGAAATCCCTGCCCGGGTTCAGGCGCGTAGATGATGAATTTTCCTCCGATGACTTCCCAGCGAGTTTCGGGATCGATGCTGGCGCGAGTAGAGGCATAACCCGTCGACCAGCCGCCGCCGTGCTGATCGCATTTCTCCAGCAAGGGACCGCCAAAGAGATTGGTCCAGTACGCCACAGCAAAGACCATAACCCCGATGTCGTCGTCGCCGTTATTGTCTACATCGCGCAAGCTGCCCGCCGGCGCCAGGGGCAGCGACAAACTGTAAGAAAAGGGCGAGGTGAAGAAGTCTGATGTGATCTGTCCCGGCACTTGTGATTCCAGCGGAATGATGAAGTACTGATTGCGGTCCACGAAGCCCGTCTGCTCTTCCAGGATTATCAGCGGTTCGGCCACGCCGCTGGTGAAAAAGGCATTGGTATAGTGGAGATTGCCGCTAATGCTGACCGGCCCGCCATCATCGTTTACGATCAGCGCCGTGCCGGCATTTATCGCGTTGGCGGTTGGCGTATCGTCTTCATCTTTTTCGCCAATCGCGAGTGAGGACAAGGCCGATAGCAGCAGCAGACTAATGACAGCGATACGCGACAGCAGTTTGCGTTGCATACAAGGTTCTCCAAGGTATAGGCGCGCGAGACCGTCAAGACGGCTACCTAGTAGGATACGGGAGACCATCAACTGGGGCAAGGCGGTATGCCGGGCGCAGGTCGCGCTGACCAGCTTGAAAACGAGCCGATAGATGAGCTCAGTCGACGGTAAACCGGAGCAGCTCGAGGTCGCGATCAAAGCGCCGCTGCTCGGCGACGACCGTGCCGCTTTGGCTGGCTATGCTGACGAAGTCGTAGACGATTAATTTGACCACGTAGTCGCCGGCGTCCAGCTTGGCAATGTCAAAGGAAAAGTGGTCCAAGGGCTCGCCCGAGATCACGGCGTCGAGCCAAAGTACTTTGTCGTTTTCGGCGTCGAACACTTGCAGCGACAATGAGTAATCCTTGCTGATCGTCCGCCCCCACCAGAAGTAAAAGTCCCGCGACTCGCTTGACCGCTCTGCTTCATAGTTAGCCAGCTGCGTGCCGCCATCATAGTCAACGGCGAAGGGGTTCGTATTTGTGATCAGCTCGCAGGGGAAAGCGCGATGCAGGACATACTCGATGATGCTCTCCGGCTCGTCCAGGTAACGCTTGCAAAGCGCAAAGCGCTCGGCCAGCCAATCAGTGTACAGGGGCATTGAGCTTAAGTCGGTCTGCTGCGGATTGTAGATCAGCCAGATGCCGTTGGCGTTGGCGGTGATGGCGTCCAATGTAGCGTAAGTTGTGAACCCGCTCTGGATTACCGCTTCGTTGTCGTCACCCATGGAAATATGCACAATGTGCGCCCAGCGCGTCAGTACTTTTCGGTAATAATCGAGCGTCTTTCTTACCGTTATTCGCGCCTCAGGATGCACGCTCAGGATCAGTTCATTGTAGCCCGGCAAGCTGTCCGCTTCGTAAACGAAGTCTTGATAGCGCGGGATTTTATCCAGGTTTTGGATGCGCGCGCCGGTTGCGACGAGCAGGTCTTCCGAACGGTAGAAGACAGCAAAGGCGGCGATCCACAATGCCGCCAAGGGCAGCCGCAAGATTTTCCAACCGGGCAGCAGCCGCAAACCTATGGCCAGGGCACAACAGAAGGGCAAGACAAAAACGCTCATATAGCGCATCTGCCATTCGCTGAATATGGCCGCCAGCTCGTTCGACAGCAGAATAAGCAGCAAGGTAACGACAGCAACAAAGACCAGGAACAATTCACCGGGTTTCAGCCGCCGATATCTTACGGCAGCCGCGCCGAGGGCGAGCGGGGGTATGAAAATGAGACCATTCGAAAAAATGCGCAAGATATGCAAAAGCGAGCCCAGCAGAGGCAGGCGCGTGTCGGCGACGTCGGGCCGCCCGGGAAAGCCCAGGATGGCGACCGGCAGCCAAGGCAGGAATAATAAACCGGCCGCGACCATCAGCAGCGCCACCTTCAGCCAGCGGCGGTTTTTCTTCGCGACGACCAGATGATAGAGGCCAAGCGCCGCCAAGAGCATGATGCCGAAGTAATGGATGTAAAGCATCGCTGCCGCCGACAAAAATAAGGTTATCCAAGCTATACGCGAAGGCGCCCGCCCGGGCTGAATTACGCGCGCGTAGGACCAGATTAGCCAGCCCGACGTCATCGGCAGCAGGGTATACATTCTTGCCAAGTGGCTGTAGTAAAGAATATAGGCGAGGAAAACTGAAATGAAGAAGGCCGCGAGACCTAGCTCTTGATCTCCCGCAGAAGCGGCCAGACGATAGGTGACCGCCAAAGCAAGCAGTCCAAAATACACCGACAGCAGACGAAGCGTGAAGAGCTCAGAACCGGCCAGCGTCCGCCAGACATTGAGCAACACAAAATAGGCTGGCCCGTGCTGCGCGCTTTCAGCGATGACGTCGTCCACTGTCTGGCGCAAGCTGTACGGGGCGCCGGTGGCGCTATCCAGAATGCGATTCCAGGAGTTGTACTCGTCGTTGCCAATGGGAAAGCGCGTCAAGTTTGAGACAGCCGCCGCATAAAACATCAATAGGCAAATGACCACTATCGCTAGCGCGACACATTTTCGGTCAAGCATTCTCATGCCTTATCTCTCGACTACAAATCTGTGTAGCTCAACAGCGCGTTCAAAAGATCGGCTCTCGCTGACCATGGTTCCCGATTGGGTGGCTCCGGTTTGACGATCATAAACAATGAGATCAACAGAGTAGGCGCCGGCCGGCAAGCTCGAAATATCAAGCGCGCGCGCGTCAACGGGGTCGCCGCTGATGACGGCATCGAGCTGCTGGGCCTTTTCCCCGCGATCGTCAAAGACTTGCAGCGAGTAGGCGTACACCTCCTCATCGCTTTGCAGCCACCACAGGTATACAGCAAGCTGGTCCGGCTTCTGCGCGAGCTCCGCGCCGCCCAGCCAAACGCCATTATCGTATATAATCTCGAATCCCCGCCCGTCCGCGATCAAGCTGCACGGTATGGGAATCTTGACGAAGTAATCGATGACGCTTCGCTCAGTGTCAATGAAGCGACGACAGATCTGAAAGTGTTGCGTAAACCAATTCCGGTAGACCTCGAGCGAGTTCAAGTCCGTCTGCTGCGGATTATGAATCACCCAAATGCTATTGCTATTGTCGACAATGGCATCCAACGCAGCATAGGTCGATAGTCCGCTTTGAATTACCAGATTGCCCGAGGCGTCATAAGTGATATGCGCGACATGCGCCCAATCTGAAAGCACCCAGCGGTAGTATGCCAAGACCTTATAGTCGTCGACCATCGTATCCGGATGAAAACTCAATATGAGCGCATTCCGGCTGGGCAAGCTCTCGGCTTTGTAACGAAAGTCCTGATAAGATGGAACGGCGTCGCTATTCTGGTATTTTCGATTGGTAAAAACATTCAGTTCATCAGATCCGACATAGACAAAGAAGCCCAGTATCCACAGGCCCACAAGCGCCGGGATGGCGAATTTGCGCGCGGGCAGCAGGGTCAGCCCTATGGCAATAGAGCAGACCAGCGGAACGGCGAGGATAATCGTGTAACGCAGGCGTCTGGCAGCCAATACCGGCGTGAATTAGTTGAGAACGATTTTCATCAGTAGAATGGTAATGGCGAGGAAGCGCAGATACCGCTGGG
>JAGWBC010000111.1:0-444 GCA_021296115.1 Anaerolineae bacterium | reverse complement strand
ATGCGAGGCCCGCCACAATCATCGCCGCGCAAACCTGCAACCAGCGCTTGTCCTTCGCCGCGAAGAGCATGTGATACAGGCCTATTGCAGCCAAGACTATAATGCCGTAGTAGTGGACGTAAATCAGGGCAGCTGACGAAACGACAAGTAATGCCCAGCCCCAGGCAGACGGAGCTTTTGCAGTTGAGATCGCTTTCCAGTAGGCCCAGGCGACTATGGCGACCAGCAGCGAGAGCAGTGAGTACATCCGCACCAACTGCGCATAAAATATCAGATAGGCGACAAAGGCCGTCAAGATCGCGGCGACTGTCGCTATGTCTCTGTTGCCCGAGATTGAAGCCAGCCGGCAAGCCCCGGCAATTGAGTGGATGCCGCAAAAGATGGAAAGAAGACCCTCCGAAAACAGATGACGCCCGGCGAATTTCTGCCAAATGTTTAACAGCT
>JAGWBC010000110.1:9695-10850 GCA_021296115.1 Anaerolineae bacterium | reverse complement strand
TCAAGACGAATACCTGGCGGCATTCAGCGACGGCATCGGCTTGATCCCGGCGACTGCCAACGCGGCCATGATGAGCAAGGGCTACAATGAGGGCGGTCCGCTCGAGGTATACTTCGGGCTGAGTGAAGCGCAGGCGCTGGTTCGCCCGGTAACGCCCGGCTACGCGACCATGGCCCTGATCTTCGAAAAAGCGCTGGCTGATATCGCCAATGGCGCCGACGTTCAGGATACCCTGGATGCCGCTGTCGACGAAATCGAGCTGGACATCGAAGACAACGGCGGTTACGGCTTCGAAATGTAAGCCAGCCGTATCGATTTCCAACCACGTGGGCGGCTCTGACGGGTCGCCCGCATCGCTATCAAAGTACGGCGAATCATCCCGCTCGCGCCTCCAAAAAGCATACTATCTCCGCCGTCTTTTTCAGTCCGCTCCCGACCCAAGCTAGTAATCCCGGACTATCTGATGATTACTGCAGCCGAAGCCCGCAAGAACGCGCCACTATGGGTCCGCTTGCTGCTGCCGCGCGACGCGCCGCTCTATCAACGCAACGACGCCCTCATGGGCTGGCTGCTGGCTTTTCCGGCGCTGCTTGTCCTGATCGTATTTCTTGTTATCCCCTTCTTGATGGCATTCGTCATTTCTTTCACTAATCAACGGCTCATCTCGCCCAACCCGGCCGAATGGGTCGGCTTGCGCAACTTCGAGCGCCATCGCGACGACAGCGGCGCCTTGGTCTACGACGACGGCGAGTTGAGCTACCCGCGCTTGCGCGAATTCACACGCGATAATCCCGACTATCCCGAGCTTGACGGTCTGCGCGAGTTCACCTCCTGGCAATCCGGCGACAACCGCACCGTGATACTCGTCGGCGATGTCGTCTTCCTGCGCGCCTTGATCAATACGCTGATATTCGCCGCCGTCATCGCGCCCCTGCAAGGCGGCCTGGCGCTGCTGCTGGCGCTCCTGCTCAACCAAGCCCTGCCCTTCATCAACGTGTTCCGCTCCATCTATTTCGCGCCCGTGGTGGTTTCAATGGTGGTCGTCTCCCTGCTCTGGCGCTTCATCTACGATGGCAACAACGGCCTGCTCAACAACATCTTAGCCATGCTGAGCTTCGGCAATTTTGAGCCGGTCGATTGGCTGGGCAACCCCTA
>JAGWBC010000110.1:0-9655 GCA_021296115.1 Anaerolineae bacterium | reverse complement strand
ATCTGGCTGGCCGGCTTGCAGACGATACCAGCCAGTCTCTATGAAGCCGCCGGGCTCGACGGCGCCGGCGCCTGGCAGAAGTTCCGTTATGTCACCTGGCCCGGCTTGCGCAATACCGCTGTGCTGGTGCTGATTGTCATCACGATCCAGGCCATGGGGCTCTTTGTCCAGGTCGATGTCATGACCCGCGGCGGACCTCTGGACGCCACCCAGTCGGTCGTCTATCAAGCCGTGCAGCGCGGCTTTGACAAACAAGACATCGCCGAAGGCGCCGCTATCTCCGTCATTCTCTTCGTTATCGTCTTCACTATCGCCATGGCGCAGCGCTATCTGACGCGCGAGAGGAGCTAGCCATGGATACGCTGAGCTTCGAAACGCGCGAAAAAATGATCATCGGCTTGCGATACGCGCTGCTGATTCTGATCTCGGCCATCTTCATCTTTCCCATCCTCTTCATGGTGATGTCGTCGCTCAAGCCCGATATGCAGCTCCTGCGCGATTCAGCATCGATGCGCGCCTTCTTGCCCGTCGGCTATATTTCGCTGGATAACTACGCCGACGCCTTCAGGCGCGTCCCGATGGCGCAATTCGCCTTTAATTCAGTATTCACCACCGTGGTCTCCGTGGCCGCCAGCCTGCTGCTCAATTCGCTGGCGGCGTTCTCCTTCGCCTTTCTAAAGTGGCGCGGCAAAGCCATCGTGCTTTCGCTGATCATCGCCACCTTCATCGTGCCCTTTGAAGTCGTCGCCATCCCCATGCTGCTGATCGCCAACAATCTGCCCTGGTTGGGACCGAATGGATTGGAGATTGGCTGGCTCAATTCTTATCATGTGTGGGCATCTTCCTCTTCTATCAATACTTCCGCGATCTGCCTGACGAACTTGTAGAAGCCGCCCGCATTGACGGCGCCAGCATTTTACAGGTCTATGCCCGCATCATCATGCCCATTGCCGGGCCCATCGTGGCCACTGTGGCCATCCTCAAATTTCTTGGGATGTGGAATGCCTACCTCTGGCCCCTGATGACCATCCGCAGCGAAGAACTCCGCCCCATCATGGTCGGGCTGCAGTATTTCTTCCAATTGGATACAGCCTGGGGCGAAATTATGGCGTATTTGTCGATTGTGACGATTCCGGTGCTGATCTTCTACCTGGCTCTGCAGCGGGCTTTCATCGAAAGCATCGCCACTTCCGGCATCAAAGGCTGAGTCTAAGTCAGCAGGCTCCGCGCGAAAGCCAGATCTTTCACAATCAGTGCGTCCACCCGGTCTTCATCCGTGTACTCGGCCGAGAAGCAGATTGGTCCCCGGTAGTCGATGGCTCCCAGCTTGGCAATCACCCTAGACCAGGAGGCCCGGCCCTGCGCGCCAGAGGTCCAGTAGACCCGCCACTCGGCGACCTCGGCTTCCGGCCCGCTAGTCCGCCGCCAGTAGCCATTCTTCAGATTGACCACGCAGAGATAGGGCGCGACGATATCCAGCGCGGCCTCGCTGTCTATACCTTCCAATGCGTTATGCGCCGGGTCCCAGACGGCCGCGACATGGCGCCGGTCGTAATCCTTTAGCAGCTGAAACACGCCCATCTCGTTGACCGGCACAAAACGGCCCGAGTGATTCTGCACGCCGATTTGCAGGCCGTAGCGCTCGCAGAAGGGCAGTGCGGCATCCAGTTTCCGGCGGGCTTTGGCCTCGGCCGCCCAGTAATCCAGCTCTCGCTGCCGGAACATGACCCGATTCATGGCGATGCCGGCCTCGGCGCAGGCACTGTACAATCGCTCGTCATCCAGCGGCACATCGGCGGTAATGTTCAGTACGCGGATGCCGTGCTCGGCCAGCAGCTTAACCGCCGCCGGCAGGTCGCGTTCGATCTTGTCGGGCTCGACAGGAAAGCCGGCGCGCACCGGCAGTTCGATCCAGTCGAAACCCAAGGCTTGTATATGCGCCGCCAGTTGCGGCAGCGGCAGCGATTTCCAGGGCTTGGCGAAAACGGCCAGTGGATTCATATTGCGCTCGCGTCAACTCTTGGTCGGCATCATCGACAGCAGGTCGATGTGGACGCGGGGCGGCAGGCTGGCCAGGAAAACCACGGCAGCCGCGATGTCCTCGGACTGGATCATGCGCGCTTTCTGCTCCGCGCTGGGAACAATAGGCCTCCGCTCCATAATCGGGGTATTGCCCGCGCCCGGATTGAAGAGGCAGGCGCGTACGCCTTGCGGGTTGCCTTCCTCGTTGGTGACGATATTCAGGGCTTCCATGCCTATCTTCGATGTGCTGTAGCCGACGCCGGCCAGCAGGCTGGGGTACATGGCGGCGCGCGAGGCCAGGTTGATAATCAGGCCGTCGCCGCGCGCTTTCATCTCCGGCAAGACCGCTTTGGTGAAGATGAAGGCGCTGGTGAGATTCACCGCCAGCAAGTCGCGCCACTGCTCAGCTGAAGTATCGGCGATTGAGCGCTCGGTGACATTGTAGCCGGCGTTGTTGACCAGCACGTCAATCGGACCAAAGGCCGCGCGTGTCTGCTCCACAACTGCATGAATCTGCTCGTCATCGCTGACATCGGCCGGGCAGACCAGCGCTTGGCCGCCCTGCGCGCGGGCCTTCGCAGCTACAGATTCCAGCAAATCGCGCCGCCGCGCCACCAGGCTGACATTGGCGCCCTCCCCGCAGCAGGCGATGGCGATCGCTTCGCCGAAGCCGCTGCTGGCGCCGGTCACGATAATCGTCTTCTTATCCAGTGCGCCCATTTGTCCCTCCGCCCAGTCTAGGCCATCTTGTCCAGCATGTCGCGCGTGACTTCGTAACGCAATTTTCCCTCGCTCAGGAAGTTCGCCACTTCATCGGTGGTGATTTGCCCCTGCCGCTTGTAGGCTTGGTCGGTGACGGCGGCCATGTGCGGCGAGATGATGACGTTTTCCAGCTGCCGGAAGGGGCTGTCGTCCGGCAGCGGCTCTTGTTCGAAGACGTCCAGCGCCGCGCTGATGCGCCCCGATTGAAGCTCTGCCAGCAGCGCCGCTTCGTCGATGGGATGCGTGCGCGCCGTGTTGATAAAAAAAGCGCCGTCTTGCAGCCAACTGAATTGCTCGGCGCCCAACATGCGGTACGTCTCCGGCGTGGATGGCGCCTGCAGGCTCACCAGCGGGCACTCGCGCAGCAAGGTCTCCAAGGCCACTTTTCGTACACCCATGTCCGTTGCCTGCCGTTCGCTGACGTAGGGATCGTAAAGCCACACATGGGCGTCCAGCGCCCTCAGCTTTGTTATCACCCGGCGTCCGGTATGGCCGGCGCCGATGATGCCGATGCGCGCGCCCTCGAGTTCCCGGCTCGGGCCCAGTGCCTTTGCCGCCGCCCAACCTGAGTCTTTGAAGGCGCGGTCGATTTGGTGGAAGCGCCGCAAGCACAGCAGAATCAGCAGCACCGTGGTCTCGGCAACGGGAATCGCCATGGCTTCGGCGGCATGCGTCACACGCCGGCCATCGGCGAAGACCGGCGGCGGCAGCAAGCGCTTGATCGAGCCGGCCGAGTGCGCGATCAGCTTTAAGCTTTCCGCGGCGGCCAGGACAGCAGGCGAAAACTGAGGCGTGCCCCAGCTGGTGATGACGATTTCGCGACCGCCGATGAGCTGTATCAACTGCGCTTCGTCAAGGTTGTCATGGCCCGGCTGCATCGTCAGCGCGCCCATTTTTCGCAGCCGAATCTGCTGTTCTTCAGCGAAGAGCTGGTCAAAGAGCGCCGGGCGCATGGCGATGAGAATATCGCTTTTGTCCATCATCGGCGCCTAAGCCAGCGCCTGTCTCAGCTTGGGTACCAGGCCTGGCTCCGGTTCATAGGGCAGCTTGATGACTTGGTGATTCAGCGAGCTGGCGTAGAGCGCCAGAATAACGTTGAAATCGACCAGCGCCGCGTCCAGGTTGAGCGGATGTACATTCTGGTCGTCTTCCAGCCAATCGAACATGGCGTCGCACAGTGCCGCTTGACCCAGGACATCTTCGTCAGGGTATTCATGCTCGCCGCTGTCATAGACGTTGTTGATGAATGTTTCCCAGCCCCACATCGTCCAGTGGATATAACCCTTCATGCCGTAGACGGCGATGCGCTTGTGCTGGTAGATGGCGTCGCCTCGCGGCACACGCGGCGCGTTTTCGCCACAGCGCAGCGTCGCCTGCACACCGTTGTCGTATTCGACCGCCGCCAGGCTCTGGTCAGGCGCGTAATGCTCTTTGATATTGGGCTGCAAACCCTGCGCGCCGGAGACCTGGCCGAAGACCGTAGTGGGCTGGGCCGGGTTAAAAGCGCCGATCGCCTGCAATGAGTGCGTTCCCTGGTAGGCCAGGTTCATGCCCGAGCTGGCTTCGACAAAGCGCAGATCGCCAATGGCCCCGTCGGCCACCAACTGCTGCAGTTGCTGCCGCCGCGGATGAAACTGCAGCTGATGATTGATGGCGACTTTTATTTTGGGCTTGCCCGCTGCGAAGTCGCGCAGCGCCACATAATCCTCGCCTTGGATCGCCAGCGGTTTCTCCACGACCGCCGCCGGCACACCCGCCGCTTCGGCCGCTTCCAGCACTTCCAGCCGGACGTTGGGCGGCGTGCTGACCTGCACCAGCTCCGGCTTTTCCTTTTCGAACATCTCGCGATAATCTGTGTAGCGCCGGCTAAGGTCAAACTTGTCGCCAAACTCGTCCAGCGGATCCTGTCTCAAGTCACAGACAGCCACGACTCGGCCTTTCTTGACGTATTCGTAAGCATCGGCGTGCCCGTGCGCTCGTCCGCCGCCGACGCCGATGATGACTGATTTATACATTTGCGCCCTCCCAAGGCTGCAAGATTACTTTGCCGCATTGACCGGATAATTGCGTTTCCCAGGCCGTCTGGATAGCGTCCAGCGGGAAACGGTGCGTGATCAACTTGTCCAGTTGCCCGCCGACTTCGCCGATCATGGACATGATGCGCGGACTATCCGCCAGGTTAAAGTGCCAGCTGCCCACCAGCGTCAGTCCCTTGCGAATCATGTCCCGGCTGATTTGAACCGGCGTATCGTTGCTGCATTCGCCGACGAATGCCACCCGACCCTTGCGCCGCGCCGCGTCAATGCATAGCCGGTGCGCCGCCACCACGCCTGAGCAATCCACGGCTTTGTCAACGCCGCGCTCGGCCGGTGTGAGGTCGAGGATCTGCTGCAGAGCGTCGGGGTCAAGCGGATTGACCACGGCGTCAGCGCCCAGCTCCCGGGCCAGGTCGGCGCGGTAAGCTACGGAATCTACAGCGATGACGCGCGCGCCGCGATACCTGGCGTTAATCACGCCGCCCAAACCGACCGGGCCCAATCCGGTGATGAGCACGGTGTCATGGCGATCCACCAGCATCGTCTGCATGGCGCCAAATGTGGGTCCCAAGCCGCAGCAGGCCATCGAGGCATGGTCGTAAGTCATGCCATCGGGGATCGGCAGCAGCATCCAGTCTTGCTTGAGCAGGTATTGGGCCATCGTGCCGAGTCCATCCCGGCTCCCATGCTCCGCGGCGAAATCGAAGCCGTCGGTACAGTGAATGTAGTCGCCATCCAGGCAGAGCGCGCACTTGCCGCAGGCGTTCATCGGCATGGCGACGACGCGATCGCCGACTTTCACGCGGCCCGGCTGCGCCACCTCGACGACTTCGCCGGCCGCCTCGTGTCCGTACATGCCATGACTGCTGCCGGCGGCAAAGGCTTTGTATTCGGTGCACATCGGCGCGACACGCACCTTGATGACCGCCCAATTGTCCTTCGCGGCAGGATTAGCAGCGGATTCCACCCCCGCCTTCTCCTTGCCTTGTACAGCAACGCGTTTCATCCGCTTTCCTCTGATTGCCAATCTTTCCGCGCAATCGGTTTCCTGACGACGGCTAGGACTATAACATAGGCGATATGGCGCCGCAACAAGCTCGAAAAGGGCGGAATCGCGGAGCCCGGTCGCCCGTATTCGGACCTCTTGGCCGCCATCCGGACGCAAGCGGCAGTCTGACATATTTGACGATTCACTTACGATGCACTAGACTTCGCATAATCGGTTGCGTAACAGGTTACATAATAAAGGCTGGGCAAGTATGAAACGGGTCACCATGCGCGATGTCGCGGAGCGAGCCGGCGTCTCCAACGCCACGGTTTCGCACGTCATCAACGACACGCGTTTTGTTGAAGAGGCCACCAAGGAGCGTGTGCGCGAGGCCATTCGCTCGCTCGGATATCGCCCCAATACGGCGGCGCGCAGCCTGACGACGCAGCGGACGCGCATCATCGGGCTGATCGTTTCCGATGTCACCAATACTTTCTTTGCCGAAATCATGCGGGGCATTGAGGATGTGCTGATCGCCAACGGCTACAGCCTGATGCTCTGCAACACCAACGAAGTGCTGGAGCGCGAAGAGTATTATATCGACATCTTGCTGCGGCAGGGGGTGGACGGCATCATCGCCGCGGCCACCAGCCAGAATTGGGATGTGCTGAACCAAGCCGCCAAACTCAACATCCCCATCGTAATGCTGGACCGCACCTTCGACGAGGCTGTTTCGCCCTACGTCGGCGTCGACAACCGGCACAGCGCCTTTCTTGGCACGCGCCACCTGATTGAGCGCGGTTATTCTGATATCGGCATTCTGGCCGGCTTCCAACGCTTGTCGACCATGAGAGACCGCCTGGCCGGCTATGAAGACGCCTTGGCCGCCGCCAACATACCGCTGCGGGAAGAATGGCGCATCGACAGCCCGCTATCCATCGAGGACGGCAAACGCGCCATGCAACTAATGATGAAGCAGCCGCAGCGGCCGCGAGCGGTATTCATCTGCAACAACTTGCTCAGCCTGGGCGCGCTGATGGGGACGCAGGAAATGGGTCTGTCCTGCCCCGGCGATGTCGCAATCGTCGGCTTTGACGATCATCCCTGGGCGCAGGTCTCCAAGCCGCCCTTAACCGTCTTGCGGCAGCCTACCTATGCCATCGGCGAGACGGCAGCGCACAAAGTGCTGAAGGCTTTGAACGAGGACGGCGCGGATAATACCTCAGCGCTTTTCAACTGCAAGCTGATCGTGCGTGATTCGGCTTAGCAAGTCGATTCAGCGCCCGTCTGGCTCGCGCTCATAGACTCGGCTGGCGAACGAATGGCGCCGTGCTTGCGAACCAATATTTGGCCACTTCACGAATGGAGAATTTAATGACCAAGCGATATGAAGCAAATTGGGCTTCGCTGAAAACACACCCGACCGCTGAGTGGATGCGCCGGGCGAAGTTTGGCATTTACACGCATTGGGGCATTTACTGCGTGCCGGCTACCGGCCCCAATGTCACCTGGTATCCCTACAATATGTACCGCGAGGGCACACCACAATACGAATACCACTGCAAGACTTACGGTCATCCGTCGCAATTCGGCTACAAAGACTTCATCCCCATGTTCACCGCGGAACATTTCGATCCCGATGAATGGGCCGAGCTCTTCAAGCGGGCGGGCGCCAAATTCGCCGGTCCGGTCGCCGAGCACCATGATGGCTTCCCGATGTGGGACGCCAGCGATACCGAATGGTGCGCCGGCAAGATGGGCCCCAAGCGCGATGTTGTCGGCGAACTGGAGCGGGCCATCCGCGCGCAGGGCATGCGCTATATGGTGGCCATGCACCACGCCGAAAACTGGTGGTTCTTCCCCCACTGGAAGCCGGAGTATGATACCGCCGATCCCCGTTATGCCGGCCTCTACGGCGAGCCGCACAATCTGGATTTCGCCTACGAAGCCCAGGGCAAGGGCCACGACCACGGCGAGTGGCGCGCGCAGGACAAACCCAGCCGAGCCTTCCTCGAGCGCTGGAAAAACCGGCTGGTCGAGGTGGTCGAGCGCTATGAGCCGGACTATATCTGGTTCGATTTCGGCCTGCGCTTCGTGCATGATCAGGTCAAGCAGGATTTCCTCGCCTACTACTACAACAAGGAAGCCGAGTGGGGCCGCGAGGTGGTGGCCACCTACAAATGGCACGACATCCCGCCGGGCGCCGCCTTGCTGGACTTTGAGCTAGGCAAAACCGCCGAGCTGACCCACTACGAGTGGATCACCGATACGACTGTCGATGACGGGCAGGGTTGGGGTTATATCAAAGAAACCGAATACAAGACCGTCAGCGAAATGGTGCATTACCTGGCTGACAACGTCAGCAAGAACGGCTTTATGCTGCTCAATGTCGGTCCAAAGCCGGACGGCACGATTCCGGACGAATCCAAAGCCATTCTGGAGGGCATGGGCGAGTGGCTGCGCGTCAACGGCGAGGCGATCTACGATACCGTGCCCTGGAATATCTACGGCGAAGGTCCCACGCAGATGACGCATGTCGGTGCTTTCAGCGATACCAAGGAGAAGCTGGAATTTTGCGCGCAGGACATCCGCTTCACAGTCCGCGAGAATATCCTGTACGCCATTGCTTTGGGCTGGCCCGAGAAGGAGTTCGTCATTGAATCGACCCACGCGCTTTATCCGGGCGAAGTGCGTTCGGTGGAGCTGCTGGGCGTCGACGGCGAGCTGAAGTGGGAAATGACGGCGGACGGCATCAAGATTGAGCGCCCCGATCACCGACCCGGCGAACACGCCTATGCCTTCAAAATCACGCGAAATACCAGCTTGTGAGCGGTTGGGGTAAAATCGCGCCAAATTACGCAAGGGTGGGGAGTGAGGAATGACGCTGCGTATTGATTCGCATCAGCATTTCTGGCGCTACAACAGCGATGAGTATCCCTGGATTGATGCGTCTCGCGAGCCGCTAAAGGTGGATTACATGCCGCCTGACCTCGAGCCGCTGATGCAGGCGACCGGCATTGACGGCGCCGTTGCTGTGCAAGCGCGGCAGAACTTGCGCGAGACGGACTTTCTGCTCGACCTGGCCGATCAGTATGACTTCATCCGCGGCGTCGTGGGCTGGGTTGATATGCGCGCGGATGACGTGGAAGCGCAATTGGAGCGACTCGCGCCGTATCCGCGCATGGTCGGCGTACGGCATATCGTGCATGATGAAGCCGACGACCGCTTCATGCTGGGCGGCAATTTCTTGCGCGGCCTGGCCAAACTCAAAGCCTGCGACTTGCGTTATGATTTGCTGCTTTTCCCGCGGCATCTGCCCATCGCCATTGATGTGGTCCAGCGCTTTCCCGAACAGCCCTTTGTGCTCGACCACATCGCCAAACCTTTCATCAAAGACGGCCTGCTGGAACCCTGGGAGCGCGATATACGCAAGCTGGCGGCATTCGACAACGTGTGGTGCAAAGTCTCGGGCATGGTCACCGAGGCGGCTTGGGGCGGCTGGACGCAGGCTGATTACGTACCCTATCTCGATGTCGTCTTCGACTGCTTCGG
The DNA here is from genome assembly GCA_021296115.1 of Anaerolineae bacterium. Classification (GTDB taxonomy): domain Bacteria; phylum Chloroflexota; class Anaerolineae; order Aggregatilineales; family Phototrophicaceae; genus UBA6055. The sequence continues at coordinate 295 of JAGWBC010000110.1, read as the reverse complement.
CATTGATCGCCTGATGTTCGGCAGCGACTGGCCCGTCTGCGCTCTCTCCGGCAGTTATAGTCAAGTGGTCGGCATCGTCGAGACCTATATCAGTGCGCTTTCGGCGGATGAGCAAGCCAAAATCATGGGCGGTAACGCCACAAGCTTTTACCAATTGCAGTAGTCGAAGTGGATCTGCCGCTTTTCGCCAAGACAAGTCACGCGCGCCCGGTCGCTAATAGACCGCATTTGGCAGAACTTGCCGTGCTAGTATCTGATACGTTAAGATTCCAGTAGTCTTGCCGAAGCAATCGGA
>JAGWBC010000301.1:2560-3291 GCA_021296115.1 Anaerolineae bacterium | reverse complement strand
GCGGCGACGCCGTGCAAGTAGGGGATGTCAACAGCGGGGATACCGGCTGCTTCCAGTCCGATCAAGGCGACCAGATCAGCGGCGATTCGGCGCATGACCAAGCCAGCTTCCAGCGCCTCGGCGCAGCGCGGCAGTTCCAGCCAGAGAAGTTGGCGCAACTCATACGAGCTTTCGATAAGCTCTGACAGACCGGCAGGCCTTTGCAGCGAGAGCGCCGCCTGGCCGAATTTGTCAAATTCCAGCAGCAGATAATTGCTGAGGAACAAGATTTCGAGTCTGGTGCAAGAAAGCAGGCTCGCTTCCGGCGCCCTAGTGGACAGCCCGTTGATACCTGCTAGCCTGCTGGCTAAGCCGTCGATTAAATCTGCGACCCGCGCGCTGTCGTCCTCGAGCCGGGGATTCTGCTCGCTAGCCGGATTGATCAAGTCGAGCGCCGCCCAAATGGCCAGGCCGCCAAGCAGCTGGCGCGCCTCCCAGCCGACCGAGAATGCTTCGGCGCAAAGCGGCAATTTCGCAAGCTGCTCCGCGCGGAATTGCAGGTAGGCTTCGCTGTATTGCTGCAGGTCGCTGATAGCGCTGATCTGGCCAGCGGTTGTGAGCATGCTGGCGTAATGCGACTTGAGATTGTCATAAGCCTGCCCGAGCTCGTCCGGGCTGCAGGCGGGCAAGCCGCTGGACGCGATGGTCGCGCCGCTGGGAACGGAGTGCGCTGCCCCGCCCGGCGACAGCCA
>JAGWBC010000301.1:1002-2517 GCA_021296115.1 Anaerolineae bacterium | reverse complement strand
CCGATAGCGTAACCCGCCGCGGAGTCAGTTGCGGCTGCGCTGAGCGTGGGCAGCAGCTCGAGCCATTCGGCGCAGCCCGGGCGTCCTTGCAGCGCTTCGTCACGCCATAGCAGGCGCGCGTCTATCGCCAGCAGGGCATAAGCCAGGTCGTCGCTGGCGTCGCTGCTATCGAGCAGCGTCAATAGCTCGGCGACAAGCTCGTCGAGTTCAGATATTTCGTCGGCGCTGCAATCCGGCAGGCTGCGTTCGTCTGCCGCTGGCGCGTCGTTGCGATCTCGGCCCAGCATGGCCGACAGCGATGCTTCGAGCCGTTCCTGCGCGCCGGCAAATCGCAGCCGATAGGGATTGTCGCCTTGAGGAACGTTGGCGAGATCGAGCGCCTGCCGCCCGATGAAGTCGCCGGTGACTTCGATGGTCATCAGCTGATATTCCAGCGCGTCGGCGCAGTTCAGCAGAGACGCGGCCTGTGCGGCGATTGCGTTCTCGCTGAAGCTGAGCAAGTCCTCGACTGTGCCCAGGCTCGCGTCGAGTAGCAGCTGTAAATCCGCCGTCTGCTTGAAAATAGTCAGGAATTCGGCGCGCGTGCAAGGCGCCTGCGCCAGCGCGGGAGCCGCCAGGAGCCATAAGAGGAGCAGACTGATATGAAGATTCCGGGGCATTCAGCACACCTTTCGCCGCCGCCCGCTATCATACAGCATTCTAGCGCCGGGATGCGCCTGCCGCAGGGTAATCGTAGCTGGTTAGTAGTGTAATGAACTTGTGAGCGCTGACAAGTCAGCGTTGCGAAAATCGTGGGATCACATCAGTGCCGATGGCTTGAATGGCGGCGGCAATGTCCGGGCCGAGCGGCGGACCAAAGCTGAGATGCCGCAGACCCAGGTCGACCAGGCGCTCCAGCCGGTCATTCAGCGCGTCGGTCGTGCCGGCGATGCCGATGCGCATCATGCGCGGCGTCACCAGCTTCCGCGCCGCCGCCAGATCGCGCTCAACATGCCAGGCGCGGCGGATCGGCTCGAAATCAGCGCGCTCCAGGCCCAACTGGCGCAGGATCAGCGGGCTCATGGCATGGCCGTAGTAGGCGATCTTGTCCGCCAGCATGGCTTCGGCCGCCGTCTGATCAGCCGAGACCGAGCACCAGATGCAGGCCGCCAGGTCGATGTCGTCAAGCGAGCGCCCGGCCCGCGCCAGCCCGCGCTTGATATGCGGCAGCACCGTAGCGTAATGCTCGGGCGGGAAGAGCAGGGGCAGCCCGCCATCGGCGATCGCGCCAATCTCTTCCAGCATCAGCGGGCTCATAGCGCCCAGGTAAATCGGCACGCGCCGCCTCGATTCGAAGCGCAGCCAGGCTTCTTCGCTCCAGCTCAGCACGGCCCCGTCCATGGCCGCATTCTGATTCAATGTGAGCTTGTTGATAGCGGCGACCGTCTCCACCACCCGTGTGCGCGGAAAGTCGAAGTCCATGCCTAACCAGTTGCTGATGAAATCCTCGGCGCCGCTGGAAATGCCCAGGTTGAA
>JAGWBC010000301.1:0-807 GCA_021296115.1 Anaerolineae bacterium | reverse complement strand
CAGCGGCAGGTCGTTGTTGAATCGCAGGCTGAATTTCAAGGTTTTTCTACCCCACCCCCGGCCCTTCTCGCCATCTCTATGGCGAGCGTCCGAATCATCAGGGAGGGGTGACTCTCTGCTGTGGATGGAATGTTGCGCGAAATTCGCATCATTTAGTTGGAACGCCTTGTTTGCTTCTGTGGTTAATTCTCCCGAATCATCAGTGCGCGCTGTCCTGCCTCAGGCCCCGGCCGAGATAATCGCCTCCGCTTCCATCTCGACCAGGTAATCCTCGCCGACCAGGGCGTGGATGTAGAGTAGCGTATTGGCCGGGCGGATCTGGCCGAAGTATTTGCCGTGGACGCGCGCGACCGCTTCCCAATCGGCATCCGGCGCCAGGTAGATGCGCGTGCGCACGACATCGTTCAGCGAGGCGCCCGCTTCATTTAAGGCGCGCTCAATCTTGCGGATGATGAAGTAGGTCTGCGCGCCGCTGTCGCCGACGCCGACGATCTTGTCCGCGCCTTCGGTCGCCGTCGTGCCCGAGACGTGGACGACATTTCCCAGCCTGACCGCGCGCGAGTAACCGGCGATCTTTTCGTATTCCGTGCCCGATGAGATGTTCCGTCTGCTCATGGTTCCTCCAATCGCATTCATGTCGAAATCCGTAGGGGCGACATATCATGTCGCCCGAAAATGTTTGCCTTGTCATCGACGGGCGAGCCAATGGCTAGCCCCTACAGCGTTTCGATAATTTTGGCAAAATCATACGAAGCGCAGTCATTTTCATTACGTTCTTGGAATTACTTCTGTGTCTTTGTGGTGAAA
>JAGWBC010000109.1 GCA_021296115.1 Anaerolineae bacterium | reverse complement strand
CCTTTCCCAACCGTACGATACCGTGCGTTTGCTCGAATACAGCACGAAGGCGCCAGCATTTAACCCTCTCTCATTGTACGCCGGCGAATTCGCCACCGATCTGCGCTTTGGCGACGACATTGAGCTGCTGAGCTTCGTCGCGCGGAATGACAACCCGTACAAAGCAGGAGAGACGGTCGAGTTTTCGCTGCGTTGGCAGTCAAGCGCTCGCCTGGATATCAGCTACACGGTCGCGACTTTCATCGCGTCCGCCGATACCGGCGGGCCGATCGCTCAAGGCTGGGACACCGTCCCGCAAGCTGGATTCACGCCGACAAGCGAATGGACGCCGAACGCGCCACTATGGGACAACCGCGCCATTCGCTTGCCGCTGGGAACGCCGCCGGGCGACTATCGCCTTTGGGTGCTGCTCTACTATCGCGATGGCGACGGCGGCGAGATCAAGCGACTCCCGGTCAGCGGCGTCGATGTCGCGGGCGACGATGACATCGGCGTACTGCCCTTCACATTCACCGTGGAGTGATCGCCGAAACACGCCAGACAGGCGCAACCTGGACGAAATCGTCCATTCTGGTATTTCTCAGTTTCGGCTACACTCCCGTTTTGCGCTTCCGCCAACTGCAGGAACATTGATGGCTGCCGAATTCAGCGTTGCGTCTCCTATCCGGACTAACCACAGCAGCCCAATTCGATTTATCATTTCACATGTCGCGCGCCACCCGATTGCCGCCCTGTTGCTGATGGTCGGCGCCTTTTTTAATGCCTTTCTCGCGGGGGTTGTTCCCGGAGCGGTTGGCAGCGCCTTTGACGCCATTCTGCTGAAAAACGACGAGACCCTTGGGCTGGTGCTAAACAGCGTATTGCTGGTTATCGCCTCGCAGTCGCTGCGTTCGCTGCTGCAATTCTTACGCAACTTTTCGGCCGAAGTCTTCGCCCAGCGCTTTGAGCGCGACGTCCGCGATGAGCTTTATTCCAGCCTGTTGGCCAAGAGCATGAGTTATCACGATCGGCAGCCGGTCGGCGAGACCATGGCGCGCGTAACCAACGACGTGCGCGAAATGAACTTGATGATGAATCCGGGCGTCAATTTGATCGCCGGCGCCAATATGTTTCTCATCATGCCGGCCCTTTATGCGCCGGGCATTCATCCCGACTTGATCGTGATGCCGATGTTTTTCATCCTCGCGCATATCATAGTCCAGGTCTATTTCATAAGGCGGCTGCATCCGATCGCGCAAGACGTGCGCCGCCACTTTGGAGATATGAATGCCCGGCTGGCGGAGTCGCTTGATGGCCTGGAGGTGGTCAAGGGCGCGGCGCAGGAAAGCAGTGAAGTCCGGACATTCAATGGCTTGGCCGATCTCGTCCGCGACCGGTTCATCGATCAAGGCGAGTTCGAGGCGCGGTATCTTTCGATCTTTCTGCTGGGAATCACTTATACCGGCGCGCTATGGCACGCGGCTGCGCTCTTCCAGGCCGGCGCCATTGCCGAGGGGCAGGTAGTGGCATTCCTGGGCCTCATCAGCCTCTTTCAGTTTCCTGTATTCATCTCGCTCTTTTCGACAGCGCGAATCGCTTCCGGTTACGCCAGCGCCGCGCGCATTCTTGAAGTCATGACCACCATCACCACGCTTGATCAAAACGCGCTTGGTTACAGCGGAACCATTCGCGGGAAGATTGCCTTCGAAGATGTCTCATTCGGCTACAGCCCAGATGAGCCGGTGCTGGAGGGAATCTCATTCTGCGTCGAGCCCGGGCAAACCGTGGCTATCGTAGGCCAGACTGGTTGCGGCAAGAGCACGCTCAGCAAATTGGTCAATCGCATCTATGACGTCGACCAGGGTCGCGTGCTTGTCGACGGGGTCGATGCGCGCGACTGGAATTTGCAGGCTTTGCGCTCGCAGATCAGCATTATCGAACAGGACATATTTCTCTTCAGCCGGAGTGTGGCGGAGAATATCGCTTTCGGCCGCGACGAGGTCGATCGCGATGGCATCATCGAATCCGCCAAGGCGGCGCAAGCGCACGAGTTTATTTCGGCCTTTCCTGCTGGCTACGATACGGTGATCGGTCAGCGCGGCATGACCCTCAGCGGCGGGCAACGGCAGCGGCTGGCGCTGGCACGCGCTTTCCAGACCGATCCGCCGATATTGATTCTGGACGATAGCACCAGTGCGATCGACAGCGCGACCGAAGACAAAATTCAGCGGGCGATTTGGTCCGCGGCGCGCGGGCGCACGACGCTGCTGATCACTCACCGGCTTTCGCAGATCCGCTGGGCTGATCATATTGTTGTGCTGCGGCGGGGGCGCATAGTGGCGCAGGGCTCGCATGAAGAGCTGCTGCGGACTTCCGAGTCGTACCGTCACATATTCGACCGCTACGCGCCTTCGGAATCGTAAGAAAGGGGAATACTGTGGCGGCGGTTTTCGGCGGCCTGCAAAGCGACAAATACGATCGACAGTATTCAGACCTTCAGTTGCTGAAGCGCATTACCGACTATGTCGTCCGCTACCGGCTGCCTGTCATCTTGACACTGGCGGGATTTCTGGTTGTTGGGGCGGTGCGGGCGCTGCGCCCCGTGCTCATCAGCGCCGGGGTGGATGAATTGGTCCTTGCCGGCGATCGGCTGAATCTGTTTCTGCTGCTGCTGGCTTTCGTCGCCATTTCAGAGTACGTCAGCAATTACATCCGGCGGCGCTTTGCCGTGGTCGTAATTGGGCGCATCGTAGCGCAAATGCGCAAACACGCCTTCAAAGCGGCCATTGAACGCGATCTGGCCTTTTACGACCGGCACAAATCCGGCGCCGTTATGAGCCGGGTCACCAGCGATACGCAAGAATTCGGCGATGTCATGCTGCTGGGAAGCGAAGTGGTATCGCAATTCCTCACGGTAATTGTCTTGTTCATAGCGCTGTTGAGCTACTCGCTTGAGCTTTCAGTCGTCCTGCTTTTGACCATGCCGCTGGTCGTCTGCGCCTCGCTGATATTTCGCTATCTGGCGCGCATCGTGACCCGGCAGGGCGCGCGCGCTATGGCAGTGGTCAACGACAATATTCAGGAGAGCGTCACCGGCATCAGCATCGCCAAGAACTTCCGCCAGGAAGCGATGATCTATAACGAGTTTTCCACGGTCAACGTGCTCAGCTACGTCATCAACTTGCGCCGCGGATTTGTCATGTCATTGGTCTTCCCTACCCTGGGCGTCCTGTCCGCCATTGCCCTGTCCATCGTGATCTGGTCCGGCGCGCACTCGGTATTAAGCGGCGCCATTAGCGCGGGCGCCTGGTTCCTGTTTATCCAGGGCGTCGACCGCTTCTGGTTCCCTTTCATGAATCTGGCGTCTTTTTGGAGCCAGTTCCAGCAAGGCCTAAGCGCGGCGGAACGAATATTCGCCTTGATCGACGCGGAAAACGATGTCGTCCAAAGCGACAATGCGACCCTAAACCCGCTGCTGGGCAGAGTCCAATTCGAAAATGTCGATTTCCGGTATGACAGCGGCGACGCAGTGCTGCGCGACTTCAGCCTGGAGATTCAGCCCGGCGAGAATGTGGCCTTCGTGGGCCATACCGGCGCCGGCAAGAGCACCATCGCCAAATTGATCACCCGCTATTACGAATTTCAGCGCGGCCGAATTCTGATAGACGACCGCGATATCCGCTCGCTCGACCTGAACAGCTACCGCTCAAGCCTGGGCGTCGTGCCGCAGCAGCCCTTTCTGTTTAGCGGCTCGGTGTTAGACAACATTCGCTACGGCAACCAAGCGGCGACCTTGAGTGAAATCAATGAGATCGCAGGGAGCATCGGGCACGGCGAGTGGCTGGAAAGTTTGCCTGAAGGCTTGAACACGGACGTGGGCGAACGCGGCGGCAGGCTCAGCCTGGGCCAGCGCCAATTGGTCAGCCTGTTGCGAGTCCTGGTCCAAAAGCCGTCTATCTTCATCCTGGACGAAGCCACGGCCAGCATCGATCCATTCACGGAAGCGCAAATTCAGGACGCTATTGAATTGATCCTGGCGCGCTCCACATCTATTCTCATCGCCCACCGCCTGAGCACGGTTCGCAGCGCCGATCGCATTATTGTGCTGCGGGAGGGCCAGATAATCGAAGCGGGCGATCATGACCAACTCTTGCGCATGGGCGGACACTATGCCGAGTTGTACAACACTTACTTCCGGCATCAATCCATCGATTACGTCGAAGGGTCCAAAGACATGTTCGCATCCGTCAGCGCTTAGGCCAGACCTCGCGTCTATATCCTGGCGCGACACCAGGGCCAGCAGAACGTATATGGTGGCAGAAGAACGCGGGTCTGTATCGTTTTGGGCGATTCGGGATTATACTCGCGGTATATGTCGCGATCTCTACTTATTACGCTGCTACGGGACCGTTTCGGAATCATGCAAGCAAGAATCGCTCGGCTGACCCAATCGTTTCGAATCTTAAGATTCCACGCGCTTCGCCGTCTGGCACGCTTGATCGCGCTGGCTAAAACACTGTGGCGTTGGGTCGATTCCATAGACATTCCTTTGAGCCCGCTGCAATGGATCTTGCTGTTGTATCTTGTATTTGGCGCGCTATACCTTGCCGCAACACCCGTATTTGAAGCGAATGATGAAATCTGGCATTTTGGTTTCGTGCAACATGTTCGCGAATATGGGAGTCTGCCGGTCCAACAATTTGATGGTGTGGACACGTTATATCAGCAACACGGCAGCCAACCACCGCTTTATTACGTCTTGATGGCGCTTGTTACCTCGCCCATTGACATCGACGACGCCGACCAGTATCGCTTGCTGAATCCGCATGTCAACAAGCTTCAGCCGGAGTCCTTTGGCAACAAGAACCTGGTCGTTCACGACGGAACGCTGTCAATGTTGCGCGGCGCCGGGCTGGCCGTGCTGATCATACGCGCGCTGGGCCTGGCCATGGGGGCGGCGACTATCGTACTCGTCTTCAAAGTCGGCGAGCTGATTGCTCCGCAGCGCCCGACTGTAGCCTTCGTTGCCGCGGCGCTAACCGGCTTGAATCCGATGTTTATCTTTGTGAGCGCGTCCGTCAGCAATGACAGCTTGGCGATGCTGCTCAACGGCGCCTTGGTCTTGCTATTGCTTCGCACCTTGCGCGATGGCTTTCGGCTGCGATATTCCCTGGCCATTGCGCTGCTCTTCGCCACATCGTGTCTGATCAAGCTGACAGCGTTCGCTGTGCTGCCAATGTTTGTTGGCGCGGCGTTTTTCGCCCAGCGCAAGACGAACGACCGGCGCGGCGCGCTGATTTTCTTCAGCCTTATTTTGCTTCTCTGGATGCTAATCGCTGGCTGGTGGTTTGCCCGCAGCGTTCAGATTTATGGCGAGCCCTTCGGCATTATCACCATGGCGAACATCGCCGGGCCCCGCGGAATGACCTTCAATCTGGCTGAGGTTTTTGCCGACTTTCAGCAATTCCGCATGTCGTTTTGGGGCTTGTTCGGCGCGCTCAACATCCAGGTCACCAGCATCTTCTATGTCTTGCTTGACGTAATGACTTTTTTGAGCGTCATCGGTTTCATTTTCCTGATTCTTCAACTGCTGGCCATCAGCGATTTCGCTTATGCGCGCTATGAGTTGGCGCACTTGCTTACTCTATCGAGCGCCCTGGTATTCGCGATATTGGGCATACTCTTCTGGAGTACGCTCACGCGCGCGGTGGAAGGCCGAATGTTGTTTCCGCTGATCGCTGTGGCGATCCCATTGCTGGCTGTTGGCTTTGTAGAAGTCGTCTGGTGGATCGTATTTTCATTGCGTCCGCCGAACCTGGAGTTCGTGCGCGCCGGCGACGCCGTGCCCAAAGAATTGCTGCATGACACCATGGTCTGGCAACTGCGAATCCTGGGCGCGGTTGCGCTCTTCGCCCCGCTAACCGTCATCGCAGGTCAATACGCGGCGCCGCGGCCGGTGCCGGATGTACCGGCGAATGCACTGCCGATTTACGCGGAGTTCGGCGATGTCACGCTGGTGGCTTATGAGCGCGTCGACAGACGCTACAGCACCGGAGACCGCGTCCACTTCAAACTGTACTGGCAGGTGTCCCAGCCATCGCCGACGGACAACAGCATCCTCTTAAAGCTGGTCGATGACAATCAGCAGGAAATAGGCCGCTACACCACCTTTCCCGGCGCCGGTTCATTGAGAACATCACGTTGGCAGGCTGGCGCCATCTATCCCGATGAATACGTGATCAGCATCAGCAATGCCGCGTACGGCCGCTATCCCTTTGACCTGAAGGTTCAGTGGGAAGATGTCGCGAGCGCAGCCGGGATACCCGCCACCGACTCCGAGGGCAAACTGATCGAGCCGGTGCTGCTTGACATCGGCGCGGTGGTGGCCGCCCGCTCTCAAGCGGTTTCAAGCGCGGCCAACGAGATTCCCGGCGATGACCAGCCAAAATTCGACGAGTCAATATTATTGGAGTCGTTCCAGCTTGATCTGGAATTGAATGAAATTATCTTGAATTGGAAAGCGGAATCAGCGCCGAGCGAGAATTACACTGTATTCGCTCACATGCTTGACGACGACGAGAACATCATCGCGCAAACGGATGCCTCACCGAGGCTGCCCACCGTATACTGGCGTTGGGGCGAAGCCTATAAGACCTATCACCGCTTCCCCAGCGAATTCAATATGATCGACTATCGCGTGATTGTCGGTCTGTATGTTAACGACGGTCTATCCTATCCAAAAGCGGAATACCAGGTGACGGTGAGCCAGAGCGAGGACGACATTGATGAGGCGAATGAGGCGGATGCCAGCGCTGTGCCCGAAGATGAAACCGACGCGCTTTTGGAGCCGGAACCAGAACTTGAAGACGAAGAGCTGGAAGTGATTCGGGATTCCTTCACGATCCCCTGGGAAATGGCTAGCGAAGTACTGGCGTTGACGCCGACGCCGGAGCCCACCGCCGAGGGCGACGACGTACAAGACGGCGATTCGCAACTCGAAGCGACGCCTGCGGCATCCGCTGACTCGGATTTATGACGCCCGAGTCTGCGCGCCCGGTGGCAGCTTTCATGTCAGCCGCTCCCAATTTTCGCGCATCGTCCGCGCAGTGCTCGATAGCGTATCAGCGACCGTTTGCGTACCGCCGACTGTCACCATGAAGTTGGCATCGCCCTGCCAGCGCGCAACCACGTGCAAGTGAAAATGCGAGGCGATGCCGGCGCCGGCCGCTTCGCCGATATTGGCCCCGACATTGAAGCCATGCGGATCGGCAATGGCCCGAAGCGCGCGCATGACGCCTTTGGTCATCATCATAAGATCGGCGAGCGCTTCCTGAGGCATATCTTCCATTGAGGCGACATGCGCATAGGGGATGATCATCGTGTGACCATAAGTGTAGGGATAGCGGTTGAGCATCGCAAAGGTATAAGCGGAGCGAGCAACCACGTTGGTAGTCAGGTCGCTGTCGGGCTGCGCCGCGGCCTGGCAGAAGATACACGACGTCTGATTCTCGGCTTTGCTCTTGTCGCCGATATATTCCATGCGCCAGGGCGTCCATAAATGCTTCACAGGCAAGGTTGCAGCCGCAATTCGCGATTCTCGGGTTTCCATTCTAGTGGCGACGCCGGGTCTGATACAATGTACAGAATCCAGCAAATACAAGAGGCATTATGACGCTTTCGGAAGGCATTCTACAGCAGAAACTGGCGCAGCCATTCCGCTACTTCCCGCGCGTAACGAGCACCAACGATCTCGCCAAAACGTGGCTTATGCAAGGCGCGCCCGATGGCGCCGTAGTCATCGCGGACGAACAGGCGAGTGGGCGCGGCAGAAGCGGACGCCTGTGGCGCACGCCTCCCAATGCGGCGTTGGCGCTCTCCATCATACTGCGGCCGCCGGCAGCGCTGTTGGCGCGCGTAAACATGATCGGCGCATTATGCGTTTTTGAGCTTGCGACGCAGGTCGGCTGCGACGACGTAGGCATAAAGTGGCCCAACGACATTCAAGTACAAGACAGAAAGATCAGCGGAGTCTTGGTTGAGGCCGTCTGGATGCAGGACAATTTAGATGGCGTTGTGCTGGGTATTGGCGTTAATGTGCGTAATGATTTCAGCCAGACTGACCTGCGCGAATTGGCAGCAAGCCTGGAGTATGTCGCCGGTCGTCCGCTGGATCGCGCTGAACTGATTAAAACGCTGCTGGAGCGGGTCGACTTTTGGTATCAGCGAATCGACGCCGACCAGGTGTTTGACACTTGGAGGCGCCGGCTCAACATGCTGGGACACCCGGTTGAAGCAGAAGGCATTCGCGGTCGGGCGCTTGATGTAACGGCGGAGGGCAGCTTGCTGGTCGAAGATCACCACGGCGGATTGCACGAAGTTAGCGCCGGCGATGTCACCGCCTTCACCGGACAGCGGAGCACAGAATGAGCAAAATCCGCTTTGAGTGGAATATCGAATCGCAACAGATAGACCGGTCGGACGGCGAAGATCCGCTGGCCAAGCGCCGGCGCAGGCGAAATGTTCTGCGCTTACTGCTGTTGCTGGCCTTGCTGCTGGCCATGATCGCGCTCGGCGTTTTTATCGTCAGGCAGCGTCTGCTCGATGTTGAGAACCAATTCGCGCAACTTCTGCAGGACACCGTCAAAGCGGAAGTCGCCGCCCTCCGCATCGGCGATATCAACAGTTGGCTGGCGTCACAGGCAGCGAACGACGAAAGCTGGATCGGCCAGCAACGCGCTATGTTCCAGCAGTACAGCAACTTAAAGGCCGCCGGAGCAATCGAGCTCACCGGAGACATTCTGGCTGTGCAGTGCAAGAGAACGTCAACAACCTGCCCTACAGTCGACTATGGTTCTACCGACGCACTGATTCCGGCTGGCTGCGCACGGCCCCCGACCATTCTTTCTGGGGCGAAAATCTGCAATATCAGGGCGCTGGACTTGAAATCAATTATCGCGCTGTAGACCAACAATTTGCGACCGACCTGGGCCAGGCGCTGGAGGACTGGATGCGCCGCGCTTGCATCGTCTTTGATTGCAGCGACCTGCCGGCTGTGATCGTGGACGTGACGCTCGATTCCGATACGGCGGCAGTTTGGCGCGACGAACGAAATCTGCGCCTCGAAGTCTTGTCGCCGTATCTTGATATTGCGCGCGCCGACACGCCCTTCGACAGCGGCTATCAACTGCGAACCAGCCAACTCCTTGCCGAGCGGATCGTCAAGGCCCACAGCAATTACCAGGCAGCGGCCTACCCGCACGACGCGCTCTTTCTGCGTCAGGCGGCTACAGACTGGCTGGCCGCCTGGCTGATTCGTATAGACCACAGCGAGACCTTGCTGGGATCGCTGGCCGAGAATTATGGCGCCGACGCGGTCGCGCGGCTCCTGGCCAACCTGAGCGCAACCGACAGCATGGCCGTCTTGCAAGGCGTGGTTTCTGACCCGCTCGCGCAGGCTGACCTGGATTGGCGCGACTTCATTGAATGGCGACTTGAGCTTGAATCCGAGCTTATCGCCGCGCGCGCCGAGGAAGCCTGGCTGCGACTCTACGACACGTCTGACGACGGCGTCCGCCGCGCCGCATACGCGCGATTTAATCAGAACGCCCCGCCCCAAGCCTACAAGGTGATTGATCAGCGCATTTCGAGTAGTGACGCCGGCATCCCACAATTGCGAGTCATCACGGAAGCAGGCGGAGTGAGCCAAGCGCAAGAGGAAGTATTGTTGTTCAATATGGTGAACGGCGTCTGGAAGCGTTCGAGTTGACACAGGCCGCAACAAATTGCCGGCGAACAATCGACAAGTGTTGAGCGAATACTAGTCAGTTTGCAAGACAGGCAACCGTGGAAACAAAAAAGGGGCCAGCGATTCCTGTGCTGGCCCCTGATATACTTCAGTTCACTAAGGGTTGTAAGGCGCCTACTTCTCCGCGCCCATGCCCATCGCGGCGTCACGCAAGACGACCAGGAAGGCAAGCGCGTGGCCGAAGATAACATGCCCAAACAGACTGGTGCTGTTGAGATCAATCTGCAGCATATCGCCACCCGCAATCGCCGGCATGATGATCAGGCCACCCAAAATCCACCAGATAAGCCCGTAAATCAAGCCACCGACCACAATGTTGACCAAGGGGTTGCCCAAGTCCACATACTGCATGAATACGCCGGTGTAGAGGGCGCCGATGACAATACTGATGATGATATGCAAGATGAAGCCGACAAACGCATCCGCGCTAATCATGCAGCCGACCATTTCTTGCATTCCCGGACCTGCATAAGCCAAAAAGATGTAACCCGCGATTACCCCCGGAATTACGCCCCGCCTCATATCATCGCTGTTCATAAGAGTTCCTCCTAAAAACTTTGAGTTTTCGATAGCGATGCAACGATGTAATGGCAAAGACTTTTAGCCAATACTAATAACTTCCAGCCTTCGACATTTGGCAACATTATATACGCATGAGTTCACGGTGGCAAGCAGATCGGCGCAATTTCTTCGCTTTGGTCCAGTTTGGGGCATTTGCTTGCTCCCGGAACCCAGGCTCTTGTACGAATGCGCCAGATGACAGCGTCAGGCCTGCCAGGCCATTGACGCCAACCCCTTCCAAGTGGCTAATCAAGGCCGACTATGCTAGAATCAGTGGGAATAATGGCGAGGGCGCAACAGCGGGTACGGCGTAGGAGTGGCAGGAGAATCCGCCGCGACTCGCCGGAGTAAGAAGCGTCGGGAATCCCTGCCTGATCTCGCTTGAGACAGCTTGGGAATCGCCGGAACAACGGCGCTGAGATTACGCCGTGACGAAAGGAGAAGTTTGCCAGTCAAGATTGTGATTGGCAGCCTGCGATGGATAGACTCGACCCGCAATCAGCTGAAGAAAACGCTGGCGAAATCCGCACCATTACCATCAATGAGGAAATGCGCGGCAGTTATTTGAATTACGCCATGAGCGTAATTGTAGCCCGCGCGCTGCCAGACGCCCGCGACGGCTTAAAACCTGTTCATCGGCGCATCCTCTTTGCCATGCACGACATGGGTTTGCGGCCCGGCACCGGCTATAAAAAGAGCGCTCGCTTGGTCGGCGAGGTTTTGGGCAAGTATCATCCCCACGGCGATCAAGCGGTGTATGACGCCATGGCGCGCATGGCGCAGAACTTCTCGCTGCGATATCCCCTGGTGGACGGCCAGGGCAACTTTGGCAGCCAGGACGGCGATAAACCGGCCGCCATGCGTTATACCGAAGCGCGCATGGCCAATATCGCCAGCGAACTCTTGATCGATATCAACATGGAGACGGTGGATTTCGCCGAGAATTACGACGGCACTCAGGACGAGCCCACTGTTTTGCCCGCGCGGCTGCCGAATTTGCTGCTGAACGGCGCCAGCGGTATCGCGGTGGGCATGGCGACCAATATCCCGCCGCACAATCTGCGCGAGTTGGCCGGCGCGATAACGCATTTGATCGACAACTACGAGAACAGCGACAGCGTGTCGGTCGAAGATTTAATGCAGTTTGTCAAAGGTCCGGACTTCCCTACTGGCGCGACGATCGTTGTCGGCGATGATCTGAGAGAAGCGTATGCCACTGGAAGAGGGCGCGTAGTCGTTCGTTCTTCAGCCGACTTTGAAGAGGGCCGCGGCGATAACATAAATATCGTATTCACGTCGATTCCTTACCAGGTCAACAAATCCGCCGCCATTGAACGCATCGTCGCCTTGGTCCGCGAGGGCCGGATCGAAACAATCCGCGACTTGCGCGACGAATCGGACCGGCAGGGGATGCGGCTGGTCGTGGAACTCAAGCAACATGCTCAGCCTCAGCGGGTACTCAATCAACTGTACAAGTACACGCAGCTGCAGAGTGTCTACAGCATTCAGATGCTGGCGCTGGTGAACGGAGAGCCGCGCACGCTCAGCCTCAAGCGCTGCCTGCTGATCTATATTGAACATCGCTACGATGTAATCGTACGGCGCTCGCAATACGATCTCCGCCGCCAACGAGCCCGGGCGCATGTCCTGAGCGGCTTGCTCAAAGCGGTGGCCAACATAGACGATGTCATTCGACTCATCCGCAACGCCGCCGATGTGGACAGCGCGCGCGCGCAGCTAATCACGACCTTCGAGCTTGATGAAATCCAGGCGAACGCCATCCTTGATATGCAGTTGCGCCGGCTGGCCGCGCTGGAGCGTCAGAAGCTGCAGGATGAATTCGACATCGTTCAGGCGCGCATTGAGTATTTGGAGGACCTGCTGAACTCGCCGCAGAAGATCCTCGATCTCATCCGGGAAGATGTAGCGGAGATCGCCGCTGAATATGGGGATGACCGCAAATCGAGTGTCATTCACGGCAATGTGGATCTCGACGAAGGCGACCTGTATCGCAAGGAGAATGTCGTCATCTCATTGACCGAGAATGGCTACATTAAGCGTGTAGGCACGCGTCACTATCGGTCGCAGCGTCGTGGCGGCAAAGGCTTGCGCGGCATGTCGATCAAAGACGACGACGCGCTGCTGGACGTCTTCTTCGCCTATAGCCACGACACGATACTTTTCTTCAGCGACCGCGGCAGAGTCTATTCCCGCCTGGCTTACGACATCCCGGAGAAGACACGAGAGCGGCGCGGGACCTTGATTCAAAGCGTTTTGCCGCTCGAAGGCGGCGAAATGGTGACGGCTGTCCTGGCGCAATCGGAGGAACAGGAAGCGCAGGAAAAGGGGTATTT
This sequence comes from Anaerolineae bacterium, assembly GCA_021296115.1. Lineage (GTDB taxonomy): Bacteria > Chloroflexota > Anaerolineae > Aggregatilineales > Phototrophicaceae > UBA6055. The sequence goes on along the minus strand of JAGWBC010000109.1, from coordinate 1,819 downwards.
TGTACTGGCGACGCGGCGAGGGAAGATCAAGCGAGTCGAGCAAAGCGAATTCAGCAGAATTCGTAACAGCGGCTTGATCGCCATGAATGTGCTGGACGGCGATTCGCTTCGCTGGGTTAAGTGGACCAATGGCGACCAGCAAATCGTGATGGCATCCGCCAACGGGCAGAGCATACTTTTTCATGAAGAAGAAGTCCGCGCTATGGGGCGGCAAGCAACGGGAGTAATGGGCATGGCGTTACGCGGCGACGATGAGATAGTCGGAATGGACGTCGTTTCCGATGATGGCTCGCAGGTGCTGGTCGTGACACAGAACGGTTACGGCAAGCGCACGCCCGTATCAGAATACCGAGAGCAAGGCAGATACGGTCTCGGCATTCGTACGCTAAAGCGCAACCGGCGCACCGGCCCGGTAATCGCTGTCCGCTGCATCAGAAGCGACGATGAAATCATGCTGATATCCAAGTCGGGCATCGTGCTGCGTACGCGGCTGGCGGAAATACGCGAAACCGGGCGGAATACGCAAGGCGTCAAACTCATGGATATCCATGAAGACGACGAGGTCGCCGGCATCGCCATCATGATTGCTGAGGGCGACGGCGACGATATGGACAACGGCGCTTTCAGCAGCAACGGGGCGACTGAGGAAAGCTAGTCACTGCCCGGCGGTCGTTTCATTCAGGAAATTGCGGCCTCACTTGTGGCGCGCGAAAGAACGCGAAGAATCGGAAACCTAATCAATCTCGGCTGCTTCTTCGCCGCCTTCTTCGCCCTCTTCCCCATCTTCAAGCTCGCCTTCTTCCTCATCCAGCTCTTCTTCAGCGCGAGCGGCCGCAGGCTGAACAATCTTGGCCAGCATTTCGTTGGGATCGTTATGAACGGTGACACTCTCGCCGAAGGTAAGATCCCGCACCAAGACTTCAGAGCCTAGCTCGGTCAGTTCATCCAGATCAATCACAATGCGATCACGGATATCGCTGGGGAAGACCTCAAGCGTAAGCGAGCTTCTGCCGGTAATCAGGATGCCTTCGCGCGCGATCACGACCGGACTGCGACCTACCATTTCGATGGGAACTTCCACGCTGATGCGCTGCGTTTGGTCCACAGCCAGGAAATCCACATGCAAAATGTCGCCGCGCACCACATCGCGCTGCACTTCGCGCGCCAGCGAGGGATAGGTTTCGCCGTTCACTTCAATATCAATCAAGTTTGTCCCGCCGGCGTTCATCAAGGTGACTTCAATCGCCCGATAGGGAAACTGCACGCCGATGGGGTCAATTGAGGGACCATACACAATGCCGGGTACAAAGCCGCCGCGTCGCACCTGACGGTTTTTCTTGCCCCGTTGCTGACGCACCTCGGCAGCCAGTTGAAACTCTGCCATAAATCAGATCTCCTTGGCCTTCACTTGCCCCAACTCATGTTATCCCCGCGAGACAAGCTGCCTATTGAAACGCAATTCGCCCATTCTATATTGCTCTAGGCGCATCAGTCAATGCCGCGCGCAAACAAAAAGCCCGCTTAGAGGCGGACTTTGCTGGACTTGCTTAAATTGAGCGGGTAACGGGACTCGAACCCGTGACCTTCTGCTTGGGAAGCAGGCACTCTACCAACTGAGCTATACCCGCCGACTGCAAAAGATTGTAAATGTTTGGGACAGCGATGTCAAGTTTCCCTGGCGCTCAGAGGCCGTGGAAAGGAATTCTTAGGCTAAACACGCCCATTGCCTTGGCTCGCCGCGAACGCGTAATGTTATGCTGCCGGCACTGTCCGTATGGATATCGCCACCGACAGTCAGACCTCATCGCGCCAGATGTGT
>JAGWBC010000108.1:10876-14537 GCA_021296115.1 Anaerolineae bacterium | reverse complement strand
CGCCTGAACCGGTGTCGAGTATGTCGCAGCCAAAGGTGATTGTGCGACTCTGAACATCTTCGATCCAGGTCTTTACCGTTACCTGTTGATCATATCTGGTTGCTCTCAGGTAGCGCGCTCTTAATTCCGTCGCGACCAGGAAATAGCCCGAGTCTTCAATATCCGCGTAACTCCAACCTCTCTCGCGGATGAAGGCGCTGCGGCCCTCTTCAAACCACACGAGGTACACCGCATGATGCACCACCCCCATGTTGTCCGTCTCAGCGTAACGGATGCGAAATGTAGTCTGGCAGACTGGAGCCACCGTTGCCTCCCGAGTGTTTTTGCAGCTGGCATCAGTCTACCTTGCCGCGACTTTGAGGCACAAGCATTGAAACTTTCTGTATCTATGCCACACTAGACGCTGACCGGCCTGACAAAGGAATGCTCATGAATCGACTGATTCGTATCGCCGTGATTGCTGTGCTTTTCGTCATGCAAACGTGGATGATCCACTCGCAGGAGAATGACGATCCCTACGCCGACATTCCACAATCACGTACAACAGACGGCGCCTTTGTGCTGGGCGATCCAGCCGGGGTCAAGATTATCGAGTTCTCCGATTTTCTCTGCACAAGTTGTCAAAATTACGAGCCCGTCATAAGCAGCTTCATTTGGGATTTCGTTGCGTCCGGGCAAGCCCAATTCGAATACCGCTTTTTCCCGGTTGTCGACCCTGAGCTTTCCAAGCTCAGCGCCAGCCTGGTGGAATGCGCCGATACCCTGCAGCCGGGCCTGTTCTGGCAGGCGCACGACCTGATGTTTCAAATGGTCAGCAGCATGGGCTTCACCGCGCAGTCTTATCTAGACTTTGCCGAGGCGCTGCAAGTCGATGCCGAAGCGCTATCAGACTGCGCGTCGCGGGCGGGCCAATACAGCATTGATGCCGCTTATGGCGCGAGCCTTGGAGTCAGCCGGACGCCCTCTCTCTTCGTCCAGTACGGCGACAGCGAGCTGCTGCCTATCGCGCTGCGATTGCCGGAACACTACCCGGCCATCGTCAACGCCCTTCGGCCGCAGACCAGCGACCCCGTCACCATTCGCTTTGGCGATTACACTGGCCTTTCAACTTTCCGGCGATCCGACGGCGCATTTGTACTTGGCGATCCCGATGCGCCCCTGACCATCGTCGCCTTTGAAGACTTCTTTTGCCCGCATTGCCAACTCTACGCGGAAACCGTGCGACAATTCATCGACGCTTATGTACGAACAGGCAAGGCCAATTTTGAATTCCGGCTCTATCCCCTGGCGAATCCGCAATATTCGACAACAGCCGCCAAAGTCGCCGAATGCGTTGCGGCGCAAGATTTAGGCCAATTTTGGGACGCCCATGATCTGCTCTTCCAATTCGCCGCCAGCAACAACGTAAGCGATATGGCCGGGAGCATCGCCGGTCTCCTCGCATTGGACGCCGCCGCTCTGAATGACTGCCTCGACCGCTCCATGCAATTTCTGGTCGACATCCATGTAGGGCAAATGGCTGGCGTCAGCGGAACGCCTGCAATCCGCGCGCGCGACAGCGAAGGCGAGTTGCAAGTCATCTATGTCGGCGATCAGCCGCAGGCCCGCGGCGGCCTGCCCTTTGATGTGCTCGCTGCGCTGGCGGAGGATGTATCCGACGTCACCATCGGCGCGCCCGAACGCAGCCTGCTGAACGAAGACTTCTTGCAAGACACCAGCCTGCTCAGCGCGACTCCATGCGCTCCGCCCTGTTGGCAGAATATCACGTCCGGGCAGACCAGCATGGAAGAAGCCACGGCAATCATTACCTCAATTGACGCATTGGAAATCGTGCAATCCAGCAGCGACGCCTTTGTGTTCCGTAGTGGAGACGGCGCGCCTTGCTGCCAAATCTCCAGCCAGGATGGCAAGACGGTCGGCTCCATACTGCTTCAGCTTGCCCCGAATATGAATGTCGGCCAAGTCATTGCGACGCGCGGCGAGCCGAAATACGTATTTGGCCAACCCTTCAGCGAGGCCGAAGCCAACCTGATGCTCTACTATCCCGAGCAAGATATGCTGCTAAGTGCGGTTGTAGCGGGAGTCGATGGCCAGCTCGAAGAGACATCGCCGGTGGTTGCGGTCGTCTACGCCACTGGGGAGATATTTGCGGCCGCATTTGAATCGGCGCCGCTGCAAGCCTGGCAGGGCTATCTGAGCTACCGCGAATACACGGCTGACGATGCCGAGCGCTAATGCTGGCTCTCTCCGCTGGGTTGATGGCGCTCGCGGAGCCGCTGGCGCAAATCGTCAAGCGAGAGATCCAGTTCGCCCATAAGAACCAGAGTGTGGTAGAAGAGGTCGGCCAATTCGTTGAGCTGGTCATCGCGCCCCTGGCTGAGCGCTGCGATCACGACCTCGACCGCCTCTTCGCCAACCTTCTGGGCGATCTTGGTCCGCCCGCCAGCAAAGAGCTCGCAGGTATAACTGCCGGCCACTGGATGGCGCCGGCGATCGGCGATGATGGCTTCCAGTACATCAAGCATGTCTTGCATTTGCCGCTCCTGACTAGTAGTGCTTGGCCTCGGCGCTAAACTGATCCAGCGTGCGGAAGAAACAGCTCGTCCGCAGCGTATGGCAGGCCGGGCCATTCGGATCCACCAAGAGCAGCAGCGTATCCGCGTCACAGTCTATTCGAATCTCAACAACCCGCTGCGTGTTGCCCGAGGTCGCGCCTTTATGCCACAATTCCTGACGGCTGCGGCTCCAAAATACCGCCTCGCCCGAATCCAGCGTGCAGCGCAGCGATTCAGCGTTCATAAACGCCACCATGAGGACTTCGCGCGTATTCACATCTTGAACGACCGCCGGCATCAGGCCCTGGTCATTCCACTGTAAACTCGCGAGCGCCTCATTACTCAACGGCATCAGAATTCTCCCAGCCACTGCGCCTTACGGGCAGTCCCGCGTCATGCAGATATTCTTTGAGGTCGCCCATACGCAGCTCATTAAAATGAAACAGACTCGCGGCCAATGCGGCATCCGCCTTGCCTTCCTGGAGAACTTCGCGAAAGTGCTCTTTGCTGCCCGCTCCCCCTGAAGCAATCACCGGTATCGAAACCGCGTCGGCGACTGCCAGAATCATCTCGATGTCGTAACCCGACTTGGTGCCATCTTTGTCCATGCTAGTCAGCAGAATCTCGCCGGCGCCTCTGTCTTCCACTTCCTTGGCCCAGGCCACTGCCTCTTTGTCGGTGGGGTTACGGCCGCCGTTAATGTGAACTACCCATTTGCCGTCGATCCTGCGGGGGTCAATGGCGACCACGATGCACTGGCTGCCGAAACCCCAGGCGCCGGCAGTGATCACCTCGGGCGTCCTGACCGCCGCGCTGTTGATCGACACTTTATCCGCGCCCGCCAGCAGCGTATCGCGAATATCATCGATAGTGCGAATGCCGCCGCCAACGCAATAGGGAATGAAGATGCTGTCCGCCACCCGCCGCACCATTTCCAGCGTTGTGGCCCGCGCTTCATGCGAGGCGGTGATGTCCAGGAATGTCAGCTCATCCGCGCCTTCGCGGTCATAAACGATAGCTTGCTCGACCGGGTCGCCGGCATCGCGCAAATTGACAAAATTGACGCCCTTTACCACTCGGCCATTCATAACGTCCAGGCAAGGTAT
>JAGWBC010000108.1:9164-10834 GCA_021296115.1 Anaerolineae bacterium | reverse complement strand
TTCTGATAGAGCGCCATGCCGATGATAGCGCCGGCCACCGCTCCGCTGCGCGCCAAGGCCGTGATATCAGCCAAGGCGCTGAGCCCGCCGGAGGCGATCACTTTTAGGCCAGTGGCTTGCGCCAGGGCAACGGTATCAGCGATGTTTACCCCGGCCATGCCGCCGTCACGGCTGATGTCCGTGTACAGGGCATGAACCGCGCCCAGCTCGCCCAGCCGCTTTCCCAGCTCAATAGGCGTCTGCTGCGAGAGCTCGGTCCAGCCATGCGTCGCCACCTTGCCATCCTTGGCATCCAGCGCCACAGCAACCTTTGCCGCGCCGAAACGTCCGATGGCCTCGGCTGCCGCCGCCGGGTCTCTCACAGCCATGGTGCCGATCACCATGCGACTGGCGCCGGCGTCCCGGGCGCTCTGCAGCGCCGCCATATCGCGTAATCCGCCCGTGAATTGAACATTAACATCCAGCTTGGCGACCTTTTCCAGAATCACCATATTCTGGTTGGCCGCGCCAAATGTGCCGTCCAGGCTCACCATATGCAGCCACTGGGCGCCTTGGTCAATCCACTCCTGCGCGGTCGCGACCGGATCATCGCTGAAGACTGACCGCTGCTTGGGGTCGCCCTCGCGCAGCCGCACAACTTTTCCCTCAAGCAAATCAATCGCTGGATAGATGAGCATAAGCGCTCCTTTAAGGCTTGTCCGCTACTCAAATTCCGATGACCGTACGTTTGGTCGGGGCGGGCGCTGCGCTTTTAGGGATTCGCGACGCTTTTACCACCGAGGGCACAGAGCAAATAGAAGAGCACAGAGAGGCAGACCGTGACATATGGAGGCAGGTCGAGTCAAGGATGGTCCGCAGGTTCGCCGATTCTGTCTTTGGACTAAGCATGGTGCCTTTCCTTTGTGTCCTCTATCTAACTCGGTGTACTCGGTGGCAAAGATGTCGAATCTTCGCCTAAGCCGAGCGGCGGCGGCATCACAATTCCGGACAGGCCTTATAGTCGAAGAAAGTTGGACAATATCCGCAGGCCGGTACTCTGGCTTTTCTCGGGATGAAACTGTACGCCGTAGATATTTTCGCGTCGCACGATCGCGGCGAATTCGATGCCGTAGTCTACCGAGCTTATGACGGTATCGCATTCCGAAGGCGCACAATAATAACTGTGCACGAAATAGGCGTAACTGAGCTCATCCAACCCGGCGAGCAAGCCCGACTGTTCGCGAATGTTCAGCTGGTTGCAGCCCATATGGGGAGCCTTGCGCTCGGCGAAATTAGGAAAGCGCACCACGCGCCCGCCCAGGATGCCCATTCCAGCATGCTCGCCCATCTCCTCGCCTACCTCGTACAAGATCTGCATGCCAACACAAATGCCGAGATAGGGGATGCCGTTTTCCAGCGCCGCCTTGAGGGGCGCCACCAGCTTCTGCGCGCGCATCTGCGCCATGCCCGCGCCGAATGCGCCGACGCCCGGCAGGATGATTTTGTTCGCGCCGCGGAGCTGATCGGGATCTTGAACAAGCTGCATATCCCGCACGCCCAGATGTTTCAGAGCATGCAAAACGCTCCTCAGATTCCCGGCGCCGTAGTCGATGACCGCCAGCATAGTCTCTCCTTGCCCCCAAAGAAAAAACCCCGCGATTTAGCGAGGCAGCAACGTCTGAGTTGGAACG
>JAGWBC010000108.1:0-8912 GCA_021296115.1 Anaerolineae bacterium | reverse complement strand
AGTGCAATTTCACAAAATTATAAATGAAAGACTTTTCTCTGTGCTCTCTGTGTCTCTGTGGTTAAATTTAGGTTTGTAATATGTTCATCAAAGCGCATATTCATTTTGATGCGATTGCCCTGTGCTCGCCAGCCGACCAGATTGAAGGCCAGCCCATGAAGTGCTATAATCGTCGCAATCCGTAGCATGTGCCACGCTTTCGTGGCGTTCGGAGCAAGCGTCGTGGATATCAACCAAATCGCCAGCATGATCGAGTGGCTGGACGAAGAGCGCCGTCGCGACAAGGCGCTGATCGCCACCCTGGAACAACGGCTGGCGCAGCAGACTGATGCGCTCGACGGCGTGCAGCGCCGTGTTAACAGCGTAGAGTCCGACCAGGTGATGATCAAACAAGAGGCCATGCCCGCGACTAAAGAGCAAGACATCATCGAGAATATGCGGCAAGAAGCCGAGCAAATGCTGGAAAACGCCGAGGCGCGTCGGCTCACTGCCGAGCGTGAAGCCGAACGCCGCATTGAACTACAACGCGAAAACTTTCAACGCGCGATCCGCGAAGTATCCGACAAAGCCGAACGCCTGGAGCGTCAGCTTGCCAACATCAGCGACCTGCAGACCGAGGGCGATCGCCTGACTAACGCCATGCGCCTGCTCAACCAGGAGATTGACGACCTGAGCAAGAAACTGGAAGGCCCCGACAGGCGTCTGACTTTCCTCGAAGAGCAGCGACGTTCAGACACGCGGCGCCTGGCTCAGATCGAAACCGAATTGCCAGAATATAAGAAATCAGTCGACGGCATTCAGCCCAAATTGGCGCTGTTGGAAGAGTTGGCGGTTCGCAATGAAAGGCGCATCCAGGACTTCAATAATGTCGACCGTGAGCGCCGTGAGCAGATTCAGCAATTCATCGACCAGCAGTTGCTGCTCGTCCAGCAGCGCGATCAGCAATTGCTGGAGTTGACCAAACGATTCAGCGTACATGATGAGGAATTGCAGAAAAACATCGAACGTTTTGAAGTTTGGGCCCAAGCCTATCGCGAGATGAAGCGCATCATTGACGACTTCAATCGTATCGGTGATCGGCTGGAGCGCCGTATCAGCGAGGCTTCGGAAATGCAGCGCTTGAGCGAAGAGCGATTCCGCGAAGAATGGAACGACTGGCGCGACGACGATCAGAAGCGCTGGAAACAACTGACCCTCTCGAACGACGAAGTCTGGCGCAATCACGATAGAGAATTCGAACATTTTATCAAGCGGATAGATGATGTCGAGCAGTTAACGCCCGCATTGCAGAGCAATATCGAACGTCTCTGGTTGCTGGAGCGAGCCCGCGCGGAACTCTACCGCGAGCGCTATCAAGCCATGCTGCTTGAATTCGACGTGGTGGACGCGGCTGACGAGGCCTTCGCCGGTATCCGCCAGCCGGCCGGGCGCCTGAGCAGCGGCTAGTCGATGCGCGTAATCGGGACCGCCGGGCACGTCGACCACGGCAAATCCACACTGGTAGAGAAACTAAGCGGCATCAACCCGGACCGGCTCGCGGAAGAGCAGGCCCGCAGCATGACCATTGACCTGGGCTTTGCCTGGCTCGACTTGCCCGACGGCGAGACTATCGGCATCGTAGATGTGCCCGGGCATCGCGATTTCATCGAGAATATGCTGGCCGGCGTGGGCGGGATTGACGCCGCCCTGCTCGTCATCGCCGCCGACGAAGGCATCATGCCCCAAACGCGCGAGCATCTTGCCATCCTCCAGCTGCTCGATATCAAGAACATCATCATCGTGCTGACCAAAGTCGACTTGATCGACGATCCCGAATGGTTGGAACTGGTCGAACTGGAGATCGGCGACTTGCTGTCGCAGTGGAAGCTTGACGATTTGCCGCTGGTCGCTGTCTCCGCACACACCGGCGCTGGCCTAGATGACCTGGTGCAGACGCTGCAGACTGTCCTGGGCGAGATGCCGCAGCGCGTCAACTACCATCAGCCGCGCTTGCCCATCGACCGCGTCTTCGTCGTCAGCGGCTTCGGCGCTGTAGTCACAGGGACGCTTTCCGGCGGCGCGCTATCAGTCGGCGATAGCATTGAGATACAGCCATCGGGCAAGACGGGACGAATTCGCGGCTTGCAAAGTTACCGGCGCAAGGTCGATTCGGTCGCGCCCGGCAGCCGGGTCGCGGTGAATGTCGCTGGCATCAGCAGCGGCGATATTCAGCGTGGCGATGTATTGACCTATCCTGGCCAAGTCCAGCCCACGCTGCTGGCGGATGCTTACTTCACACAACTGAGCGACATGCAGCGCCCGCTGACGCATAATGCCGAAGTCAAGATCTTCTGCGGCGCCTGCGAGACGCTCGCCAACGCGCGCCTGCTCGATGCCGATTCTTTGGCGCCCGGCTCAAGCGGCTGGCTGCAGTTGCGCCTGCGCCACCCCGTGCCGCTCTCCCGCGGCGATCGCTTCATATTGCGTTATCCCTCTCCAGCCGAGACGATTGGCGGCGGCCTGATCATCAACGCCCATCCCGGGCGTCGTCTGAAGCGATTTCAGCCGCAGATCATTGACGAGCTCGAATTACGCGCGAGCGGCACACCCGGCGAACGCATGGCCCTTGCCGCCCGAGCCGACGCGCCGCAGCGCCTCGACGACCTGCAGAAGACGCTCGGCTACGGAGACGAAGAATTGTCACTAGCGTTGGACGAAGCGATGCGAGAGGGCCTGATTCGGCGCCTCGGCGACCAGCGCTATTGGGCGGCGGAATCCTGGCAGCAAGCGGTACAGTCAGTCGCGACTGAGCTCAGGATCTATCACAAGCAACATCCGCTGCGGCTGGGCATGCTGCGCCCGCAATTGCAGAGCCGCCTCAAGGTCAAGCTGGGCCTGCTCGACACGCTGATCGAAAACGAAGACCAGTTGACGCAGGAATCCAACTTCGTCCGCTTGCGCGACCATGTGATCAGATTCTCGCCCGAGCAAAGCGACGGCGCCGGACGCGTCATGCAAGCGCTGCTGGCCGACCCCTATTCGCCGCCCGGAATCGCCGAGCTCAATAAAATCGCCGGTGAAAACGTAGTGCGCGCGCTGGGCGATCTGCGCCGGCTTGTCAGAGTGAATGACAGCATCGCCTTCGCCGCCGACAATTACGACCGGCTCGTCAGCGAGATCCGGCGTCATATCCGTGAGTCTGATGAAATTGACGCCAAGACGCTGCGTGACAAATTCGGCACATCGCGCAAATACGCCATTGCCGTCCTGGAGCATCTCGATTCCCTGGGCGTCACGCAGCGAGTCGGCGATGTGCGCAAGCGGGGCCGAAATCTCTAAGGCGCGGTCCGACTAGGCAAGAAGCGCCGGCAAGAATCCGCCGACGAAAGCATCGCCCAGGCCGATTGTGGTGGCGTTCTCCTGCTCCACATCCGGCACTGGCACACAAAAAGCGCCATCTCGCGCAACAGAATTGAAAGCAAAGGCGAATTCCGCGCCGGCCGCGTTCGGCGCCCGGCTGGCGATGCCGTCGTAGTCCGCGCGCGTAAAATCATCGCCGTAACGAAAGCGCGTCGTGGCCATTGTCACGCCGGCCCGCAGCGCGGCGGCATATCGGCTGGCGCCGATTCCATAAGCCAGCGCCCAATGCCGCGTGTGCAATACGATGACAGCGACCGGAATGACTTCATTTAATTCTTTCAGCGCCTGGCGCGCCTGCCCGACGTCGCCCAGATCAATTCTGCGCCCTAAATGCGACTGCAACTCATCTTCATTCATGCTGTACACATCGATCCTGCGCCCCAAAGTACCGTAAATCAGCTTGCGAAACGACGCATCGTGGTAGCCGCCATCCTCCAGAAAGACCGTTGCGTCCTTTGGCAGGCATTCCAGCAAGTTCATGACCTCACGCAGCCTCTCAAGCAAAAGTTGCTTGCTCTGCATGGCGTTGAAGCCTGATACCAGTAGAACTTTCGCGTCTTCTATCAGAATGGCGAAGTCGGGCGCGATCCGCATGGCGATTCGATCAGCATTGCAATGGTATATGAGCCGGTTCGGCTGACGCGCGCAGATATCGATCTCGCCGGCTTTCACGCGGTCGCCCGCGCCGAACTGCACGATAAGGTGCGGATAAATGCTGTCGCTCTCGTTGCTGCAAACGTAGGGAATGTCCTGCGGGATGAGCCGACGCACGTGTTCGTTCTGCGTTATCAGGTGCAGCGCGGAGCGGTGTCCGAGCTTGCGCATGGCGATGGCGGCGCGCACCGATGTGCCACCCAGGGTCACCTTCTTCTCAAAGCGAGCCGCAAATCGCTCCAGGATTTCCGAGCCGCCGACGAAGCGCTCTCCGCCTTGCGATGTCCGCATAAAGCCAAGAATGGAGACGACCAGGTCGCGCTCGGAGCGAATCTCTGCCAGCGCGCTTAGTTCATGCGCGCGTATCTGATAGCGGATGACCAGGTCTTCCAGAACCTCGGCGTTCCAGACGATCTCGTAATCTACATTGTTGCAGAAGCCGAGGGCGATGCTTTCACTCACGATCGGAATCCCGAGGTGGACCGCTCGACAATGTTGCGGTCAGCAGCTGATGACAGGCTCGCATCAAAACAAGGCGGCTTTGCCAGTGGTGTTGAAGAGGTCAAACTTCTGGCGACAGACGACCTTCATGGCGTCTATGCATTCGGGGTAGATGCTGCTCGGCTCGCGCAATATCGGATTCTGCAGGACTTCGCGCGCTTTCTGATAGAAGGCGCTCTTCATATCCGCGGAGATGTTGATCTTGCAGATGCCCAACTCGACGGCTTGGGCGATCTCCGCATCCGGATTGCCGGATCCGCCGTGCAGCACCAGCGGGATTGCTACCTTGGCGCTGATTTCTTTCAGCAAATCCAAACGGATTTCCGGCTTCATATCTTTGGGATACAGACCGTGAGACGTCCCGATGGCGACAGCCAGCGTGTCCACATTGGTGGCGTCAACAAATTGCTTCACCTGTTCGGGATCGACAAAGACGACCTCGTCCGCGCCGGCCTCGGCTTCTTCATCGAGCTCGCCGATTGTGCCCAGCTCGCCCTCAACCGACACGTTGACGGCATGCGCCAGCTCAGCAATCTCGCGGCAGGCGGCGATATTGTCTTCAAGCGGCAGCATGGATTTGTCCATCATGACTGATGTGAAGCCGGCGCGAATAGCCGTCATCACTTGCTCCAGCGACGAACCATGATCGAGATGGATGACGACCGGAACCGTGGCGTCATGAGCCATTTCCAGCGCCATCGCCACGAAGGCGGCGCCAACGAATGCCAACTCGTCCGGATGAATGGCGATGATGACCGGCGCCTCGGCTTCTTGCGCCGCTTCGATCGCGCCGGTAAGCAACATATTGCTGCTGATGTTATAAGCCGGCACGGCAAAACGGTTGGCGCGCGCGACAGCCAGCAAGTCTCGCATGTTCAATAACATAGTGGGCTCTTCATTTCGTAGCAGTCGGATAACTCAAGCAGGGCGTAGTTTACCCTTTAATCGACCCCGCTGACATACCAGCGATGAAGTATCGCTGAAACAAGAGGAAGAGTATCAGCACGGGCAGGGAGCCCAATACACTCAGCGCCAGCATCTGGTTCCATTCAAAGGAGTGCTGCCCCATCAGCAAGTGGATGCCTATCGGTACGGTCCGCATATCGTTCGTGCGCGTTAATGTCAGGGCGAATAGAAATTCGTTCCAGGCCAGCATAAAAGTATAAACGCCGACCGCCACAATCCCGGGCAGCGAGATCGGCACCAGGATGCGCCACAGCGTGACAAAGCTGCCGCCGCCGTCGATCATGACAGCCTCGTCCAGGTCGCGTGGCAGCGTATTGAAATAACCGGTCATCATGATGATGGCGTATGACAGCGTAAACACCATATAGGTCAGCACCAGCGCGGTGTAGGTATTGTAAATGCGCAGCCAGACAATGAGGCCGAAATAGGGAATCATCAGCGTGATCGGCGGCACCGACTGGACGCCGATGATGACCAGGGTCAGGAACTTCTTGTAGCGAAAGTCGTAACGGCTCAAGCTGTAGCCGGCCAGGATGCTGGTGATGACGGTGCAAATGGTCACCAGGATCGCGACGAGGTAGCTGTTGAAGAAGAATCGCAACTGCCCGGGATCACTCAGCACCGCCCGGTACGCGTCAAATGAAAACGAGTAATCAATAAGCGCCGGCGGGTACGCGAAGATCTCCAGATTGGACTTGAAAGACGAAGCCACCATCCAGAGCACCGGCAAGCCCGCGAAACACGCGCCCAGGATTAGCGCGATCCACAGCAGGAATTTCCGGGCGAGAATCTCTCTGCGACTGCCGATCATCTTACTCGTCCACCATCCGCTGACTACGTACGTAGAAAACCGCCACGAATGTGCACATGGCCAAGATTATCATTGCAATGGTGGAAGCGATCGAATACTCGTGTGAACTAAAGGCCGCCTTGTAGGTATATGTGCTCAAGACTTCGGTGGAGCGCATGGGGCCGCCGCCGGTTGTCATCCAGATCAAGGTGAACTGATGTATCGTCCAAATAAAGTCCAGCAAGGCCAGGCTGATGATAATCGGCTTTAGCTGCGGCAGCGTAATATTGAGGAATAGCTGCCAGGCATTGCCGCCGTCGACGCGTCCCGCCTCGTACAAGTCATCGGGGATGCCCTGCAATCCGGCCAGGAAGCTCACCAGGTAAAAGGGATAACCCGACCAAATGTTGATGAAGGTCACTGCGTTTAAGGCCAGCCGCCGATCGGAAAGGAATTCCTGAAGTTCCTCGACCATCCCCAGCTCAAGCAGGATAAAGTTAATCACCCCGTGTGGATTCATCAGCAGCCGCCACAGAATCGCTATAATCGACGCCGTGAATACCCAGGGCAGAATGTAAATGACGCGGAATACCGCCTTGACGTTATTGCCCAGCAAGCGCGAATTTAGCAGCAAAGCGAATGACAGGCCGATGAAGAAGTGCGCCACCACGCTGAAAACCGAAAAGTAAATGGTGTTGCTTAACGCGCCGCGGAATTTACGGTGCGTCAGCACTTCTTCGTAATTCTCCAAACCAACAAACTCGGGCGTATTCTGGTTGACGATGACATTGTCAACCAGCGAATACAGAAAGACCGTCACGATCGGCACAATGGTTAGGACTGCCAGCAAAATAAGTGTAGGCGACAGATAAGCGTAGGGCAGAAGCCTGCGCTTCCGCTGCTGCCAGCCTATGTTCGCGGATTCCGCGACTTGGTTTTGCGCCGCTGTAACCATGCCGGCTCCGATTTAACTGAAGCGGCCAGCCGCTCTGACCGGCCGCCTCAGCGCTGCAACTTAGGGAAATAGCGCGTCGGGAAAACTTACTCGAATATGTCTTCCCACTCCTCTTGCGCGATTTCCAGGAACTCGTCCAGCTCCATTTCGCCGTCCAAATAGAATTGGAAGGGCTCGTCAAACTGACGCATCAACTCTTCCGCAGCCGGGAGTCCGGTGAACTCGTTAGCCAGGAAGCCTTCCTGGAAGATCTCGAAGGCCGTCATGAAGAGCGGATCCGTCTGAATGAAGTCCGGCGTGGCGTTCACGTTGCCCGGGAAGGCATTCGCGATCGACGTCAGCTTGGAGTTGCCTTCGACGCTGGTCAGATAGTCGATCAGCTTCCAGGCCTCGGCCTTGTGCTCGGTGTACGACGAAATGCCGATGCCCCAGGAGGCGTATGGCAAACCGCGCGGGCCATCATAGCCCTCAGCCGCCGGCAGCGCCGTGATGTCAAAGTTCAGGTCCGGGTTGCGCTCGCGGATCAGCGTGAAGTGCGCCAGCGTGTTGATAATCATAGCCACGCGCTCATTCACGAACTCTTCCACTTTCTCGTTCTCTTTCATGGCGAAGGAACCAGGCGCGACCACACCGGCGTCATGCAAGCTCTTGATGTATTCCATCGTGCTGCCCAGCAACTCATTGTCGACCAGGTTGGGTTGGCCCATGTCGTCCAGCATGCTGCCGCCACTGGCCCAGACCCAGGACATGGTGTCGTTCTGGATGCCGTTGGGCTGCTCCAGCGAAAGCGGCTGCGCCCAGCCGTAGACATTGTTGTCGGGGTCGGTCAGCGCAACGGCGGCCGCGGCGAATTCCGCCCGCGTCGACGGCGGGTCAATGCCGGCCGCTGCCAGCATGTCCAGATTGACAAATACCGGATAGATGAAGTTGGCGATGGGGATCATATAGGTCTCCCCGGCCAGCTGAATCTGCGCCGCCAATTCACTGTCATCGTAGTCGGCATCGGCCATAGCCTGCGTCAGGCTGTGCAGCGCGCCTTGTTTCCACAAGACATTAACCCAGGCGCCGTCCAGACCGACCACGTCCGCCATCGTGCCGGTGGCCGCGCTGGCGATAATCTGGTCCTTCGTGGTCAGATAGGGTCCGCTGATCGTCTCCACTCTGATGCCCGGGTTGGCCGCTTCAAAATCATCCAGAATCGCGCGGAACGAGCCTTCGGGCAATTCCGGCTCCCACCATTGCTGGAATTCCAGCACGACATCCTGCGCCATGCTGACGCCAGTCGCCAGCAGCAGCACGATCATCAACAAACCGACATACTTCTTCATTATTCTGTTCTCCTCATTGCATAATTGGATCACTACCTGTGCCGCGCGGGGCTGCATTTCTTGCATTGGCGTAATCTTGCCCCGCCCTTCATTCCGGGTCAGCTTTCATAATCCTCCTCTCTCAATTTGCCGTCATTTGTGCGGACTAGCAACATCGCTGTGCAGAACACAGCCTGGTACGTCTAGGAAAGCCTAACGTAGGCGCAGGCCGCCGCCCAGTGCACAGAGATTTCGAATTGGCGAGTTTTCCGAGAAACAAGTCAGGATACAAATAACGATTCCATATTCAAGCTGCCTACCCTTGAATTTGAGCACATCC
>JAGWBC010000107.1:1102-10041 GCA_021296115.1 Anaerolineae bacterium | reverse complement strand
CCAATTCAATCTGCGCTTGAACATCGGGGATAATGCGGCCAACGCGGATAACATATAGCGGCAACACAATGGATATCAAGGAAGCGGCAATCCAAATGTAGAATCTGTGAGGCGGCACAATAAAGACAGATGCTGCAAATAATAGCGTTTTGATGATAAAGGCCAGGGCATACGGTCGCGATAAGGGACGATGATCAGCATCATGGACGCCGGTTCGCCACCATAGGAAAGTTAAGATGAGTTGAAAGCCGGCATAAGACAAAGCAAATCCCGACGAAGTCTCTCCAAGCGCGTCATGAGCAAAGACCGCCATTGCCGCCACGGTGAACATTTGCAGAAAGGTGAATATACGGGTGCGGATGTCATTATTGCCATGAAGGTCGTGATAAGCCGTCCCGTTTGTCCAAGCCCACCAGGTAATGACGAACAGAAATGAGAATTCCGCGATATGCCGCAGATCAATATGAGCGGCGAGCGCGTGGGTCAATTCGGAAATCAATACCACATAAACAAGATCGTAAAACAACTCCAAAAACGAGACCTGCCGATGTTCAGAGCGCTCGCCGATATTGCGCGGTTTCTGCCACCACTTGCGGAAACTTCTCAACAAGATAGTCATTGCGACATCTCTTTATCAAATGAACAAAATCGCTGTCAACAAAACTCTGCGATCAATATAACGCTTGACGCAGCGAAATGTCCATTCAGCGCGTATTTCAAGTTTGGCTTAGGCTTGCCCGCTTGAACAAGGCTGAGATCGGCGAAGGCTCAAAATCATCTTGGCAGCACCCGCTGTCCCCTCCCCGCCACCAAGCGATCTCAGTGCTGCGCCATCTCCTTGCGTCGCAGCGATTCCTGAATCTCGAAAATGGAGCCGGCGTTTTCCGGCTTGGGCAGGGGGATGATGACCGGCGCGACAGCCACGCGCGGGCGCACACTCGGCTCGCCACGCAAGATTGAGGCGCAGTAGTCGTCAAATGAAGCGCCGAGCAGCGGCCAGGAATCGAGCGAGCAGTATTCGAAGAGCAGCAGGCGCCGCGGATTGGCCGAGTGATTTGGCGTGGACGCGTGCAAGGTGCGGGCATGATGGATGGTGATGCCGCCGGCTCTGACCAGGCATTTGGCTGTTTCGCCCGGCTCGAAGTCCGGATCGCTCACCGCGCCGACGAAGACGCCGTTCTCGTGATGGCTGTACAACTCGCCCTTGTGCGAGCCCGGAACCATCAACATGCAGCCGTTTTCTTCGGTCATATCATCAATGCAAACGCCGACCGCCAGCACATCGTCATTGGTATGCGGATAGAAGGCCCAATCCTGATGCCATTCCACCGCGCTGCCGTGGTCGGGTTCTTTCATATTGAGCTTGGTATTCTGCCGCCGAAGGCCGGGGCCGATCAGCTGCTCGACGCGGTCCAGGATACCCGGGTGACGCAGGGTCTGGTCATACACTTCGTTCTGCGCGATGGGGTTCTTGATGCGGCGCAGGCGCGGACGCTCCGCGCTGTGATTGGGCTCGAGATCGAAGACCTCGTTGTGCTGGCTGATATGGCGCGAGCGTTCGACGAATTCGTCGGTCACCCGCTGCAGGGCAGCCAACTCGTCCGCGCTCAGCACGTCCTCAACGACCAGATAGCCGTTCTCGTGATAAAAGTCGATTTGTTCCTTGCTCAGCATTAGTGGATTCTCCTGAAGTTCAATTGCGCCAGAGTATGCTTTGCAAGTGGCGGACTGTCAATGTATTTAGGCATTCATGCAGGGTGAAGTTCGCGCTTCTTTTGCCACAGAGTACACCGAGGAAAAGCTCAAAAACTGAAATGGTTATTCCACTGTAACCAAGAGAAACTCTGTGTACTCAAAATCCTCTGTGTCCTCGGTGGCAAGGTTCTAATCCGCGCTGGCTGCAACGCGGGCTGAATATGCGTTTTACTATAGCCACTCTGCGCCGCGTTTGCGCGCTTCAATCTGCTGTCGCAACCGCTCCATCAAGTCGACGTCCATCTGCCGGAACAAGTCGATCATATCGATTGGCACCCAATTCTCGATTAGGTATTCGCCCTCGCGCTTCCACCAGTCGAAGTCGCGCAGCGTCAGCAGCTTGCCGCTGGCCGGCATGCCGACGTAGGCGCCGTTGTGATGCGAATAAGCCGTATCCCAAATGCCGCCGGCACAGTACGGGCCTTCGCCGATCCGGCCCATGCGCCGGCCGCTGCCTTCGCGGCTGATATTGCGATCGCCGAAGCCTTCCAGCCAGGGGCGCTGGTGAAAATCTTCGTATTCTTCTTTGCTGAAACAAGCGCCGATGCCGCTGGGGCCATACCACTTCATGTCTGGATGCCAGTATTTGTCTTGCTCCATCGAGCGCAGGTCGCCGCCATCGCGACTCCGGACATAACGGCGCATGCCCTTGCCCATGGCTTGCACCAGCTGCACGCTCTTGCGCGATTCCAGCGCGTCCTGCTCGGTGAGCAAGATGCCGTCCTTGGCCAGCGGCGCCGGAATCTTGCCGCCTTCAGCGCCCGGCGCCGGCGGCAGCGCTTGATAACCCGCCTGCCGCATGACCGCCAGGATATCCAGCTGCAGGTAAGTTTCGGCGACCTTGCCCTCGCGCAGCACATAAAAGACCCCGAAAAAGATATTGGTTTTTTTGTGGGTGGCCGGGATGCCCAGCCAGTCCTTGACGAAGGTACCGGTCAGATAGCCGCAGCCGCTGACCCATTCTTCGCCGCCGGCAGTGGCGTAAAGCTGCGAGCTTTCGTCGATGCCGCCCATGAAGACATAAGGCGCGCGTTTGAGATCGGGGAAGGAATCCAGCAGCGGCAGCCAGAAATCAGCGATGACGGCGTCGACGCCCATTATCTGGTCGATCGGCGCGGAGACGTTCCAGTTGACGTCGTCGTGCAGCGCCGCGCGCAGCAGATCGGGTACTTGATCGCTGGTGGCGTAGTTCAGCCGCTGCCACAGATCCCAGACCGCTTCTTTGTTGGCTTGATTCAGTTGGTTCATGCGTCTGATCCGTTCTCCGAATGCCGGTCGGCTACGACCTCGAGCCCGGCTTTCAGCGCTTCCGTGATTTTGTCCACGTCATAGACGCTGCCCGCCCAGACGCCGCCGCTGGCAGCTTGCAGCGCCGCCCACAAGCGCGTATCCGCCGGCAGGTCCGGATGCGGCTGCAGTTCCGGATGCGGCTCGCGCGCATCGAGCAGCGCTTGCGCTTCGTCTGGAGTAATCTCGCCCGCCGCCGTGCCTACCAGATGCACCGAGCCGCTCAAGTTGATGCGGTCGATTTCGATCTCAATCAGATCGCCATCGCGCAGCTTGCCGATGGGCCCGCCGGCCAGCGCCTCCGGCCCCACGTGGCCGATGCAAGCGCCGGTCGATACGCCGGAAAAGCGCGCGTCGGTGATGATCGGCGTCTGCTTGCCCCAGGGGATGAACTTGAGCGCGGATGTAAGCTGGTAGGTCTCTTCCATGCCGGTGCCCATCGGGCCGACGCCGGCCAAAACCAGCACATTGCCGGGTTCAATCTTCTCGCCCTCCAAGCCTTTGAGCGCGCGAATTGCTGCCCGCTCCGACGTGAAAACGCGCGCCGCCCCGCGATGCCGATAGACGCCGTCAGCGCCGACCACCGAGGGGTCGATGGCGGTGGCTTTGATGACCGAGCCCTCCGGCGCGATGTTGCCGATTGGGAAGACGACCGTGCTGGTCAGGCCGCGGGCGCGCGCCTGATCGGGCGACATGATGACGTCGTCGCTATCAATGCCGTCGCTTGCGCGCAGGCGTTCGCGAGCCAGACGCCGCCGATCGCTGGCCTCCCACCAATCCAGCACGGTATCCAGCGCGTCGCCGGTTACCGTCAGCACATCGGTATTCAGTAGGCCGCGCGCGCGCAGGCGCAGCATGACTTCGGGCACGCCGCCGGCCATATACACCTGCACGGTGGGGTGATTGCGCGGTCCGTTGGGCAGGGCGTCGACCAGGCGCGACGTGCTGCGGTTGATGCGTATCCAGTCAGCGACCGTCGGCGTTTTCAAACCGGCGGCATGAGCGATGGCCGGGATATGCAGCAGCAAGTTGGTCGAGCCGCCGAAAGCCGAATGCACCAGCATGGCGTTCTCCAGCGCGGCCGGCGTGATGATATCGGCCAGGATGGCACCGGCCGCTTTCAAGTTAAGCAACGCCAGCGCCGACCGTCGCGCATTGTCCAGCCAGACCGCCTCGCCCGAGGGCGCCAACGCGCTGTGAGGCAAGCTCATGCCGAGCGCTTCCGCCACTACTTGCGAGGTGGCCGCCGTGCCCAAAAACTGGCAGCCGCCGCCGGACGATCCGCAGGCTTTGCAGCCCATCTCAGCGGCGTAATCCAGGCTGATCATGCCATGGGCGAAGCGGGCGCCGATGGTCTGCACGGTGCCGGCGTCTTCCGCGCCTTCCGCGGGCAGGGTCACGCCGCCCGGCACGATAATGCCGGGCAAGTCGCCACAGCCGGCCAGCGCGATCATGGCGGCGGGCAGCCCCTTGTCACAAGTAGCGACGCCCATGACGCCATCGCGCGTCGGCAGCGAGCGGATCATGCGCCGCATGACGACGGCGGCATCGTTGCGATAAGCCAGACTGTCCATCATGCCGCTCGTGCCCTGGGAGCGCCCATCGCAGGGATCGGAGCAATAAATCGCGAAGGGTATGGCGTCCTGCTCGCGGATGGTCTCCGCGGCTTCCTTGACCAGCAGGCTGATCTCCCAGTGCCCGGTGTGATAACCCAGCGCCACCGGGCTGCCGTCTTCGGCGCGCAAGCCGCCCTTGGTGCTGACGATGATGTACTGCTCGCGATTGACCTCTTCCGGATGCCAGCCCATGGCCACATTCTGCGTCATGGCAAACAGGTTGCCGCTGGCCTCGTTGAGCAGCATATCCTCGTCCAAGGGCAACTTGCCCTCGCGACCTTGGCCGCGTGTGCGGGTAGTGGGAAGCAATTCCGCGCCGCCGTAGATTTCGTTTCGCATGGATGGTCTCCTGCTTATTTCACCACAAAGACACATAGGCACAAAGGTCACCAAGTTTTTGCGCTAACCTGTTTTGGGCGCCCCTTCTTCATCTGGTTCTCTGTGCCCCCAGTGTCTCTGTGGTTAAAATAACCGTGACTTTTGCTCAGCAAGCAAGGCAGATTATGACACAGATGCGATTCTCAAACCAAACCGCCATCGTCACCGGCGCCGGCGAAGGCATCGGCTACGAAGTGGCGCGCAAGTTCTGCGCGGAAGGCGCCAATGTATTGCTGAACGACATCTTGGCGGGACACGCGCGAGAGGCGGCCGACGCCATCGCTGCCGAAACCGGCGCTAGCTGCCTCGCCATCCCCGGCGATGTAGCCGATGTCAGTACCGTGCGCGGATTCGTCGATGGGGCGGTCGCGCGTTTCGGCAAACTGGACATCTGCGTCTGCAACGCCGGCTTGACCTCTTGGGGCGATTTCTTCGATTATCAGCCGGCGGATTTCGAGCGTGTGGTCAACGTCAACCTGCGTGGCAACTACTTCCTGGCGCAGGCGGCGGCGCGGCAATTCCGCAAGCAGGGCGGTGGCGGGCGCATCGTGTTGATGTCATCCGTGACCGGGCATCAAGCCGTGCCCTACCTCAGCGCTTACGGCATGACCAAAGCGGCATTGGAGATGATGGCGCGCAATCTGGTGCTGGAGCTCAGCCCGCATGGCATCACCATCAACTGCGTCGCGCCCGGCGCTGTCATCACGCCGCGCAACTTGAATGACGACCCTGACTACGAAAAGACCTGGGCAGAGCTGACGCCGCTGGGCCAGGCGATCCAGCCCTCAGACATCGCCAATGCCGCGCTATTTCTGGCTTCGCCCGCCTCAGCGCGGATCACCGGGCAGACCATCGTGGTCGATGCCGGCTGGAGCGCTACCAGCCCCATCCCCGACATGGAGTACGGGAAGGAATATCAGAATTTAAGCCATAGTCATGTAGAATAACGTTAGGTCACGGAGCCTTACTTATGACACAAAAATCGTCAAGAAATAAGACCATCTCACTCACCGAACTTGAGATCCGGCTTCTCGAAAAAAGGTTGCTCACTGTACACTCTCGGTTAAACGAGACTGAAGTGATAGACAAAACGATCTTGGGTGATACGCTCGAAGTCATTGATTACCTTCCAATATGCTTTGCGGACATGTTATTTGTTGATCCTCCGTACAACATGAGCAAAGTTTTCGGCGAGGCATCTTTCAAGAGAATGGCAAGCGGAGATTATGAAAGTTGGGTTCGCTCGTGGTTCAGCAAGACTCTCTTGAGACTTAAGCCTAACGCGTCAATATATGTCTGCGGCGATTGGCGCTCTTCGTCGCCCCTGTTCAGAGTTCTCTCCGATTATGTCAAGGTACGAAACAGAATCACATGGGAAAGGGAAAAAGGACGCGGTGCAAAAACGAATTGGAAAAATGCGTCTGAAGATATTTGGTTTGCGACAATGGGTGACGAGTATTGCTTTAATGTTGAGGCAGTGAAACTGAAGAAGAAGGTTATCGCTCCTTATCGACATGATAACGGCAAGCCCAAGGACTGGTCGGAAGAGACCAATGGGAATTTCCGGTTTAAGTATCGATCTAATCTTTGCACCGATCTGACCGTTCCTTTTTGGTCCATGGCCGAAAACACCGGGCATCCTACGCAAAAACCCGAAAAACTTGTTGCCAAGATAATCCTTGCAAGCTCTAAACCTGGTGACGTCATTCTCGATCCCTTTTTGGGATCCGGAACAACTTCGACGGTTGCAAAGAAACTTGGGCGACATTACGTTGGGATAGAAATTGACAGTCACTACGCGTGTCTCGCTGAGAAAAGACTTGAAATAGCTGAACACGACAGACGAATCCAAGGCTATAGCGACGGGGTATTTTGGGAGAGAAACTTGAACCCAGACGCGAGCAAGAGTATTTATAAGAAACCGCAGCTAAGGCAGCTTCTATGAATCGGACTGCTTTTGAGTTAATTGACTACATTAGGGCGCATGACGGAATAGCAAACAAAGCAACTTTATCAAAACTGGTGCAGCAAAGCTTCAAACTTATAAAGGATCGTTCGGTATTTTATTCGTCGCATTTCGCTATTCGCTTCAGTTCAACTCGTACAAACAGTTTTTCGAACACTGTTGTAGCGCTTTCTACC
Organism: Anaerolineae bacterium; assembly: GCA_021296115.1. Lineage (GTDB taxonomy): Bacteria > Chloroflexota > Anaerolineae > Aggregatilineales > Phototrophicaceae > UBA6055. The sequence continues at coordinate 2,863 of JAGWBC010000107.1, read as the reverse complement.
CTTCAGAAATATGACGAGTTGCCTTTCATCGTCTGCCAAGTGACACCTGACAGAAACATTCTCTATCTAGCAAATTCAACGTTCTTAAGAAAAATAAGCCACTCCTCTCAAGATCTCCGCGTGGACAACATAAAGGGCAGCATAAACGGTTCTGACATTGCTAGAACGTTTAATGATTTGTCGAATGAACCAGAAAACTTTGAAGCCCTCTTCAGTATTCACGCCGCTATTGGCTTTAGCGAGAATCTTCCACGACTAGTAGAGGCGACGAATAATATTGTCCCGTTCGGGAGCAAGTTTTCCATTTCGCGTATCTCATTAGAAAACATTCTGCACGCACCAGTGCGAGCTTCTAACTTTGTCCAATCACCGGAGTATGACCGTTTGAAATCAGACTTGGATTCACGGGTGAGTCGAGTCACAGATGCGATTCTGGTGGCAGGTCTGATCGAGAATGTTAATGTTCGAGGCAGGGTGATTGAATATATGATTGCAGGCGAAAACGATTAGATTAGGATGCAGTTAATTGATGCCCTGCTTCAGGGGCAGGGAGAAATACCTAAGTTCAGGACTTCTAATGACCTTGGTGACTATACCCGAGTGTTTGACCACTTTGAAACGGCAACAGACGTCAAAACCAAGATAATGTTGCTGAATTCTAACCCTAAAGCGTACAATATCGACAAGCTCTTGGAATACCTGTCCAATGATAAATCGGTATTCATGTTTTACTTTGTCGGAATTGAGCCAAACAGAATTGTCAATCAAGTACTGGTCTCGATGTTTCAGGTCGACTTAATGAATTCAACCATCATTTTAAGACATTGGGCAGGACGTAATTCTAGAGGGGTAACTCAGTTTCAAGGCTCTACGCTGAATAAGCTGATTTTGTCTCCAGACAATAACATCGATAGACATACGAGTACGCTATTCTTACAGGACTTGATCGCGCTCTAACTACTTGAATAACAAGAGCAACCTAAGTTGATTCCGCGCTCGACTCCACTTTGCGCCGCCGCGTGCGCAAGATGTCGTAACCCAGCCAGCCTAAGCCCAGCAGCGCCAGGCCCGCGCCGCCGGCAATCATCATATTGTGCTGCTCGGCGACCAAACGTCGCCGCTCGAGATCCGCCGCCATCAAGCCATGCGCTTCGGATTTGCTCTCCAGCTCGACCTCGCCGCCTTCCTGGTGTATCTGCGCCGCCGGATTGGCCGTCAATTGATTCGACAGATCCAAGTAGCGCAGACCGCCGTAAGCCGCCAGCAGAATGCCCACGACGATCGCTGTGAAGAGCAAGCGGTCCAAGATTCTCGTATACGCGACGTTTCGCATGTGCCTCGCCTGTTCAGCCTTTATTGCCAATTGCCGCGCGACTATCTACAATAGGCGCACTCATTCGCGCAATCATTCTACGGATTAGACGCATGACAAACAAGCTCGTATCGGTGGGGGTGGTCGGCGCCAGTTGGTGGGCCGATGCCATGCACCTGCCCGCGCTCGACAGCCACCCGCGGGCGCGCACGGTCGCCATCTGCGGCCGCAACCGCGACAACGCTCAGAAGATGGCGGATACTTGGGGCATCCCGCAGGTCTACACCGACTATGCCGAGATGATCGAGGACGCCGATCTCGACGCCATTGTCATTTCCACGCCCAATAACTCGCATTATCCCATCACCATGAAAGCTTTTGAGCGCGGCTTGCATGTGCTCTGCGAGAAACCCATCGCCATGACTTACGCGCAAGCCCGTGAAATGGCG
>JAGWBC010000107.1:0-1036 GCA_021296115.1 Anaerolineae bacterium | reverse complement strand
AGCTCATCGACGGCGGCTACCTGGGCCGGCCCTACCATCTCAATATGCGCTACTACACCGGCTACGCGCGGCAGGGCGATTACCGCTGGCGCTTCGACCGCAATATCGCCGGCGCCGGCGTCGTCGGCGATTTGGGCCCCCACTTTCTCTACCTCGCCGACTGGCTCTATGGCGAAATCAGCGCCATCAGCTGCCGCCTCAGTTACAGCGTACCGCGCCCGCCGTTGGATCCGCAGGGCAATGCCTATGAGGTGCTGGATGATTCTTGCATGCTCACGGTGGAATTCGCCAGCGGCGCCTTTGGCATGATCCACTGCACCGCCCTCTGCTATGAAGACTCGCCCTTCGGCCAGACGCATCACATGGAATTCCATGGCTCGGACGGCACGCTCTACAGTCACACCGACTGGGACAAAGTCCAGCAGGTCAAAGGCGCGCGGGTGGGGGAGGGCATGGTTCGCGAGCTGGCGATTCCCGATCATATTTGGGGCAAGGCGCGGCGCGATACGTATCGAGACATATTCCGCTGCGAGGACTACATGATCCGCGGCTTCATCAACGGCATCATCAACGACAGCGCGCTTTCGCCGGATTTCCATGACGGCGCGCGCATGCAGCGGCTGATCAGCGCGGCGGTGCAGAGCCACGAAACCGGCCGGCGCGTTGAAGTGGCGTCGATTGTCGAGTGAATTCGCTTGAATTATCTGGGGTAAAGCGTATGCGACTGGCAGGCAAAGTGGCGCTGGTAACCGGGTCAGCGCGCGGCATCGGCAAAGGCATCGCGCTGCGTTTCGCGGCTGAGGGCGCGCGCGTTGGCATCCTGGATTTGCAGGCGGACGCTTGCCAAGCGGTGGTCGACGAGATTGAAGCGGCGGGCGGATCGGCGCTGGCCGCGGCGGCCGACATCAGCGATGAGAGGCAGGTTGAGGCGGCGCTAGGCCAACTGCGCGACCGATTCGGAACGATAAATGTCTTGGTCAATAATGCGGCGGTGATGCCGGTCGGCGCGCTTCACGAGACCAGCCTGGCGGACTTC
>JAGWBC010000106.1:13804-19636 GCA_021296115.1 Anaerolineae bacterium | reverse complement strand
GGCGCTTCGGACTGAGAAACAGCACCGACTCGGCACCGCACGAAACCGGCAGAATATTCAGAAGGGGGCGATTTCTAGAAACCGTCCTCTTTTCATTTTGGTTGCAACATTGGTAAAGCGTATCAACGCCTCCATCGCGTTTCCAACCGGCTCTTCTGCTCATCGAAGATCGCGTCCGTGCAATAGAGCCCGTCGAGGAAATCGAGATAGGCTTGGCGAATCGAAGCTGGCATCGCGTTGACATGCTCCCCTTCCAGGTCATGCGCTTCGTCAAGCTGGGCGCGCTCCTCGGCGTATATCCTGCGGTAAGCTCGAAATAACTCCATAAGACCATTTTCGTCCATGGACATTTGAGACGTTCCGCTATAGCGCAAAAAGGCGATTGTGGGTTTGGCATCATTTTGCGCTAGCCCGGGCGGAATCAGCAGAAGGAGCGCCAAGAGCAGTGTGGCACGGTATCGCTTTTACATGACCATTTTTTCGTTGTCCAAAATTGAGCGATCGGTTCTATCAAGGTATTTCACTCTGATTGCAAGTTCGTGCTTCCAGCCATGTCAAATCCTCGAAGGGAAATTACGCGGCTGGGAACGCAAAGGAGAACGATATGTCTCAATCGTTCTCCTGCCAGCCTGTTCAGGGAAATGAACTGGTTACTTGGCCGCGTCCAACGCCACTTGCTGCTCGGCGATCATTTCGTCTGTACATTCCAGCCCGGCCAGGAATTCCAGGTCGGCCGCGCGGCGTTCTTCCGACGACATCTCGTGCAGCGTCATGCTCACTTCATCAACGTCGGCTGTCACGTCCTGGGATCTTTGGCCATTCTCGACAACAAAGGTCGCCATCGCCAACAAGTCATCCGAGATTTCAATGCCCTGTTCTGCCGCGGTGTCGAGGTTTACTGCAATCCCAAAGCCGAACGACTGATGGATGCTAAGGTCCGCGATATCAATATCGCCAATGAGATGGGCGTGCAAGATGCGAGCCGCGATCACGCCTTCATGATAAAAGCCTTGGAAGCCCGCGGCAACAGTTGCGCCCCTAAACACTGCATTGAGGCGGGGCGCGTAGAGTGCAACGCCGTATTCCGTCGTCAACTGCACCAGGACCGGCATAGCTTGCGCCGTCAGCGGATTGACGGGCAGTACAATGGCTTCGGCGCCCTGGTCCAAAAGGGATTCGGCCGCGAAACTCACGTCCGCCAGTGAAGTGGCGGTAGCGACTTCGACCGTCAAGCCAAGCGATTCGCCAATTTCCTTTATTAGCCTTGTGCCGAGGATACTTATGTCTTGGTCCGGTGTTACGATGGTGCCAATGACTTGGATATCTGGATCTTGAAGCACCACCAGCGGCACATATTGTTCAAACGACATTACCGGCTGCGTCCCCGCGACGTGATCTGGCTTGATACAGAGGGAATCCGCAATGCCGGTGTCGAAGGGTGTCGTCAGACTGAAGAGAATCGCGGGCGGGTCTTCCATGTCGCGCGTCGCATTCACTGCGATCTGCGCCACTTGGGTCGTGATCGTCAATATCACGTCGGCGCCCTTGTCGAGCACGTCCTCGACCATCAGATTGACCGACGGAAGGTCGAAGCCGGCATCGCGGTACAAGAGAACGACTTTTTCGCCATAGAGATCATAGGATTCATTAATGGCGGCGCGTTCTGCCGGAGTCAGGTATCCGTATGCCTCGAGCGAGTCGAGGGTACCGTCGGAAGCCTGCGCAATCGGGGCGGATCCGGAATACCTTACAAAAGCGATTGTCGGCGTTTCGGTGTCTTGGGCCAAGCCTTGAGGAATCAGCAGTAGGAGCATCAGGAGCAGTATGGCAAGGTATCGTATGTGCATGATTATTCTCTCGATGTTCTGAAATGGGCAAAAGGAGTACATCAGGGTATTGGACTTTCACTCTATATCCATGATCCCAGCCTTGTCAAGTACTCGAATGGAAACGACGCGGTTGCGAACGCAAAGGAGAGCGATATGTCTCAATCGTTCTCCTGCCAGCCTGTTCAGGGGAATGAACTGGTTACTTGGCCGCGTCCAGCGCCGCTTGCTGCTCGGCGATCATTTCGTCTGTACATTCCAGCCCGGCCAGGAATTCCAAGTCGGCCGCGCGGCGCTCGTCCAGTGTCATTTCGGGCAGGCTGGGCCGCGTCCGGCTTTGCGTGCTCTGGCCGTTTTCTATGACGTAATCCGCCATCGCCAGCAGCTCCTCTGAAAAACTGAAACCTGCTTCGGCCGCCGAATCCAGGTTCAACGCGACGCCGAGGCTGGGCTGGGCGTTGATGGCGAGGGAGGAAATATCAATGCTCCCTTCAAGGTGCGCGGTCAACATGCGCCCGACGACGACGCCCTCGCGGTAGAAGTCATTGAAGCCGGCGCCAACATGCGCGCCGCGGTGTGCCTGCCCGGTTGCTGGACTGAACACTGGTATGCCATATTCCACCGCCAGTTCCACGATGGTTGGCATGGCGCTGACTTCGAGCGAACTGGTGGAAAGCACGATCGCTTCGATGCCTTTGTCCATTAGCGTTTCCGCGGCAATTGGCACATCGGACAGGTTTGCTATCGGGGCGGCTTCAACCGTCAAGCCCAGGGCCTCGCCATGTTTGCTGATTTGCTCTAGCCCATAGACGCTGTTCGGTTCTGCCGCGTTGACCATGGTGCCGACCTGCGACATATCCGGCTGCTGTAGGCGCAGCAGGGATACGATTTGATCGAAAGGCACCTGCGCCTGCGTCCCTGCGATATGCGGTGGTTTCAGGCAGGGCGCGTCGGCGATGCCCGCGGTATAAGGAGCGGAAACGACGCTGAAGAGCACAAGCGGCGGGTGCTCCAGATCGAAAGTCAGATTGGCCGCAATCTGCGCCACCGGCGTCATGAGCGGCATCAGGATATCCGCGCCCCGATCCAGCGCGTCCTCGACCATCAGATTGGCGGTTGGCAGGTCCATCCCGCCATCGCCCCAAATGACGTTGACGCGCTCTCCTTCCATATCCTGTTCATCATTCAGCAGGGCGCGCTCATCCGCGTTGATGAACTGGTAAGCTTGCAGCATATCCAGGATGCCTATTCTTGTCAGCTCATTCAGCGCTGTCCGCCCAAAGCGCAAGATGGCGATGGTGGGGTTGTCATCATCTTGCGCCAAGGCGGCGGGTGTCGCCAGCAGAGCCAGCGCGATTAGGATCGCCAGTGTTTTGCGGAACATTTCAACTCCTTGAGTTATACGATTGTCTATCGGCTTATTCAGCCGCGTCCAGCGCCGCCCGCTGCTCGGCGATCATCTCCGGCGTACATTCCAGCCCGGCCAGGAATGCCAAATCCGCCGCGCGCCGTTCTTCCAGGGGCATATCCGGCAGAACGATGTCCGCTTCCGGATATTGCGCTGTAACGCCTTGAGCCGATTCTCCACCTTCTACGATGTATGCCGCCCCGTCCAGCAGCGCTTGCGATACCTCGACATCCTGCAGATCTGCTGCATCAAGATTCACTGCGAAAGCGAAATCGTCACTTTCGTAGATGCTCGTTGTCGCGATATCGTAATCCCCGTTGAGATGCGCCACCAGCATATTGCCCGCGATCACGCCCTGTCGGTACAAGCCGTAGAATCCGCCGCCGATCGTGCCGCCGCGGTAGGCGTTCTGCGGCGCGGAGAAGACCACCGGCAAGCCGTAGTCGTGGGACAAGGACAAGAGCAGGTTGAAGCCCTGAAATGTGAAAATGGGAATGATGATGGCTTCCGCGCCCTTATCGGCCAGATTTTCGACCGCCTGATACAAGTCCGGCGTCACAATGATCGACTCGGCTTCGATGGTCAAGCCGAGCGACTCGCCAATTGCCTGCATCCGCGCAACGCCCACTTCGCTGGCGCGCTGTTGCGGCGAATAAATGGCGCCGGCCACCTTCATGTCTGGATCTTGCATCAGCAGCAAGGGCACGATGTCTTCGTAATTGGTGACGGGACGCGTGCCGATCACGAAATCCGGCTTCACGCAGGACGCGTCGGCCACGCCGGTGATATAGGGTCCGGACGCGACCGTGAAGATCAGCTTGGGCGGGTCGAGAAAGTCGCGGATGGCGTAATAGGCGATCTGCGTCATTTGCGTGGTGAAGGTCACCAGGACGTCGGCGCCTTTGTCGATGGCCTCGTCAATGATGACGTTCGCCTCCATGCGGTCAAAGAGGGCGTCGCCGTAGATGATGTTGATATTCTCGCCTTCGATAGATCGCTCGTTATCCAGCAGGGCGCGCTCTTCTTCATTGATGAATTCATAGGTTTGCAGCATATCCAGGATGGCTTTCTCGGCCAGGGCGACGTTGCTCGAATCGCCCCATTTCAGAAAGGCGACTGTCGCAACGCTGTCATCTTGCGCCAACGCGGCTGGACCAACCAGCAGCAATATCATTGTCAGCCACAGCACAGCTTTCTTCGTCAAGTTGTCCCTCCAGCGATTTAATACTTGGAACTGTCGATCCCTACAGAGCGGTATAACACGGCCTGTCTCACGCCATTGCCGGCTTGCAGACCTATCCCAGCAACTGGCGATCAGAAAGTTCGGCGCCGCTGTCCAAAGAATGGAAGCGGTCGATCAAATCGGCCGGCGTCAGATTGGCACGCTCTTCGCCCGCGATTTCAAATACGATCCGGCCCTGATTCATCATGATCACGCGATCACCCAACTGGCAGGCCTGTTGCATACTGTGGGTAATCATCACCACGGATAAATCATCGGCGCTGGCCAGTTGCTCCGTCAACGCTATTACCTGCTCGGCTGCATTGGGATCCAGCGCGGCGGTATGCTCGTCCAGCAGCAGCAGCTTCGGCTTGGTCAAGGTCGCCATCACCAAGGTAATCGCCTGCCGCTGCCCTCCGCTGAGCAGGGCGACATCGGCGTCTAGCCGGTGCTCCAAGCCCAGATGCTGCTGCTCCAATTGCTCGAAAAACCACGATTCATGCGCTTTTTTGACATCGCGGCGAAAACCGGCTTGCCGCCCGTGAATCGCCGCCAGCGACAGATTCTCGCGAATAGTCAGCCCCGGGCAGGTGCCCAGACGCGGATCCTGAAAGACGCGGCCGATATCGTGCGAGCGCTGGTATTCCGGCTTGTAGGTGATGTCGTCCCCATCCAACTCAATGTGACCCGAATGCGGCTGTACCGCGCCTGAAACGACATTGAACAGCGTGCTCTTGCCGGCGCCATTGGAGCCGATCACGGTGACGAACTCGCCATCCGCCACGGACAAGGAGAAGTCTTGCAGCGCCCGCACTTCGTTGGGCGTGCCTTCGTTGAACGTTACCGATACATGTTCAAGTGATAGCATAGTCACACCTAGCCGCTGTGGCGCTGTCTGTAGGTCTTCCAACGGTCATAGAGTCGGGGCGCGCCCAGGGCCGCCAACACTACCAGCGCGCTGACGAACTGAATGTCGGTCGTCGGCAGATCCAGGGCGCTGAAGATCCAGGCGCGCGAGATATCGAATACCAGCATGCCGGCAACCGCAGCCACCAAAAGCTGGCCCACGCTGCGCGGCCGCAGCAGCACCTCGCCGATGATCACCGCCGCCAAACCGCGTATGATCAAGCCGAAACCCAGGCTGACATCCGCGAAGCCGAATTGCTGCACCACCATCGAACCGGCGACGGCCGCCAGCCCATTGGCCACCATCAGTCCAATCGCGATCATCATATAGTGGTTCAAGCCGGTCGCCCGCACCATCTGCGAGTTCTTGCCCGTCGCGCGTACCGCCAGGCCGATTTCGGTACGCAAAAACCAGTACAGGATTAGCAGCACGATGATCACGATGACGCCGAATATCATGATCTCCAGCA
>JAGWBC010000106.1:0-13707 GCA_021296115.1 Anaerolineae bacterium | reverse complement strand
CGTGACCGTATAGGCTGCGGTGATGACGATGATGCTGGCCAGCAAGCCTTCTATCTTGAATATGATGTCAATCAGCGCGGTCGCCAGCCCGGTCAGCGCGCCGGCTACGAAGGCGGCGACGATGGCAAACTCGGGGCTATGCCCGTTGACAATGAGAATCGCGCAGACCGCGCCGCCGATGGGAAAGGCGCCGTCCACGGTCAAATCGACAAAATCCAGCACACGGAAGGTGATGAAGACCGTCACGCCAGCCAGCGCGTAGCCCAGCCCCTGGCCGATGGCGCCGATATTGACGTTGCCGACGGACATAAAGAAGGCCACGACCACAGCCAGCGCGACCACGCGCAAGGCAAACTTGAGCCCGGCGCCGGCCGCGCGCGACTGCGGCAGTTCGACTGAGGTCGTTGTAGCTGTCATATTTGGGCTGCTCCGTAGAATCGTGAGACTGAAACGAATATATCACTATTACAGTGAGTATACTGTAATTCGTCTTGATGTGAAAACTACTGCTTGTATCGGGTAATCACTGCGCGCTCTTTAGCCAGGTTGGGATGCCTCCCTCATCCTCAGAGCTCGCATATGATAGAATTGGCTACCGAGGCAAGTCGTATCAAGTATCAGGCAGAAGGCTGTGACTGAGAAACGCGCGATAGACAAATTGACCATCAAGGGCTTCAAGTCCCTGCAAGATGTGGAGCTTGAGCTGGGCCAGCTCAATGTGCTGATTGGTCCTAATGGGGCGGGGAAGAGTAATCTGGTTTCATTTTTTCACATGCTGCGGGAGATGCTGGACAAAAGGCTGCAACTTTGGGTGGCTAAACGTGATGGCGCCGATCGCGTTTTGACATTCGGTGCGAAGCGAACACCACAGATGTCATCCGAGATCCAGTTTGACGATACGTCATACCAATTTGTCTTGGAGCATGCGGATGCCGATGTATTAGTTTTTGCCGGCGAAAGTATCACGTATCCTACAGATGGAAAGGAAGCACACTTCCTGATAGGCCATACTGAAGCCAGACTCAGGGACAATATTGTCCACGGTCTTTTGTCGGAATCGCCCGAACTGCCCGAAAGCCAATGGTACTTGTCGATTTTCAATTGGAGGATATATCACTTTCACGATACGAGCAGCACTGCGCGTGTGAAGCTTACGGGCCAATTGCACGATAATCAGTACTTGCGAAGCGACGCCAGCAATCTGGCGGCCTACTTGTACATGCTCAAGCACGGTCATGAAGAAACCTATATCGAGATTGTGGAGACAGTTCGACTCGCTATCCCCTTCTTCAGTGACTTTGTCCTGGAACCAGAAGCTCTGAACTCAAACAGCATCATGCTCAAGTGGCGGCATAAGGAATACGATTATCTGTTTATTCCGAGCCAACTATCGGACGGCTCGCTGCGTTTCATTTGCCTGGTTACAGCGCTCATGCAGCCAGATCCACCGTCCACCATCATCATTGACGAGCCCGAGCTTGGCTTGCACCCCTACGCCATCCATCTGCTTGGCGCGCTTATGCGCTCGGCGTCCAAGCGAATGCAAGTCATCGTCGCCACACAATCCACTCTACTGCTAGACGAATTCGAAGTTGACGACTTGATTGTCGTCGAATTATGCGACGGTGTATCGGTTTTCAAGCGTCTCAAGGAGTCCGATTTCGATGAATGGTTGAAGGATTTCTCCGTCGGCGAGCTTTGGGACAAGAACGTGCTTGGCGGAGGCTTGCCCTAGTGATAAGCGTTCACATCATCTGTGAGGGCAGGACGGAGAGCACAATCGTCAAAAACATACTTGCGCCTGAGTGCGCAGTGAATGGCATATACCTTTATCCGGTCCGGAATGGGCGCACGAGAAAGCGAGGCAACGTTACTCTCGACAGATTAGATTTTAATATTCGCGACCAGCTTCACAACAATCGAAGCACATATTGCACAACATTCGTAGACTTTTACGGTATAGACGTTGACTTTCCGGGCACGAAAGAAGCGGCTACAAAATCGAGTATTTCGGAGAAGCAGGATGCCGTCTGTGACGCGCTCACAGGCAAACTAGCTCTGACATTTGAAGACGGTCCGATACAGCGGTTTATTCCCTATGTGCAAATGCATGAGTTTGAAAGTCTGCTGTTCAGCGATCCAAGCCAATTGGCGTTTGCATTAAGAGAGCAGGATTTGGCACAGCAACTCTGGGCGATTCGAAATGACTTTGAAACACCAGAACACATAGATGATAGTCCCGTAAGTGCGCCGAGTAAACGCATCCAGAAGGTATTTCCGCGCTATAGAAAAGTCCAAATGGGCGAACGTGCAGTAAGGGCCATCACGTTAAAGAAGATCCGCCGGGAATGCCCCCTCTTCGACGCCTGGCTCGCCAAACTCGAATGCCTTCCGCCCATCTCAGCCTAGACCCCCCACAGCAGCGCCAGGCCCAGCAGCTTCGTCAACAGCGCGACCACAGTCATACCGGCGCCAATCCTGGAGAAGTCGCTGAACTTGTAGCCGCCGGGCCCCATAATCAAGATATTCACCGGATGCGAAATCGGCGTGATGAAGGCCAGGGAGCAAGCCATAGCCACCCCTAAGGCCATGGCGCGCGGGTCAATGCCCATCTGCAGCGCGACTTTGATGGCGATCGGCCCGACCAGCAGCGGCGTGACTTGGCCGCCGATGACTTGTACGATCAACATCGTCAGCAGGGCGATGACCGCAAACAGCAGTAGCGGGCTGGCGTTCATCAGGCTCGCTTCCAAGACCCGGCCGACGCGGTCAGCCAGGCCGGTCTCGGTGATGGCGAGACTGAGCGGCAGCATGCCGGCTACCAGAAATACCGTCCGCCAATCCACCGCCGCGTAGAACTGCTCCATCCTCAGGCAGCGCGTGAGCACCATGCCGGCCGCCCCCGCCAGCATGGCGATGGGCAGGGGCACGATATTCAAGAGGGCGAGCGCCAAGACCGTGGCCGTGATGCCGACGGCGTAGGGCGCTTTGCGGCTCTCTATGGCCTGCGCCGAGTATTCGCCGGCCGGCAGGATGAAATTGCTGTTGTGCGACAAATTCTGAATGTCTGAGGATTGGCCGACGACCAATATCGCGTCGCCTACCTGCAGCGGCATCTTGCGCACATCGGTGTGGAAGCTCTGGCCGTCGCGCCAAAGCGCCATCGCCAGCAGTCCGGCGTCGCGGTTGAGCTTCATCTGCGAGAGCGTCTTGCCGATGGCATTGGAGCGGGGCGCAATCATGATCTCAATGGGTTCAATCGGCAGCTCGTCCGCAATGGCGCGCGCGCCGCCCACGATCAACTCAGTCCCCCAAGCCAGCAGCTGCTGAAGACGCTCTTGGCGTCCGACAATCAGCAACTCATCGGCGGGGTAAATCACTTGAGTCGATTTGGGAATGGTGATGGTCTCTCGCCCGCGCCAGACCGCCGCCACCGTCATACCCAGCTCGGCATTGATATCGCTTTCCTGCACGGTTCGGTGGGCAAGGCGCGAACCGGGCATGACCCGCACCAGCCACATCCGCTCCGCCATTTCATAGGTGTCGCGCAGGTCCACTTGATTGAGGGATTGCGTACGCAAAGCGCGATCGGGCAGCAGACGTCGGCCGAAAAGAAGCATGTAAAGCAGGCCGGCAAGCACTATCATGCCGCCCACCGGCAAAAAATCCAGCATGCCCAAGCCGGCGATGCCTTGCGCAATCAGCAACTCGCTCATCAAGATATTGGCCGTCGTAAAATAAGTCGCCATGCCGCCGACGGTGACGCCGAACGCGAGCGGGATCATCAGCTTTGAGGCGCCCACGCCGCCCTCGCGCGATACTTGCAGGACAGCCGGCAGCAGCACCGCCCCCGCCGCCACATTGTTCATCAGCAAGGAGACAGCCGCCCCCGCCGACATGACCAGGGCAATCAGCTTGGCCTCGGAGCCGCGCCCGTAGGTTTGCAGCTGCCGCGCCACCCAATGCATGACGCCCGTCTGCTGCAAACCGCGGGTGATCACGAGCAAGCCGATGATGGTGATGACCACCGCGCTGCTGAAGCCGGAAAGGGCGGCGCTGGCCGGCACCAACTGGGCCAGCGCGACCATTAGCAGGACGAGCAAGGCGATGATGTCAATGCGCAGCCGCGTGAAGGCGATCAGGGCGAGCAAGACGACGATGATGCCGATGACGGTGAGTTCGGGGATTGTGAGCATGGCGCAAGTATACACTGTCCCGATTATGCTGGGCTACAGTTCGCCCTTACAGCACAGGGTTGCTTTGTGGTTAAATCCAGACGTTTTGACGGTAAGCTCGCGAGAGGGCAAAGTATGACCAAAGTAACCTTCATCGGCGCAGGCAGCACCGTCTTCGCCAAGAACCTCATGGGCGATATCTGGAGCTACCCTGAACTGGCCGATGCCACTATCTGTCTGATGGACATCGACGGGGAGCGCCTTAAGCAATCGGAGCAAGTGGCCGGGCATATCATCAAAACCCTGGGCATCAATCCGACGGTCGAGTGCACGACCGACCGCCATCAAGCGCTGGCCGGCGCGGACTACGTGGTCTGCATGATCCAGGTCGGCGGCTACGAGCCGGCTACGGTCATCGACTTCGAGATCCCCAAGAAATACGGCTTGCGCCAGACCATCGCCGATACGCTGGGCATCGGCGGCATCATGCGCGGCTTGCGCACGATTCCGGTGCTCATCGACATCGCCAGGGATATGGAGGCGCTCTGCCCCGAGGCGCTGCTGATCAACTACGCCAACCCCATGTGCATGAACCAATGGGCGCTCAACCGCGCGAGCGACATTCGCACGGTCGGTCTTTGCCACAGCGTGCCCGGCACGGCGCATGAGCTTTCACGCGACATCGGCGTCCCTTATGAGGAGATCAACTACCTGGTCGCCGGCATCAACCACATGGCCTTCTACCTGAAGTATGAGCGGCGCGACAGCGGCGAAGACCTCTACCCGCTGATCCATCAGGTTTATGACGAAGGGCGCGTCCCGCCGACTAATCGAGTACGTTACGAAATGTTCAAGCGCCTGGGCTATTTCGTCACCGAATCCAGCGAGCACTTCAGCGAATATGTGCCCTGGTTCATCAAGGAGAGCAATCCCGACTTGATCGAGCGCTTCAACATCCCGCTGGACGAATACATCGAGCGCTGCAAAGCCGGCATCATCAGCTGGCAGCTGCTGGAGCAAGCCGAAGCCCAGGGACGCATCCCCTCGGAAGCCGAGATCATGGCGGCGCTGAAGGACGTCAACCCCATGCACAAAGGCTGGACCGTGCGCAGCATCACCGATTTGAACAAGGTCGAGCGCAGCGTCGAATACGGCTCGCACATCATCCACAGCATGGAGACCGGACAGCCGCGTACCATCTACGGTAATGTGCCTAACGACAGCATCATCGACAACTTGCCCGCCGGCTGCTGCGTTGAGGCGCCCTGTCTGGTCGACAGCAACGGTATCCAGCCCACCCGCATCGGCGCCATCCCGCCGCATCTGGCCGCGCTGATGCAGACCAATATCAATGTCCAGTCACTGACGGTCGAGGCGGCGCTGACCGGCAAACGCGAGCATATCTACCACGCCGCCATGCTCGATCCCCATACGGCGGCCGAGCTGACCCTGGACGAGATCTGGTCCATGGTGGACGAGTTGATCGACGCGCATGGGGATTACTTGCCGGCATATCACTGATGCGCGCGGGTTTGAGCCGTCTTCATTCTCTCGCCTTTCGTCAATAGCCAATACAGCGCCAGTCCCATAATCAAGGTTGGGGTTGCCATATCCAACAGGAAGGTGATAGAGCCAAGAGGCTGCGCGTCGCGAATGAGCGAATTCTCCGTGAAGTGGTCGAAGAATTTCAACGCATATACCGCAATGCCGCCATGTTCGGTTAGGAAGAAGTTCAGCGGGGCGTGGACTACAGCCGCCACGAGCCACAGACCGTGACCTGCAAATCGTTTCCGCAGCGCAAGCCACTGCATAATCAAGGGAGTGGACCAGAGCAGGAACCATCTGACAGTATGATACAGCGTATATTTCAACTGCATGATGTGTTGCGGCTCAGGCATGCGGCTGCTGGAGTACAGTTTAGGCGGAAAAGGATAAATGACATTGTTATCAAAAATTTGAAACGCGAATTCTCCTGCGATAACGCCGAGCAGGGCCAGCGGTAGCCACAGTCGCAGGGTTATCCCCCAGCTCCGCCGCAGCCAAAAAAATTGCAACGTGGCGAGTATGCTAACGAAAATTAGCGGCCACAGATTTGAATACAAAGTGTTGAACGGAGAGTATCCCATTGGAGATGTGAGAATTATCACGATCAGCGCGACAAGATAAGTTGCCGACCAGCCGGTGACGAAGCGCGCGAAAGCGAGGCGGGGCAGCCGTTCATGCTTTTGCTTAGTCATGTCGAGTCTTTTCTACTGCTCAGTCGGAATGCTTGCGAAGCCGGCAAATGGAACGATCCCAGCGAATGTGCAGAATTAGCGACAATCAAATAGCCACTTTGGTTTCGCTTCTAGCCCCTTGA
Source organism: Anaerolineae bacterium (assembly GCA_021296115.1). Lineage (GTDB taxonomy): Bacteria > Chloroflexota > Anaerolineae > Aggregatilineales > Phototrophicaceae > UBA6055. The sequence goes on along the minus strand of JAGWBC010000106.1, from coordinate 7,173 downwards.
TTATGCCTTGACACTCGTATTTGTGCGAAGCGACTTTATCTTCCTCAATGAATTCCTGTAATCTGCCTAACTTCATTGATGGTGAGCGCCTATAGTCTAGCGAAACCGCAGTATGACGATGTGTTTAAGTCCATCATTTGCAACTCGCGCAGATTGCCCTCAGCCTCGATGTCTTGCTCCGGGCTCAGTTGGTTCAGCCTTCGGACTTCTTGGCCGCCCCATCTAAGCGTGCAAAGCGTCTATAATCAGCAGCCATGCCTACGATCATCTTTCGCGACGATGATACCAGCTATTTCACTGCGCCGGAGAGACTGCAAGCCATCTACGGGCGGGTGTGGGATGCGGGGGAGCCGGTCTGCCTGGCGGTGATCCCCTGGGTTTACGCCGATACCCGCGTCTACTGGAGCCACGGCAATCCGCAGGACCCCGGCATTCCGCCCGAGCATTGCGGCGAGACGCGCAACTTTGCCATCAGCGACAATCGCGCGCTCTGCGACTTTCTCAATAAAAAAGCTGCGGCCGGCTTGGTCGAGATCTGCCTGCACGGCTACACCCATACTTTCTTCGAATTCATCACTCACGACCTCTCGCTGATTCGCCAGAAGCTGGAACAGGGCGTCGACCTGCTCCGGCGCGCCTTCCCCGCCGCGGACATCAAGACTTTCATCCCGCCATACGACAGAATTTCGCCGGTCGCGCTTGAAGAGTTGATCGCCGCCGGCTTCCACATCAGCACAATGTCGCACAATCTGTCGGCGCTGCCGGCTCTGCCACAGATCGCGGGCTTCGACGCCGGGCGCATCAATCAGCGGCAGATGCTCTACGTCTGCGATGACTACCTTTTCACCTACCAGCGCGATCCGGCCGAATCGCTGCGGCTGGCGCGCGGGTCGCTGGCGACTAAGGACCTGACCATCGTCTGCAATCACTACTGGATGTTCTATCACCCCTGGCGCTCACAGCCCAATGCAGCAGACATCGCCGCTTGGCATTCGCTGCTGGACGCGATCCTGGGCGCTGACGACTGCGAGATCGCCAGTTTCGCCGGTTATGCCGCGCGCGACCTACCGTAAGCAAGTCGCCTCTTTGCTGGTATACTGCCTGACACTTTCGAGGCTCAAATTGGATTACCCGGAAAGGAATTATCATGGCGCGGAAAAACCTGATCGGTGGCGAATGGCGCGGCAGCGACGATGTCATGGAGGTGCGCTTCCCCTACGACGGCAGCCTGGTCGGCGCGGTCTCAATGGCCAACGCGGCCGATATGGATGAGGCCATGGAAGCGGCGGCCGCCGGCTACCAGATCACGCGTAAATTGCCCAGCTACCGCCGCTCGGAGATCATCGAGAATATCCGCGCTGGCCTGGAGCAGCGCTTTGACGAAGTTGTCGAAGCCATGATCCTGGAAGGCGGCAAGAATTACAAAACGGCCGCCGGCGAAACATCACGCGCCCTGGAGACGCTCAAAGTATCCGCGGAAGAAGCGCGGCGCTTGGGCGGTGAGGTATTCAGCATCGATTGGACGGCGGCCGGCGCCAACCGTCAGGGCTTCACCCGCCGCATGCCCGTTGGCACGGTGTTGGGCATCACGCCCTTCAACTATCCCGTCAACCTCGCCTGCCACAAGATCGGCCCGGCCATCGCCGCCGGCAACAGCATCATCATCAAGCCAGCCGAGAAGACGCCGCTGTCGTCCGTCATCCTGGCCGAGATCGTGCTGGAATCCGGCTACCCGCCACAAGCCTTCAGCATGCTCAACGCCTGGGGACCCGACACGGAGCAGATGGCGCTGGATCCGCGCATCGCCATGATCAGCTTCACCGGCAGCGCCTCCGTTGGCTGGATGCTCAAGAGCAAAGCCGGGCAAAAGAAAGTGACGCTCGAGCTGGGCGGTAACGCCGGCGTCATCGTGCATAACGATGCCGACCTGGCTGACGCGGCGGCGCAATCGGCGGCGGGCGGCTTCGCCAATGCCGGGCAGAATTGCATCTCCGTGCAGCGCCTCTTGATCCAGCGCGATGTCTTTGAAGACTTCACCGATTGTTTCGTGGACGAAGTTAAGGCGCTCAAAGTGGGCGACCCACGCGACCCCGAGGTCGACATCGGGCCAATGATCAGCCAGCGGGACGCCGAGCGCGCTGAAGCCTGGGTGGACGAAGCGCAGCGAGCCGGCGCTTCCGTGCTGGTGGGTGGCGCGCGCCAGGGCACGATGTTCCCGCCAACGGTGATGACCGAAACCTCGCCGGAAATGCGCGTCAATTGCGACGAGGTCTTCGCGCCCGTCGTCACCCTCAGCCCCTACGACCAATGGGACGACGCCGTCGCCACCATCAACGACTCGCCTTACGGCTTGCAAGCGGGGGTCTTCACCAATGATGTCAAGCGCATCATGGATGCCTGGGAGCGCGTCAACAGCGTCTCGACCTTCCGCGTCGATCACATGCCCTACGGCGGCGTCAAAGCCTCGGGCTACGGGCGCGAGGGCGTCAAGTACGCGATTGAGGACATGACCGATTTGCGGCTGATGGTGCTGAATCTGGGGTGATTAATACACCACAAAGACACAAAGACACAAAGATACAAAGGGCACAAAGGGCACAAAGCTTTTGTAGGGGCTAACCTAGGTTCGCCCATCGCATCGGCTTCGTGCCCATCGCCCGCCCGACATTCGACCTGGACTTGGCCCGCGAGTTGACCGCGCTGGTCTACGAGGCGGTAAATGAAACCTACTGTGTGACCGGCGCGCAAGACCTGGTCATGGATGGCGCGGCGGTCGAAGCGCGAATAGCCGAACTGGCTGCGGCTGACATCGACATGGTCTTGCTGCTGCAGTCGACCTTCGCCGACAGCACAATGGCGCTGCAGCTGGCGCAGGCTCTTGAAGCGCCGCTGCTGCTCTGGGCGCTGCCGGAAGCGCAGGTCGGCGGGCGGTTGCGCATCAACTCCTTCTGCGGCATAAACCTGGCCGGTCACGGCTTGCGGCGAGCCGGCATCAACTGCGACTATATCTACGCCGAGCCGGAAGACGCGGCGGCGCTCGACAAACTGCGCAGCTTCGCCATCGCCGCGCGTGTCAAGTCACGACTCGCCGGGGCGCGCATCGGCCGGCTGGGCGCCAACCCCGACGGCTTTGATACCTGCCTGGTCAATCACGCAGCGCTGAAATCACAGCTGGGCGTCGAGGCAGCGCAATTCGAGTTGGCGCCGTTTTTCGCGCGGGCGCGCGCGGCTGATGCCTCCAAAGTAGCGGCGCTTGATGCTGAACTGGCGGAGCGGCTGGCGAATTACCGGGACATGGAATCTGAGTCCGCGAAAGGCACGCTCAGCGCTTACCTCGCCCTTGATGAACTCGTCCGCGAAGAGAAATTAAGCGGCATGGCGGTGCGCTGCTGGCCCGAATTCTTCACCGATCTGGGCTGTTCAGCTTGCGGCGCCATGTCGCTGCTCAGCGATGAGATGACGCCAAGCAGTTGCGAAGCCGATGTCAACGGCACGATTACGCAGCTCATCTTGCAGTGGATCAGCGGCGAGCCGGCTTTCGGCAGCGATATCGTCGCTTTTGAAACGACCACGGACGAAGCGACGCTCTGGCATTGCGGTTTGGCGCCGCTGTCAATGTGCCACCCCGACGAGCAGCCCGAGGCGACGGTTCATTCCAATCGCGAAAAGCCCTTGCTGATGCAGTTTCCGCTCAAGCCGGGGCGTGTCACCATCGCGCGGCTGAGCGAGGCGACCGGCGAATTCCGGCTGGTCATCGGCGGCGGCGAGATGCTGCAGGCGTCCCCCGCATTCACAGGAACGAGTGGTATAATACGCTTCGACTCGGGCGCGGCGGCGGTGATGGACAGCATCATGCGCCAAGGGCTGGAGCATCACGTCTCCATAGCTTATGGCGATCATCGGGCGGTGCTGGAAGCGCTGGCGCGGCAACTGGGTTTGCCCGTTTTACGTCTGTGATTCACAGACGTTGACTGGCAGGGCGGTCGATGAGATCGCAATCTTTCGTTCATCTCAACAAGGAGAAATACAATGAAACGCATTTCCACTTTTGTACTGCTCATTGCGCTGGTTTTGTCGCTGGGCGCGGCGGCCCTGGCGCAGGACATGGTCGAGCTCGACTTCATGTGCTACAACAACGGCATCGAGTGCGAAGTCTACGACGACTTGCTTTCGCGGTTCACAGCGGATAACCCGGACATTGCTGTCAATGTCGACACCGTTCCCTACAATACGATTCGCGATCAGTTGCGCGTTCAAGTCGAAGCGGGTCAAGCGCCGGATATGGCGCGCATCACCGATTTTGGCGGCATGGCTGGCTTCTATTTGGACCTGCGCCCCTTGCTTTCGGATGCAGCCAGAATCGAAGGCGCATTCTCGGCGCCCGATCTGCAAGCCTTCCGCGCCGGCGATGATGACGATGGTTTATACGCTTTCCCTGATGAGCTGTCCGTGACCGCCGCTTTCATCAACCGTACGCTCTTTGACCAGGCCGGCATCGACGTGCCCAGCGATATTAGCGACGAGGTCGATTGGGCCAGCTGGACCACAGCAATTACCGAAGTTGCCGAAGCTACAGGCACACCCTACGCCTTCGCCATTGACAACAAAGGCCATCGTTTCGCTTCGGCTGGTTTCGCGCTGGGCATTGAGCTCTTTGATGAAGAGGGCAACTTTGCCTTGGTAGACGACCCCGGCTATCGCGCTTTTGCCGAATGGATGAAAGCCTGGTTCGATAATGGCTTGACACCCGCCGAAGTATGGCTGGGCGGCGGACAGTACTCGTCGGCTCGCGATTACTTCGTCAATGCCGAAGTCGTCATGCTCTATTCCGGCAGCTGGCAGATCAATGGCTTTGGCAGCGAAATTGGCGATGCCTTTGACTGGGTACTGGCGCCGAACCCGGTAGGTCCCGGCGGCAGCGCGGGGGCATCTGGCGGCGCGTCTATCGTCGGCTATGCCCAGACCGAACATCCGGAAGCGGTGGCGCGAGTGATGGAATATCTTTTGCAGCCGGAAGTGGGGCAGGAATTCGCTTCGCGCACGCTCTTGATTCCGCCGAATCCGCCGGTGGTGGCTTTGGGCGTCGAGTTCGATACGGACAACATGGCAATATCGGCGGCGCTCAACCAGGCCGGCGTCGATGGCACTAAAGTGACGGAGAATGGTGTGGCGATGAACCTGCATCCGCTGGCTTTCGCCTACTATGATGCGTCCAATACGCGGCTGGCGCAGTACTTCTCAGGCGAGCTCACGCTGGATGAAGCGATGTCGCGTTTGCAGGAAGACCTCGATCAAGCCGCCGCCAATATGGCAGCTGGCTAGACAATCGCGCTATTCTCGGGGCGGCTCACAGGGTCGCCCCATTAAACTGTTTACTGGCGATTCAATGACCAAGCTGATTGACGCATTAGTCAGCCTCTTTGATATTCTCTTCAATCGAATACAAAAATTCACTGGCGTGACGGGCATGGCTTACGTCTTTCTCACGCCGAATATGCTGGTGTTTTCCGTCTTTGTCCTTTTCCCCATGCTCTTTAACTTTATCTACACCTTCACCGGCAGCGACAAGCTCTTTCTCCAACAGCGTCCCTACGTCGGCGCGGCCAATCTGGAACGCCTTTTCGATTGCGGAGACTTCCTGCGCCCGGCTACTTGTGACGAGGACTTATTCGCCGCCGCCGTGCTGAATACGGCCCGCTTCGTTGTGACGCAGGTGGCGGTTATGATCGGCGTCTCGCTGATGACGGCGGTTGTGCTCAACGGGCGCATCAGAGCGCGCGGCTTCTTCCGCAGCGTCTTCTTTTACCCGGTCCTGCTCTCTCCCATCGTGGTCGCGCTGATATGGCGCTGGATGCTGCAAGAGAACGGTCTCTTCAACGCCGTCATCGTCGGGCTGGGCGGGGAAAAACTGCGCTTCCTCACCGACCGCAACTGGGCGCGCTTCTGGGTGGTTATGGTCAGCGTTTGGTCGCTGATGGGCTTTTACACGCTGATCCTGCTGGCCGGCTTGCAGGCTATACCCGCCGATCTCTATGAAGCCGCCGCCATCGACGGCGCCAGCAGTTGGCGCGCTTTCCGCTCGATTACCCTGCCGCTCCTGGCGCCCACGATGCTGGTGGTCATCGTCCTCTCGACCATCAGGGCGGTGCAAATATTCGATGTGGTCTTCGCCTTCACCGGCGGCGGACCCGGCTCGGCGACGCTCTACATTGTGCACTTCATCTACAACAACGGTTTCGCCAGTCCCTTCCGCGAATACGGTTTGGCGGCGGCCACCTCGCTGGTGATGGCGGCCGTATTGATCGTGCTCACCATCATTCAAATCCGCGTGCAGGGCACCGGCCTGGAAGAAGACGACGAGCGCAAGGCAGCGCCGTCTCGCATGAGCAGCGCGCTGGGCGAGCTCTCCGGCAATATCAAACGACTGCTGCTGGATCCCCTGTGGGCGCAGCTGCAAGCCCTGCTGGATGCGGTCGGCGCTGTGCTGGGCTGGCTATTTGCCACGGCCGGCCGCCGAACCTTCTTCACCTACGGCTATCTGCTGCTGGGTGTGGCGGTCATGTTCGGGCCAGTGCTTTGGCTGGTGATGTCGTCTTTCAAAAGCTCGGGTGATATCCAGCGTTTTCCGCCGCGATTTCTGCCCTACTATCAGGAGACTGTGCAAGTCGCAGGTTATGACAAGCCGCTGCCGCTCTACAAGGTGACGCTGGAAGACGGCTCCAGCGCGCAACTGGCGCAGAAACGCCGCGTCGGCCTGGAAGCGCAGATGATTGATCCGGCCGACCCCGACGCCGAAGTCATCAAGGTCAAACTGAACGACCGTCAGCCGGTCGAAAGCGTGCGCTTCAGCTTGGACAATTACACCCGCGGCGTCGAGAGTTTTAACTTCTGGCGTTATCTGTCCAATAGCGTCATCGTCACCGCCTCGGCCACCATCCTGACCCTCTTCGTCAATAGCATGGCCGCTTTCGCCCTGAGCAAGTACCGTTTCCGCGGGCGCGGCGTCATCTTCATGCTCATTATCAGCACACTAATGGTGCCGCTCTCGGTGATTCTGGTGCCGGCTTTTCTGCTGATCACCGCGCTGGGCTGGAACAACCAGCTCATCGGCATCATCATCCCGACCATCGGCACACCCACCGGCGTCTTCCTGCTGCGCCAGTATATGCTGAC
>JAGWBC010000105.1:9173-15356 GCA_021296115.1 Anaerolineae bacterium | reverse complement strand
ACATGGGCACGTCAATTACCTCGCCCGGCACAGAAGTCATCGCCGAGATTGCGCGTTTCCAGCGCTGGACTGTCTTCGCCGTTGGCATGGGCCTGCTCATCAGTTTTGTCTTGGGCATCGTTCTGGGTATGATGATGGCCTATTATAGAAATTCTTTCCTGGATCATTCGCTTTCGCTCTTGTCGTCTTTTATGACCGGCGTCCCCAATTACATTTGGGGCCTTCTGATGATTATCGTGCTCGGCATACAACTCAATTTGTTCAACGTTGGTGAACTGCGAGGAACATACGAGATAAGTCTCACACCCGGATTCAATGCGGAATTCGTGCTCAGCGTTTTCAGACACGCGGCGCTCCCAATTGCAACCTATGTCATCGCTACGCTGGGCGGTTGGATGCTGAACATGAAAAGCAGCACTATGGGTGTGCTTAACGAAGATTACGTCAATGTGGCGGAGGCGCGAGGTCTCAAGGACAGACGAATTATCACGGCCTACGTAGGACGAAATGCCGCCTTGCCCTTGTTCACGCAGTTGACGATCGCCGTCGGTTTCGTACTTGGCAGCGGGGTCGTCATTGAGGAGATTTTTGTCTATTGGGGCATCGGACATTACCTCTTTCAATCCATCACCGTGCGCGACTACACATCAATGCAAGGGGTTTTCCTTATACTCACTATGGCTGTGGTCTTCTCCAATCTCTTCGCCGATTTAACTTATGGACTACTGGATCCGCGCGTTAGGATATCCGGTGAGAGATAACGTGGCTGCCCTATCGACTCCAAATCCCCTGATCGCAATGTTGCTGACGCCCTGGGCCGTCTTGCGCGCGGCAGTTCGATTTGTCCGCCGCTTGCGCTCCAACGTGCCCGGAATGATAGGTTTCATCGGGCTGGTAGCGTATTTCATCTTCACGTTCATCTTGCCCCATTTCATCGAGTTTGATAACGAACCCAATCTCGACGAAATCGTCGGCCCGATCGGGTCACGAATCCAGCTCGCTGTGCATTCCGACAATGCCCACCTGAGTACATTCGAGGATTTGGCGGGACTGACGGTAGGCGTGGTTGATCAAACCGGCGCACCCGGTCTCATCGCGCCTTACGCCGCCGCCTTGACCGTGGAAGAGTACCGCTGGACCAGCCGTCGCGCCGGCCCCGGCCTTGAAGCGTCTCTGATTGATCTCGCCAACAAGGAGATTGACGCGCTGCTCGTATTTTCCAAAACTGTGACGGAATTGATTGACAAACAGGAAGATCCGGAATTGAAGGCGCTCTTCGCCGACAACATCGTGATATCGAATCCCGCGCTAGGCCCGCCCCACCTTTTGGGCACGGACACGCAAGGGCGCGACATCGCCACACACGTGGTGCATGGTGGCCGCGTACTAATCCTAACTGCGCTGATAGGGGGCGCCATCTCGACAGTGATCGCACTCTTCCTCGGATCATTTTCTGCACTAACCGGCGGCGTCCTCGATAGCGCTCTAACCGCCCTGACGAATCTGATTCTGGCGATACCGCGTTTTCCCCTGCTGGTCGTAATGGCGGGCTTGATCCGCTTCGATAATACGCTCTACCTCGGTGTGCTGATTGGATTGCTGGGCTGGCCTCCCTTGATGCGAGCCATTCGGTCGCAGGTCCTCAGCTTGCGCGAACGCGACTTTGTCGAAGCGGCGCGCTCGCTCGGCTTGAGCACCAACCACATCATGTTCCGCGAAATACTGCCCAACATGATTAGCTACGTCATGATCAATTTTATCTTCTCCATCACCTTTGCGATGTACGAGCAGATAGGACTTGTCGTCCTGGGATTGGCGCCTATCAATGATTACACCTGGGGCGTAATGCTGTACTTCGGTCGCTCGCGCGGGACCTTGTACAATCCCGATGGCGCCAGTATGGCGCTCTCGCCGGTGCTGGCGATCGCCTTCTTCCAAGTTTGCCTGGTGCTCTTCGCGCGCGCGCTCGAAGAAATCTTTGATCCGCGCCTGCGAGCCGCAGCCTAGAGGTCGCCGCCATGTCGCAGAACCTGCCGCCCGATGTAGTACTCAAAGTCGATGATCTATCTGTGGTGTATCGCACCGATCGCGGCGACGTCAAGGCGACGGCCAATGTATCTTTCGAGCTGAGAAACGGCGAGGCCCTGGCGCTGATCGGCGAGAGCGGCAGCGGCAAGACCACCATCAGCCTGGCGCTGATCCGAAAGCTGCCCAGGAACGCAGTCATCACCAGCGGCCAGATCCTCTATCAGCGCAATCAAGAAGTGCAAGATGTGCTCAAATTAAGTAACCGGCAGCTGCGGGAATTTCGCTGGAACGAGTGCGCGATGGTGTTTCAGGGGGCGCAGAACGCCTTCAATCCGGTGCTAAACATACGCAAACAATTTGAAGACACAGCCCAGGCGCACGGCTGGACAGACAAAGCGGCTGTGCGCAAGCGGGCCCTTAGCCTGCTCCAACTGGTACGCCTGGACCCCGAGCGCGTATATGACGCCTATCCACATGAACTGAGCGGGTGTATGAAACAGCGTACTTTGCTCGCCCTCGGCGTTTTGCTCAGCCCGCAAATCGTCATTCTCGATGAGCCAACGACCGCGCTCGATATCCTGACGCAGCGCGCCATCATTGACGTATTGAACGATATGCAGCGACAACTGGACTTCAGCATTATTTTCATCAGTCACGATCTGTCTCTGGCAGCTGAATTGGCGGATCATGTCGCCACCGTTTACGCCGGGGAAATTATAGAGCTTGGCGGCGTCAACGATATCTTCTATCGCTCGCTCCACCCCTACACGCATGGCTTGCTGACATCAGTTCCCACGCTCGATCATGCGCAAGACCTGCTGCAGAGTATCCCGGGTTCGCCGCCAAACCTCATCACACCGCCGGAGGGATGCAAGTTTCATCCGCGCTGCGCCTTTGCTGATGATATTTGCAGGAAAGAGAATCCGGCGCTTACGGATGATGTTGGCGCGCATCTGGCCGCGTGCTGGCATAAAGATCGCCTGCTCGAAAGTCGAAAAGCGAGAGCCTAGTGTCGTCGCCCATCATTGAACTGAAACACGTCTACCGCAGCTTCAAAACAGGTCGGGAGATCGTGCCGGTACTGCAAGATATCAATATCTCTGTCAACCGACTGGAGTTCCTCTGTCTGGTCGGCGAGAGCGGCTGCGGCAAAACGACAACCGGCAAGATCATCTGTGGTTTGCTGCCTACAAGTCAAGGCATCGTCGAGTTTGAAGGCGCGGATATCGCCTCTTTGCGCGGCGACAATCAGCGGCGCTTTCGCCGGTCGGTGCAGATCATTCATCAGGATCCCTACGCCTCGCTGAATCCGACGCAGACCGTCTCCGAAATGCTCAGTTATCCCCTGATCAGGCACAAACTTGCGCCACATCGCCGCGGCGTCTTGCAGCGCGTGCGCGAATTGCTCGATTTGGTCGACTTGACCCCAGTTGAAGACTTTATTGACAAGTATCCGCATCAGCTTAGCGGTGGCCAGCGGCAGCGCATTAGCATCGCGCGGGCGCTCACCACCGAACCGTCAGTGATAGTCGCCGACGAGTCCGTTAGTATGGTGGATGTGTCCATTCGCATCGGTCTTCTGCAAATGATGATGGACCTGCGCGATCGGCTGGATGTGACTATTGTATTCATCACTCACGATCTGGCGCTGGCCAAGTACTTCGCCTGGGATGGTCGGATTGGTGTGATGTACTTGGGAAGACTGGTTGAAATCGGCCGTACGCAACAGATTATTCGCGATCCTCAACATCCTTATACCAAAGTGCTGCTATCCGCCATTCCCGATCCCGATCCAGAAAAGACCCGCAGCAAACAGCATATTCAGTTGCGCAGCGAAGACATACGGCGACTGACTGAATTGCCGCCCGGCTGTTCCTTCCATCCGCGCTGCCCCTGGTATGTTGACGGTGTCTGCGACAAGGAAGTTCCTGAGTTATCCGTCCCATTCCAATCTGAATTTGATGTAGAAGTCGCATGTATTCCCTTGGAACGCGGCGCGGAATTGGCGCTTCATGACGCCTGAATTGCTCAAAGGGTTTTACCGAATAGCGGTTTTTGTTTTGGTCGTATCGATCGCCTTGCTCTTCGTCGTCAAACCAGACACAGCAGAGTTCGTCGTGACCCTGATGTCTATTGGCATCGGCGCCCTTCTACTCGTCTTGGTCATCCTGACGAGCCGATATTTCAACAAATGATTTGGTCCGTGACAGCGACCAGGGAATGGCCTTTGTCCTTGCCGTCCGCCATGGAAAATTCATGATGAGTCCGCCTTGCCTACAAAAGGAGAGGGCGACGCGCCTTAAGTTGACGGATTGGCGCCCTTGGTTGATTAGTTGGTCAGGGGAATGATAAAGTCAACATAGAAGGAGAGAAGGCAGGTGGCGATATGGGTGAGCAAGTCGAAGGTGGCGGCGGGATTAGCGTATTGCGTGGCGGCGTTGGGCTGTCGGTGAATAATGTGGCGGCGCAGGCCTTGTCGATGAAGGTGGCTACGATACCGCCAGGCGGCGTCATTCCGGCGCATTTGCATGTGGATTTCGAGACGATGATTTATGTGCTGGAAGGGCGTGTGCGGCACGAATACGGCGCGGGATGCCGGCTGGTGATGGAGAACTGCGCTGGCGACTTCATCTATATTGAGGCGGGTGTGCCGCACGAGGTATTTAATCTGAGCGACAGCGAGCCGATCGTGGCGGTGATAGCGCGTTCGGCGGCGGACGAGTGGGAGCAGACGATCCCTTACGATCGTCATGCCCTTGGCTGAGGAACCGAATTCAAAGCTGTGTCAGGCTAGGGCATGGGCAGTGTCAGCCGCCGTTAGAGTACGACAGGGACCACAGTGTGGTTGTTGTTGACGAGGCGCCAACTGGCGCGCATCAGTTTGCCCTATTGACGCGCAGCTGTTAGCCGGCTGCGGTAAGTTTACGAGCGCAAATCAACGGTTTCGCCCGTCGCCACCGACTGATTGACCGCCATCGCCAAGGCCAGAGCATTCAGTCCGGCATTGGCATCGCTTTCTGGCTGGCGGCCAGTCCGGACACTATCAATGAATTCGGCAATCGCGTATTGCACGATTAGCGTCCTAAGCCGCGGGTTGGGCCAATGCTGGCGACTGGGTTCACCGCTGTCATCAGATCTGCCCCAAGTCAGCGTATCAAACATGTGTTCAATGCCGGTAACAAGCGCCTGTCCCTTCTCGGCATAGACATCCAGCCAGGTCGGCGTGCGCAGGATATCCGCCCCCAAGGAACCACCAGTAACGGACGCGACCGCGCCGCTCTCAAAGCGGATATTCGCGACCACGCCATCAGGCAATGCTGGCGCCGCGCCATGATAGCTAGCTCCAAAAGCGTGGGCAGAAACCGGTTCCCCCAATAGATAGCAAAGTGTATCAAAAACGTGGCAGGTGTTTTCGTTGACGGCGCCATTGCCATTGTCCGGATCCCACATCCAGTGCTCGGGCATTTTCGCCGGAATCACTCCCATAACAATCTCCGCATTGACGATGAAGGGCCGCCCGAGCGGTCCATCATTTAGCAGCCGCTTGAGCTCGATGATCGGCGGAAAGTAGCGCAGCGGAAATTCCACCATGTGCAGAAGGTTCGAGTTCTCGATGACATCCGCCAGCGCGCGGCCGTGCGCCATGTTGGCGCCCCAGGGTTTTTCCAACAGGACAGGTAGGCCGCGTTCGGCCGCCGCCTCTACCAGCGGGAGGCGCCATCTGGGCGATACACATAGATCGACCGCGTCAATATCGGCATTTCGGATCATCTCGACGCCGTCTGTATAGGCATCTGCGCCCAGGCTGTCGGCCCATTCCCGCAACGTGATGTCGGGTCCGGGCAATTTGCCCGGAATATTGTCAGCGACCGCAACGATAGAGGCGCCGTCAATTTCGGCGATTGCGCCCGCGTGCCAGAGGCCGAGCTGCATCCCTACGATGCCAAGACGAATTTCAGACTTGTCTGTCATTTGCGTATTCCTTCTCAGTTTCAGTAAATTGCGCTGCCCTCTAACCTGTACGATGCTACAAGGCTTGTCCGGTACTGTGACTCAGCTGCCGCTCGCTCGGCTTTGGCGAATACTCGACATCTTTGCCACCGAGTACACCGAGTTTGATAGAGTACACAGAGGAAAGGCATCATTCTTAGTCCA
>JAGWBC010000105.1:0-9041 GCA_021296115.1 Anaerolineae bacterium | reverse complement strand
CGGCCCCTTGCCCCAGCGAGCTAGGGAAGGGGAGCTTTTCTAGCGAGTTTGTTTTCTGCATGATTAACTTGCATTTACTTCTGTGCCCTCGGTGGCAAAAGTGTCGTGAATCCCTAAATGCGCGGCGCCCACCCCAACAAACCGTATCGTCATCGGTATTTGAGTAGCGGACAAGCCTTCGCAGATACGCGCAGGCGAACTCTCGCAAACCCCGGCGAGCGCTAGACAATCGCTACGCCTGCTTTGGAGGCCGACTCGCGAATATAAGCCATGGCGGCGGGCAGCCTGTCGAGCGGCGTGTGTTCGACAATCATGTAGGTATCCGGCGGCAAATGTTTATCGACCTGGCGAATGATAGCGGCGTAGTCCAAACAGCCTTCGCCCGCCGGGCACTCATCGATATGCAGGTGCAGCGCGTCATGCATCACGACGTCCTTGGCGTGGCAGGTTTCAATCATGGTAGCGAGGCTTTCGATTCCCCGGCGAATGTAATCGCTGCCGTTCCAATAGTCGTAGTATCGGATCATGTTAGCCGCATCAAGGTTGATCTTGACGGCCGGAGAGTCGATTTGCTCAATATATTTCCGGCAGGCCTTCCAGTCACAGAGCACGGTTGCGAAATGAATCTCAAGCGTAACCAGCAGGCCGGCCGCTTCGGCTTCCCGCGCCAGGGGCTTTAGAGAGGCCGCCGCTTCCGCGATGGCTTCGTCGGTAAAGTTCTCCGGATGGCCGCAAAAGTGGTGATTCGGGTTCTTGGTGCCGGCGCCCAAGATGATGCAGCTAGCGCCAAGCTCGGCCGCCGCCGCCAATGCATCACGCGCGATCTGTTCCGTCTCCGGCGTGGGGAGCAAAGGGTTGAGCGCCCACGCGCCGACTTGAACGACTTCCAGTTCGTTTTCAGCTAACTGACGGCGCCAATCGCCAATCGACTGCTCGCGCGCCTCGCTGACATCCAGCAGTAATCCAGAAACGCCCTGCGCTTTGGCTTGCTCGATTAGCCCTTGTGAGTCGAGCCCCATTCCGCCAAGTCCAAGCCCCAGTCGCATAGTGCCATCCTTTCAAGGCGCCGCCGGTCAAGCCGGTAGCGAGGTATTTCTGAATGATTAACAAGCCGCGAAGCCTGCCCACTCTTTAAGCCCACGCGCCTAAGCGGGAATATAACAGGGCAGAAGTGGAATGTCAACCGATTATCGATAATCTTGTAGCACGAGACCCCGAGTGTTCGACAGCATCATCGCCTGCGGTGTACTTCATGTACACTGAGCAATCGTTACCATATGCAAAGATGATAGGGCAATAGATCGGAGGCCTTCGCGCCCTTCTCTCGCTTGACTTGACGACTGACTCAGCTTAAGATATACTCGATTATCGATTATTCGGCTGGCCAATAGACCTGCGGTAGCGCTAGGGGTCGAGCTAAATGAAAGTGTGCAGTACATGACTTCGACGCAAGAATCCATCTATTCGGGACTGATTTCAGATAGCTTCAAGCTCGATGGGCAGGTGGCGCTGGTGGCCGGTGGCTACGGCGGAATCGGCGAAGCCCTATGTCTCGGCTTGGCGCAGCAGGGCGCGACCGTCGCCATCGCCGGGCGCTCAGCGGAGAAGAGCGCAGCGCTCGCGGGTCAACTTGAGGCAAGCGGCTTCACGGCGATGGGTTTGAGTTTCGATATCAAACAGCCCGATCAGATCAGCAGCATGGTCAAGCAAACTGTCGGCGAGTCGGGACGGCTCGACATTCTGGTCAACTGCGTCGGTACACACATTGAGAAGCCGGCCGAAGCGCTGACGGCGGATGACTGGGATGAGGTGCACGACACGAATCTGCGCGGCGCCTTTCTGCTTTCGCAAGCCGCCGGCCGCCAGATGATCAAGCAAGAGCGCGGCAAACAGATTCACATTTCCTCAGTACGCAGTCTGCTCGGTATTCGGCGCGGATTCGCAGCTTATACCAGCAGCAAGGCTGGCATGAATCTGCTGGTGAAGCAGCTTGCCACAGAGTGGGCGCAGTACGGCATCAACGTAAATGGCATCGCGCCGACATTTATTCGCACCGAATTGGTGCGGCATTATCTGGAAGACGAGGACTTCTACAATGCGCTGGTCAGTCGCATTCCTTTGACTCGTGTAGGCGAGCCATTCGACATCGTCGGCGCCACGGTTTTCCTCGCCTCCCCTGCCGCTGATTTCATCACCGGGCAGATCCTGTTCATCGACGGCGGCGTGACCGCCACACAGTAACAGTCCGCCTTTGAAGACTGCCAAATCCGATGATAGAGAGAAAACAGCACCTGGTTCAATCGACAGCGACGATACAGTCACCCCCTTCTAGATCGCAGCAAAAAGGGAAAATGCATGGCCAGCGATAACACCGTTAACAAGCGAAGCGCGACGCGCTACGTGCTGCGGGAAGATATCAAGGAACACCTTATCGACGCCATTCTGCGCGGACGCTACAAACCCGGCGATCGATTGGCCGAGGCGAAATTGGCAAGGGAATTCGGCGTTAGCCAATCGCCGATACGCGAGGCGCTGCGCGATCTGGAAATGATGAGTTTCGTCAAGTCGGTGCCCTTTTCCGGGTCCTTCGTCCGCGATCTCTCCCTAAAAGATATGCTGGATACCTATGCTGTGCGCGCCTGGATGGAAGCGATGGCGGGACGCCTGGCGACGCCCAACCTGACGGAAGATGTATTCGCGCGCTTGGAAATGCTGATGGAGCGCATGATGAGTCACGCGCAGAAGGAAGACTCGCACGAATTCGCCAAAGCCGACTTCGCCTTCCACCAGACGATCGTCGCCGCCGCCGGCAACAATACGCTGATCCGCCTCTACGACATGCTTCAGTTCGCCTACTGGACCTACGCGTCCACGATATTGACTGGCTACAACCTGGTCTTTCAGGCGCGGCGACACTACAAAATCCTGGATGCCTTGAACACCGGCGACCCGGATCTAATCGCCAAGACGCTTCAAGAGCATATCGAAGAACTAATCGACAGAATCACCGCGCATTATTCAGAAGGACAAGCACAGTCAGAAGACGATTCGGCAGCAAAGGCGGATAAACCATGACACGACAAATCATAGACCTGAGTATGCCCGTTCACGGCGATATGGTGGTATTTCCGCGCGTGGTGCGCCCGGCGCTGCTGATGTACGAAGATTGGGAGCAATTCGCCGAAGGCATCGGCGCGGCCGAACACGGGATGACTTCGCTGGCGGCCAGTTCCATGACCGTCCTGGGCGATCATGTTGGGACGCATATTGATGCTTTGAAGCATTTTCGCAAAGGCGGAGCCGGGCCCGAAGGCATTCCCGTCGAATACTGCTACGGCGATGGCGTCGTGCTTGATTTCCGGTACATGGAGAACGGCGCCGCCATTTCAGTTGATGATATGCATGCGGCCCTGGCCAAGATTGACTATGAGATCAAGCCGCTGGATATCGTGCTGATCATGACGGGCGCCGGCAGCTACAACCACGAAGAGCGCTACTTGAGCGAGCACTGCGGCATGTCCAAGGAAGCGACCAACTGGCTGCTTGATCAAGGCGTCAAAGTGACGGGCATCGACGCCATCACCTGGGATCCGCCGGTATGGGCGATGTTCGAGCGCAAGCAATTCTGGGAATCCCATCGCGTGATGATTGAGCGGGAATATTATCACCTGGAAAACTTGTGCAATCTGGAGGCGATACCGCGTCCGCACGGATTCACCCTTTCTGTCCTGCCGATCAAGTGGGTAGGCACAACCGCGGCGCCAGTTCGCGCGATTGCAATCGTCGAGGATTAGTCAGGGGCGAAGGGGCGAGGGAAACGCTGGCGCCCACGCGCGTACAAGCACAGGTCACTTACCAAGCTGGAGGCAAACTATGGGAAGATTGGACGGAAAAGTTGCCATCATCACCGGCGCCGGCAGCGGCATAGGACGCGCGAGCGCGCTGCTGTTTGCCCAAGAGGGCGCGAAGGTCGTCGTCGCCGATCTGAGCGAATCCGCTGGAATGGAAACCGTTGGACTGGTGCAAGCCGCGGGCGGAGACGCCCTATTTGCAGCGACAGATGTGCGTCGAGAGGCGCAAGTCGAAGCCATGGTGAATCAAACGGTGGCTGCCTTTGGCAAGGTGGATATCCTCTACAACAATGCCGCCATCGAAATCCGCGGCAGCGCCACCCAGCTCAGCGAAGCGGACTGGGACGCGACCATGGGCACCAACGTCAAGGGCAGCTGGCTGTGCAGCAAGTACGCCATACCGGAGATGCAAAAGGTCGGCGGGGGCGTCATCATCAACTCGGCTTCGACATTGTCATATCGCGTGGCCGATGAACGCGCCGCCTACGTGGCGTCAAAAGGCGCCATCCTGCAACTGACGCGCAGCCTGGCGATGGATTACTCAAAGGACAATATCCGCGCCAATTGCCTCGTCATCGGTCCGATTGATACGCCCTTGCTGTCGCAATCAATGGCGGATTCCGGCGACGCGCAGGGGGTCATGGACTGGCTGCTGGATGCATCGCTGCTGGGGCGCCTGGGCGATCCCGCCGAAGTGGCAAAGGTCGCGCTCTTCCTTTGCACGCCGGAAGCGTCCTTCATGGTCGGCGGTCCCATCGTGGTCGACGGCGGCATGCTCGTGCATTAGATCCGCATCCTAGCTAGCGCATCAAATCTGTAGCTCTGAGGGAGAAGAATATGTATCAAGCGAAGATTGGCTACACCACCGTCACCTGGGCTGTCGCTGGCGGCGCCGACTGGATGGAATGGGGTATGAGAGACATTTCCGCGCTCGGCTTTCGCGCTTTCGAGACTTTTTCCAATACGGCGATGGAATACGACGATCCAGCAGGACGTTTTCGCGCGCTGCTCGACGAGCTAAATCTGCATGTGGCATGCCTGGATATGATTACATCGCAGTATGAGGATCCGGCGCAATCGGAAGCAATCATAGCGGACCACGAAGAAGCCACGCGCTTTCTGCTCAATCATGGCGGCGAAATCTTGATGACTGTGCCCATCGGCGTGCCGGACGATGCGCCCCGCTGGACGCTTGACGAATTCAAAGTTGCCGCGTCTACGCTGACTGAGATCGGCAAGCGCACGCTGGAAATGGGCGCGACCATGGCATTGCATCCGCATTGGGGAACCTATGTGCAAAGCCCGGAAGAGATCGACCTGATCATGGAGCTGACGGACCCGCGCTACGTATTCTTCGCGCCCGATAGCGGACAGATTGCCAAAGGCGATGGCGACCCGGTCGCGATTGCGCGGAAATATGCCGATCGCATCGCGCATGTGCATCTCAAGGATGTGGCGACGAACTGGCCCGAACTGCGTGAGATGGGCGCCGCCTTGGCGATGCCCGCCGGATACGCGCCGCTGGGCGAGGGAACAGTTGACCTGCAAGGCTTTATCGGTGTTCTGGCTGAGGTCAATTATCAAGGCTGGATCCTGGGCGAACTCGACCAACACGACGATCCCAGGGGCAGCGCCGAGATCGGCCGGAGATTCTTGACAGAAGAAATTGGATTCTCGCTGTGACGCGCTTATATGGCCTGGAAGCTGTCAATGGCGCCTTTGGCGAGCTTCTCCCTTTAGCTTCGGCAGCCCCTTCGCTTGAGGGAGAGATTCTGTACCTAGTCTGAACCAAGATCGTTGCCAGCTAGCCCATTGTCAGATCGAAAGATGTAGCGGCTGAACTGATATGACCTTCTCACATGTCAATCCGCTTAAAGGGATAATGACGCCTCAGCGCGTTAAATATGCGCTGGCGTTGCCCGCATTCGTCTTCATCATTGTTGGCATCATCTATCCAACCGGCTATCTGCTCTACAACTCAACGACCGCCTGGAGTTTGACGCGCCTGGATCTGGGACAGACCTTCATCGGCGTCGACAATTACAGCAAGCTGTTGGCGGATCCGCGCTTCTATTCATCGTTGCGCATTACCGCAATTTTCACGATCGCGACGACCTCGATTCAGACGGTGCTGGGAGTAACCCTGGCTCTGCTGCTGAATCGCAACATTCGCGGCGAAGGTCTGGTGCGCACGCTCTTGCTGATCCCGTGGCTGGTCGCGCCATTTATCAGCGGCTTCAACTTCCGTTTCATGATGGCGCCGAACATTGGCGTTATCGCGCAGATAATGGAATCCCTCGGCTTTGACGCAATTGTCCAGGCTTCGATTCTGGGCAACCCAAGGACAGCTCTCGGCGCCTTGATTCTGGCGCACGTTTGGAATGGCGTGCCCGGCACGATGCTGGTGGTCACTGGCGGATTGAAGACCATACCGGAAGAACTCTACCTGGCCGCCCGCGTTGATGGCGCCGACCGAAGGCAAATCCTCCGTTACATTACCTTGCCTTTGCTGAGCTACGCGATTCTGATTTCAGCGTTTTTGACGACCCTCTTCATCTTCAAGGCCTTCGAAATGATCTTCATCATGACAGGCGGCGGACCGGGCGATTCAACTGAAGTGCTGGCGGTGTACCAATACTGGGTGGGCATCCGCTCACTGAAAATTGGATACGGTTCCAGCATCGCCATGGTGCAATTGCTCGTCGCCTTCATCGTCAGCATCATCTATGCGCGCTTGATGTTCAGCCGGGCGGATTAGCATGTATCAGCGCTTAAGTCGCAGCAACCGCCTTCTGTCATACGCCATGTGGTTGGTCTTGCTGGTCGTCTTTCTATTTCCCGTGTATTGGTTGGTCGCCAGTTCTTTCAAGACCGAGGGGCAGCAATTTGCCATTCCTCCGATTTGGGTTCCGTCGCCATTCACGCTGGAAAACTACATCGACCTTTTCAGCGACGCCAAAGTCATAAATTCACTAAAGAATTCGTTCCTGGTGGCTGGCATGACGCTGGCCGCGGTGGCCTTGCTTGGCATACCGGCAGCATACAGCATGGCGCGTTTTCGTGTGGGTGGCTCGAAGATGATGCTGGTGATATTTACAGCGCGGCTATTGCCGCCGGTCGCCTACATCATCCCGCTCTTCGCCATCGCGCGCGGCCTCGGTCTATACGACAAGCAGGGAACCTTGGTGGTGCTCTATACCTTTTTCTCCTTGCCGCTGGCGATATGGATGCTGGTCGGCTTCATCGCGACCATTCCCGACGAGATTGAAGACGCGGCGTTGATCGATGGCGCCTCTCGCCTGGGCGTGATCTGGCATGTCGTTTTGCCCTTGATCCGGCCCGGGCTGGCGTCGGTCACCATTTTTATGCTGCTGTCATCATGGAATGAATTCGCGCTGGCAGTCACGCTGACGGCGCGCCATTCGCGGACCTTGCCCGTCACGATGTACACATTTGTCACCAATCAAAACATCGCCTGGGGCAAGCTGGCCGCGGCCGGCGTACTGTCGGCTCTTCCGATTGTCATAGCTGGCTTGCTGGTGCAGAAGCACCTGGTCATGGGCCTTGTGTCCGGCTCCGGCAAGTAAAACTGGTTAGTGAAGGGAGTGTATCCATAAGACTAGTTGCAACACGTCTGTTGTCCTGTGATATCAGTTCGTAAAGGAGATACGAAAATGAAACGGACAGTAATTTTACTGTTGCTCGCCCTGCTGCTGCTGCTGCCAGCAGCTCAGGCGCAAGATGTCACCATTTCTATCGGCGCTGAAACCGGTGTGCACGCCGATGCCTTGATCGCCAACGCCGAGCGCTGCGCCGAGGAAGTCGGCGTCGCTTATGAAGCGCATCAGCTGCCGCCGGGCGAATGGATCAACTCCATCCTGCCGACGGAAGCGGCTGTTCGCAGCGGACTCTACGACATCGCCTATATTCCTATCGGCAAGATCGCGCAATTCGTCGCCGCTGATTATCTCTTGCCTCTGGAGGATTTCGACATAGACGCGGTAGATCCGGACGACATCGCTTTCTTCAACTTGACCGAATTCGAAGGCAAGCACTGGCTGGTGCCCTGGCTGAATGAATATCAAGGCATCCTGTATCGGACGGATCTAATGAATGACCCAGATGAACAGGCGGCATTCATGGAAGCATACGGATATGAGCTGGCTGCGCCGCAGAGCAGGCTGGAATACTTCGAC
Source organism: Anaerolineae bacterium (assembly GCA_021296115.1). Classification (GTDB taxonomy): domain Bacteria; phylum Chloroflexota; class Anaerolineae; order Aggregatilineales; family Phototrophicaceae; genus UBA6055. The sequence continues at coordinate 994 of JAGWBC010000105.1, read as the reverse complement.
CACGTTGAGTTCTTCCACCGGCCGGACGAAGGCCTCTACGGCAAAATCGCTTACGGCTTGCGCGCTCCCTGGATCACGATTTTGCACCAGGCGCTTTCCTTCATGTACGGCATTGAGGTCGTCGATAACGAGACGCTGGAGATTAACATCAACACGCCGGAAGGCATCGCTGTGCTGAACGACATGATGGCTCTCTACGAGTTTGCGGATCCCGCTTCCTACACTGCAGGCTGGGTCGAAGGCAACGCCAACTTCACCGCCGGACGCGACTACAGTCTGGTCACCTGGAATAGCGTCCTGCTCTATGGCAATGACCCGGACACTTCGGATGTGGCGGGCAATATCGGCTTCCAGCTGATCCCGATGCCCGGCGATGGAGTGGAGGAACCGGAAGGATACCTGAGTCAGTGGGGTCCGGCGATTTCCAGCACAACGGAGAATCCGCAAGAAACCTTTGACTTTCTGGTCTGCTTGACGAATACAGAAAGTGGCGTCCACGGTGTTACCGCGACAAGACTGGGCAATTCGCCATCGCGGATTTCGGTCTTGCAGGATGAGCGAGCTCTGGCGCGCTTCCCGTGGCTGGGCGACATTGCCGCGGGCATCCAGAGTTTGAACATCATCAACTCACCGAACATTCCAGAAATGGGCGACATAGGGGGTGAAGTACTGCCGCGCCTCTTGTCGGCAATGATCACTGGAGAGGCAACGGTCGAAGAAACCGCCGCGGCGATGGACGCGGAGATCATGCAAATCCTGATCGACGGCGGCCACGTCGAAGGATAAGTCATAGCAGCTTCGCTATAGGTAAAAGGGAAGGCCGATGGTAATGCGCCGTCGGCCTTTTCGCCTCGCATTTTCCAGTATGCTTCCTGGACAACATAGTTTGTAGATCGCTGCCTTAGTAAGCGAAAGCAAGTCATAAAAATACTTACCACAGAGTTGATCGCCCGTAATTCGGGGCAGCCACAAAATCACAACCATCCCGCGAATT
>JAGWBC010000104.1 GCA_021296115.1 Anaerolineae bacterium | reverse complement strand
GGCATCGTCGACACCATCGAGTTCAAGAATCGGGAAGCGCTGATTATCGACGAGTCGCGGCTGACGCTGCTGGGCGGGAACGCCGGCGACAAGTCGATCATCATGGCCGGCATACACCAGGTGGCGACCGGCGAGGGCGCGCTCAATCTGCGCTTCAAGCTGCCGGCCGACTTCAAGATCAATCCGCTGATCGACAGCCGGGTCAGCGTGACCTGGGGCGAGCCGGCGCAGCAGACGACGGCGGCGGTCAGCGGCGACAGCGTCAGCATCCCGCTGCAACTCAGCGCGGAGGACAGCTTCGTCATGGCGGACGTGACGCTCTACTACTGCCGCGAAGGCGAGGAAGCGCTCTGCTTCATCGATGTGTTCAACTATTTCGTCACGCTGGAAGTGGCGGCGGAGCACGAAATACGGGAAATCACGCTGGAGCGCGAGGTCGAGCCGCCGGGTGTGTAGGGGCGCTCTGCCCCCGAGTCTACCCCCTCAGTCCCCCATATTAATGGAGGGAAGCTGGTTTCGATATTAGCGGACTTGGATGAATTGAAGTCGTTGCTGATGACTATTGGACTCTTCAAGTCGGCTGGCGCTGCCTAAGCTCCCCCTCTCTGATGCTTTGGAGAGGGGGCCGGGGGTGAGGTAGATAAACCGCCCCCTAACGCGCGCCGACGACCACGTTGCCCGCGCGCAGTTCCCCGCCGCGCGCATAACTTGAGGCGATCTCGCTATCCACATCCAGGCGCGCCAGCAGCATCTGCAGCTCGGCGACATCTTCCAGCGGCTCGCCCTGCAGCGCAGTCAGGATATCCCCGACCAGCAGACCGGCCGCGGCCGCCGGGCTATCCGGCTCGACCGAGACGATCAGCAGACCGGCTTCCTGGCCCAGCGACTCAGCCATCGCCGCCGGCAGCAGCGCCGATTGTACGCCGATGCCGAGGTAGGCGGTCTGGATTTTGCCATCAGCCAGCAGCGTGGCCACCGACTTGGCGATGGCGGCGACAGGAATAGCGGCGCTGACGCCACCCGCGAAACCGGATGTGTTCAGGCCGTAGACCGCGCCATCAGCGCCGAGCAGCGGCCCGCCGGAGAAACCGGGGTACATGGTTAGGTCGGTCTGGATGATGCGGCCGGCCAGCAGGCCTTCCCAGCCGCCGGCTTTCCAGGCTGCTTTTTTCCGCCAGGCCCGCTTCTCCCAGCCGCCTTTACTATTACGTGGAGCTTCACGCCGGCCTTTGGCAGCGCGCCGCCTGCCCCTCCTGGAGTGGGCCGGATTGACGATGCCGCTGACGATACCCAGCGAGGCTTTGACGCGCATACGCGGGCGGCCCAAGGCGAGTACTATGTTGCCCGCGCTCAACTCAGCCTCGGCCCGCGCCAGCGGCTGCAGAGCGGCTTCCGCTCTGAGCAGAGCCAAATCGTTGCGCGGGTCGCGGCCGACCAGCTCGGCGCTGACGCGGCCCCCATCAGGCAAGCCGATGCTGATTTCGTCATCGCGCTCGACCACGTGATGCGCGGTGACGATCAAGTCTTCGGCCCAAGCCATGCCGCTGGCGGGAATGCGCCGGCGCGCGTCAACGCGCAAGACGCCCTCGGCGGCGCCCGCGACCAGGTCGGCCATATCGTTCGAAAAGTCTTGCAGTGTGTTTGACACAGAGTTCTCCTCCAATTGTTTTGCGATATGTTTATTCTGCAACGGAATCCGGCGCGCTGATATTAGACCTTTGGGCAGGTTGCCTCTGGTCAGATGGGCAGGTGCGCAAGATTCGGAGCGTGGCTTGGCTTGACGCTCTGTTACAATATCGGCGTTCAGAGATTCTGGAGTGAAAACTTTGTCGCTAGTGCAATTAGCCGCGCTGATCACGCTGGGCGCCTTCTGGGGCGCGTCCTACATCTTCATCCGCATCGCGGTCGAGCCGATGGGGCCGCTCTTCCTGATGTTCGCGCGCGTCGCGCTGTCCGGGTTGATCCTGGTCGCGTATGCGCGCTGGCGCGGTCAGCGACTGAATATACGGGGTCACTGGCGCAAGTTTATTATTCTGGGATTTTTGGGCTCGGCGTTGCCCTTTTCGTTGATCGCCTGGGCCGAGCTGACTGTCACCGCGTCGATGGCGGCCATCTTGATGTCGACCACGCCGCTGTTTACCACGCTGGTGGCGGCGGTCGGTCTAGGCGAGGAACTGACGCCCGCCAAGCTGATTGGCGCCCTGCTCGGCATCATTGGCGTGGCGATAACAGTCGGCGGCAGTGATATGACGCTGGGCGCCGACGTCATCGCCGCCACACTGGCGCTGCTGGGCGCGACCTTTAGCTACGCGGTCGGCGGCGTCTTCGCCAAGCGCGCCTTCACTGGCCTGAACAATATGTCTATGTCGAGCGGTCAACTGATCGCGGCGGCCTTCATCTTGGCGCCGGTTTCGCTGGCGGATTTGCCGCATGAAACGCCTCCAATGGAGGCGCTATGGGCGACCCTGGGATTGGTCGTTATTTGCACCGCCGTAGCCTACCAGCTCTACTACTATCTCATCATCAGCGCCGGGCCCACCAAGGCGCTAACCGTGACGCTACTGGTGCCGGTATTCGGCGTGATTTTTGGCGCGATCCTGCTGGGGGAGAGCATCAGCCCGGGCATCATCATCGGTCTGCTGGTTGTGCTGCTCAGCGTCGGTCTGGTGACCGGGCTGATTTCGCCGAAGAGGGCGCGTACAATTCAACATCCCTCCTAGGCGGCCCTGTTCCCTGCATATGGACGCGGGACAAGGCTTTCGGAGGGATGCTTCGCTGCCGACCGCTTAGCGCGTTCGCAGTTGGTCGAGTTACATATTGAGCGCGTCGTAGCCCGGGCCTTGGGTGAAGAAGTCGTAATTGGGAGCGATGTCGGGCGTGAGATCGATGATGTCGCCTTCCTCGTGCTCGATGATCACCTTGGTGTCAAAGGGCACGCGTTCTTGACCTTCCATCATCTCGTATTCGGACGAGACCTCTTCTTCGACGAATATGGCTTCGAAGGGACACTCCGGAATGCAGGCGCCGCAATCGATACAAGTGTCGGGATCGATGAAATACCAGGGCCATTCGTTCTCGGGTTTGCCGGCGATGATGCATTCCACCGGGCAAACTTCTACGCAGGCGCCATCCCGCAGGCACAGGCTCGTGATGATGTGGGTCATTAGACGTCTCCTTGCCAGTTTCGCGCTGCGCCTATCCCCAGTCGCAAGCGAAACGAATACATCTGAGCTTAACTAGCGCTATGTTAGCTTAAATCAATCGGCGACGCTATAGCCTTTGCGGGATTTTATCCCTCAACTCCACGCTTGTTAAGTCGCGATTTGCCGGCAATTCTTGGCGCGCGCCGTCAGCGGGTCTGCGCAAGCAGCGCGCGGACTTGAGAGCGGACGCAGGTCTGATATAATGACGGAGGGTCGCAAACGCTCCAGTAGCTCAGGGGATAGAGCACCGGTTTCCTAAACCGGGTGTCGCAGGTTCGAATCCTGCCTGGAGCGCTGCTGCGCCACGCGCTGCGAAAGAGGTAAGCGATTTGGCTTCGACTCCGAATATGATATCATCTGGGAAGGGAGGACCTTAGCTATGACTCCGAAGAATAGGTCGATACCGAGTAGCGAATTGCGTGATGACGCGCGCGATGCGGATAGAAGCGCGTTCGATATACCGGCTAAGGAAGAAATCCTCGAGGATATTAGCGAGGGATACCGCTTTGTCATGTCCGGCGGCAAGGGACAGCCAGTTGATGAAATGCACCGCGAAATCGCTGAAGAATTGGCGCATTGATTGAGTTTTCAATCCCCCGGCAAAACCAGATTATCTATAGAGTAATCTCCTGCGCCTGCGACTGGATATTATCCTGCGCGGCGTTGGCGAAGTCTTCAAGCGGCATGGGGCCCAGGTCTTCGTCGCTCCGCAAGCGCACACTAACAGTCCGGTTCTCGATATCGCGGTCGCCGACGATCAGCAGCCAGGGGATATTCATGCGCCGGTGCTGCTTGATCTTGGAGCGCATATTGCGGTCTTGCAGGTCGGCTTTGACGCGCAGGCCGCGCGACTTAAAAAAGCTCTCGATCTCGCGGGCGTAGTCGTTGTGGCTCTCGCGTATAGGAATGATGACGGCTTGCGTGGGCGCCAGCCAGGGCGGAAATGCGCCGGCGAAGTGCTCTATCAAGATGCCGATGAAGCGCTCCAGACTGCCGAAGGGCGCGCGGTGAATCATGACCGGTCGCTTGCGCTCGTTGTCGCGGTCGACATACTCTAAATCAAAGCGCTGCGGCAGATTGTAATCGACCTGCACCGTGCCCAGCTGCCATTCGCGCTTCAAGACATCGCGCACGATAAAATCGAGCTTGGGCCCGTAGAAGGCCGCTTCGCCCGGCTCCAGCTGATAATCCATGCCCAATGCTTCACAGGCGTCGATAATGGCGACGGTGGCTGTCTCCCAGAGGCTGTTGTCGCCGACGTATTTGTCGCCGTCGGGATCGCGCGTGCCCAGGCGGGCGCGGAAATCGCTCATGCCCAGCGAGCTGAATACGTGCTGAATCAACTGGACGACGCCCTTGAACTCTTCCAGCAACTGATCTGGCCGGACGAAGAGATGGGCGTCATCGACGGTGAAGCCGCGCACACGCGTCAGGCCGCGCAATTCGCCCGATTGCTCATAACGATAGACAGTGCCGAATTCGGCGTAGCGCAGCGGCAGATCGCGATAAGAGCGCGGTTGACTGGTGTAGATGCGGCAGTGATGCGGGCAATTCATGGGCCGCAGCAGGAACTCATCGCCGTCGACGTCTATCGGCGTATATTGGCTGTCGGCGTAATAGGGGTAGTGTCCGGAAGTCTTGTACAGCTCGATATTGCCCAGGTGCGGCGTGACCACGGGCAGATAGCCGCGCTCGATCTGAATGTCCCGCAGCCAGCGCTCCAGCGTGTCGCGCAGGGTCGCGCCAGCGGGCAGCCAGAGCGGCAATCCCTTGCCCACCATCGAATCGATGATGAAGAGGTCGAGCTTTTCACCCAGCACACGGTGGTCGCGCTTGATCGCTTCCTGCAAGCGCGCGCGGTGATCGGCCAGCTCAGCGGGATTGGTCCAGGCCGTGCCGTAGATGCGCGTGAGCTGCTGGCGTTTTTCGTCGCCGCGCCAATACGCTCCCGCCGGCGGACGCAGCGAAATGCTGACCGCCTTGGGATTGATGTCCTTGGTGCTCTCGACATGCGGCCCGCGGCAGAGGTCCGTGAATTTATTCTGCGTATAGATCGTCAGGCTGTCCGCCGGGTCGCTGATAGCGTTGCCGTTGTCGTCAACGCGGCCATTAACCAAGTCGTCAATGAGTTCCAGCTTGTAGGGCTGATCGTGAAAGATCGCTTTGGCCTCGGCTGGGCTGACTTCGCGCATGGTGAAGTTATGGCGCTGCGACATAATTTTCTTCATGCGCTTCTCGACCCATTTGATGTCGGCTTCGGTGAGGGCAGTCGGCAGGTCGAAGTCGTAATAGAAGCCATCCTCAATCGGCGGGCCAATGGCGATCTTGGCCTCTGGGAAACGTTCCAGCACCGCCTCCGCCATCACGTGGGCGGCGGAATGCCTGATCCTGTAAAGCTGGCTGTCTTCGTAGCGTTCTTCGGCCATCGTTTGTCCTCAGGTCGAGTCTCATTTCCTGCCGAGCCTGGCAGTCGCATCAGGCGGCAAACGCTGGAAATTATAGCGGAGAATGTAAGTGCAGAGGTAGGGGCAGCCGCGGAAGCCTGATAAGCGCGCTGGAATTAATCTACTGGTTTGAGGCTTAGTCGTCGATCAGAACCAGCACTTCTTCAATGACCGCTTGCGCAATGGCCTGGGTGGCCAGCTTGCTTTGCGGGGGAGCGTCTCGCGGATCGGCTCGCTCGTCTTCCGTGACGCGGGTGAAGAGACTCTCGAAGACATCTTGCGCGACCAGATTGTCGATCGTATCTTCGATGATCTCCAGTTGCAGTTGTTCAACGATGATATGCGGCGTATCCAAAACGGCGTAACGCACGGGCGGCGTCTCGGGTATCGATTCTGTAACCATCCAGGTTAATGACAGTTGTCGGTGGATATATGAGAGTGTGGCGAACAAAGCTGTGTATACCGTCCCGTCTTCCATCTGCACGAGCACATCACAGGCATCGCCCTCCTCGTGCATTTCGCATAAAATCTCTTCCGGGACGATCACGATATCGGCTATTGAATGATCGGACATTAGTTCCTGTTTCCTGTTTTGTACGCCTTGACACTCAATATTATATGCACATTGAAGCAACATTAGAATAAGCATATCATGAATTGCGGCGCATTTGTTATGTTGATTCACAATCATTAAGCGCCATTGCTTTGGCGGGTCTCCAATGCAAATTTGATAGTTGTCGATTATCATGCTGGCGATGCCAGACAGAGAGAACAATCAATGCAAAACCGCGACGAATCCGATCATCCACTCAATCAGAAAGGCAGGGTACGCGCGCCGGCGCCCCCCAAGCGCAAGCCTGCTCGGCTGGTGGACCGGCCGCTGCTGACATATACTCTCGTGGCGCTTAACGGGCTGATATTCCTGGCCGGCTATCTTGTGCCGGAGCTGGAGTGGGAACTGTTTTTGCGCGGGGCTTTGCTGCCGGAGTTGGTGGTTTTCAATGGCGAGGTGTACCGGCTATTCACCGCCATGTTTCTGCATGGCAGCTTGGCGCATGTGCTCTTCAACAGCTACGCGATTTTCATCGTCGGCCAGACGGTCGAGCCGATTTTTGGGCGGGCGCGCTTCCTGTTGATTTATTTTCTGGGCGGCTTGACCGGCTCGGCAGCCAGCCTGGCTTTGGGCGGGCTTGGCGGCGCGTCAGTGGGAGCGTCGGGGGCGGTCTTCGCTATCTTCGCGGCGCAAGGCGTGCATCTCTATCAGCATCGCGGCGTGTATGTCAATGCGCGCGCGCAGCTGCGCCACATGGCCATACTAATCGGCATCAACTTGCTGATCGGATTTTTGCCGGGTTCGCGCATTGACAATTGGGGGCATATCGGCGGCATGCTCGGCGGGGCCGTCCTGGCCTGGCGCATCGGACCACGGCTGGTTCGGCCGAGCGCGCCGGTTCGCAGCGTACGTGATCTCGCCAAGCTGGATCGCAATCCGCTGCGCTTGCATTTGCCCGAGCTAGTGATCTACATCGGCGCTTTGATCGGCCTGGTTGTTCTCGTCATCAATCTGCTGGCCGCGTAGCTGCTCCAACTCAAATCGTAGCCGGGCGATCTGCTGCGCCGACTCTTTGCTCTCCTGCGTAAGCCTGGTGATGACAGTGGAGAAGTAGAGCTGGATGAAGAGCATAAAGAAGGCCGCGAGCAGAAAAAGCAAATTAGAAGGGTCATAGATGCCGACCAATGCCGCCAAACTGTGGAGGAGATCGCGCCAGAGACCCAGGATCAGCATCACGACGGCTGTGCCCAGCCAGAGTAAGGAGTATTCCTCGCTCAGACGCCGCCGCCGTACCAACTCCAAAATCACCAGCAGAGAAATCAGAGCGGCGCCAACTGTGAAGACAATTGAGCGATCAATCATGTCGAACCTCCCTGAATCGGGCCAAGGCAACCGCGTCGAGTCGAATTGTAGCTTAGCATGAATCAGGTTTAATCATGCCGCAGACCCTGATTGAACTGACCGGCGACGCTGGCGCCCCGCTGCTTAATATCATGCCCGCCAACGGCTTCCCGTTGCAGACCTACTTGCCCCTGCTGCGCGGCCTGGAGGGCTTTCGTTCGATCAGCCTGCCGCCGCGCGCTTTGTGGGGCGATCAAGCTGCGCCGGCCACGCTCCGCAGTTGGCGCGATGCCGCTGATGATCTGCTGCGAGGGCTTGACCGCTTTGGCCTCGACGACATCGTCGCGGTCGGGCATTCTTTGGGCGGCGTACTGTCGATGCTGGCGCTTATAAAGCAGCCAAAGCGCTTCCGTGCTCTGGTCATGCTCGACCCGGTGCTGCTGCCGCAAGCTATGCTCGACATGCTGGCCAGGGCGCGGGAAGCGGGCCGTATCGATGACATGCCGCTGGTGCAGGGCGCGCGACGCAGGCGTGAATTCTTCGATAGCCGCGAGGACGCCTACAGCCGCTTTCGCGAGAAGCCGATCTTCGCTGATTGGCCGGCGGAGGCGCTGAGCTTGTATGTCGAACACGGTCTGCGCGCCCGCGAAAATGGCGCTGGCTTTGAGTTGACTTGGGGCCCGGAGTGGGAGGCATATTATTTCTCAACGGTGTACCAAAGCATCTGGCAGGACTTGCCCAAGCTGAATAACATGGCGCCGACCTTGATTATACGCGCTGAGGACAGCGATACCTTTCCCGAGGCGTCGTTTGCCCGGGCGCAGTCGCTTGCGCCCGAAGCGACCTTTCACGAGATGAAAGGGCAGGGACATCTCTTCCCGCAGGCGGCGGCGCTGGAGACTGCGCGCGTCATTCGCGATTGGCTGAGGACGTCTCTCCCACCTTGACATTTTGCCGCAGCTGCTCTACACTTCGGTTCCAATTTCAGGGTCGGATGCCGAGATAGCTCAGTTGGTAGAGCATCGCACTGAAAATGCGGGTGTCCCCAGTTCAAGTCTGGGTCTCGGCACAAGAAATACTCGTCCTTAGGGCGAGTATTTTGCGTTTGGCTGTAGTATGGGCATAGGCTGAGGGTGCTGATACTGCGCCTGCGCCGTAATCCGTAATCCACAGTGGGCGGCTTGCTCATGAAAACAGTCCTCCTCATTTCTCGCTGCCCGCCGTATCCGCTGCATCTCGGCGACCGCCTGATCATCTGGCACCTGGCGCGGGAGCTGTCGCAGCGCGGTTACATCATTGACTTGCTGGCGCTCTATGATCGCGATGGCGACCCCGATCAAGTGGACAATTATCCCGCTTACTTCCGGCATATTACGCTGATTCGACAGCCGGCTCGCGACTCCCTCGCCTACCTGCGTCGTCTGGTCGATCGCTCGGCCCGTTTCGCTGAGTCAGCCGATCGCAGCTTCTGTCCGCCGCTGTGGCGCGCCATCGTCGATTATCTAAGTCGCTACGATTATGACCTGGCGCACTGCTTCGGCTCGGTCAGTGTCT
>JAGWBC010000300.1:591-3655 GCA_021296115.1 Anaerolineae bacterium | reverse complement strand
TGGGGCGGGGCAATTTCGGGCGCGGGCAGATCATCCGCTGGGATGCCGAGACCGGCGTCATGCACGGCGGCAGCGAGCCACGCGCTGATGGGCAGATCGCGGCGTTCTAGCACGTTCATTTTCCGTCTAAATAGGGTTGAACAGGCGACGGCGATCCGGTTCGCAAGAAATTCTGGCAATTTGCCGCGAAACCGATTACGCTTATACGAGCACTACACTTCCGAACGGTCATTTGCAGTGGAGGAGGCAAGACATGTTGCTTAAGAGAGTTCTTTTCATCGGCTTGCTGCTGGCGATTCTGGCTACGCCGTCGCTTGCGCAAGACCAAACGGTCGTCACCTGGCTGATGCTGGGCTGGGGCGGCGCCGAAGAAGTTGTGGCCGCCTTCGAGGCCGAGAACCCGGATATTGATGTTGAAATCGAGCAAGTGCCCTTCAACGCCTTGTTCGAGCAGATTCAGGTGCGCCTGGCCGCCGGCAGCGCGCAGCCCGATGTGATCTCCGTGGATGTGCCCCTGGTCGCCGGATACGGCTTGCGCGGCTGGCTGCTGCCCCTGGACGAATACTTCATCATGGGCGAGCAGGACGACTGGCTGGACGCGGCGGTAGAAGCGGGCAGCTATAACGGCGAATTGCTGGCGGCGCCCGTCAGCACCTCGACACAGCTGCTGATCTACAATGCCGATATCTTTGAAGCGGCCGGCATCGACACGCCCGGCGAAGACGAGCGCTGGACATACGAATACATCGCCGAGATCGCGCCGCAGCTGACCATGGATACAGACGATGACGGTGTCACCGATATTTGGGGTTTCACCTGGGAGCAGACCAACCGCATCTATCAGCTGCAGCCCTTGGCCGAGGGTCTGGGCGGCGATGCCATCGGTGAAGACGGACTCACTGTCGACGGCGTCATCAACTCGCAAGCCTGGATCGATGGCTTCACCTACTACTCGGACATGTTCAACGTACACATGGCCGCGCCGCAAGACGACACCGTCGGCGCCAGCGATCTCTTCGCTTCGGGCAAGATGGCAATGTACATCGCCGGTCCCTGGAATATCAACCGCCTGATCCGCGATAACGTCGAATTCAACTGGGGCGTCTCGCGCCATCCCTACTTTGAAGACGGCGAAATCGTCACGCCGACCGGCAGCTGGCATATCGGCATCAACAAGAACACCGAGAGCCAAGACGCGGCCGCCAAGCTGGTGCACTTCATCTCCACGGGCGAAGGCGCTGAGATGTGGTGGCGCATCGGCAGTGGCGATTTCCCGGCGCAGAAGTCCGTGCTGGCCATGTTCCAGACAGACGAGCAATTCGAGGAAGCGCCCTTCTCGACCCTACGCGTAGCGGCTGACGAGGCGACCATCGGCGCTGTACCGCGACCGGTATCGCCCGGCTACCTGGAATACGAGCAGATCTTGCAGAATGCCTTCAGCGATATCCGCAACGGCCAGGATGTCGAAGAAGCGCTGAATCTGGCGGTGGCGCGTATGCCGCTAGCGCGAGAAACGATCAATAACGCAAGGGGCGGTCGGCTGGGCTGCCCCTTCCCTTTCTATCTGGTACGACCGTGAAATGCGCTAGCCCGCGTTGGCTGCCGGCGAGCAGTTGTGCGACTCAGTAGCCATGCTGTTACCGTCACGCTGGACAAAGCGTGAGAGCCGCCAAGATGAGCATACACAACAAAGCAGTCCCCTATCTGTTTCTGTTGCCGGCGGTGCTGCTGCTGCTGATTTTCAACTTGTGGCCCACTGTCGCCACGCTCAACCAAAGCCTGCACGCTCAATCATTCATCAGCAACAAGCTGATATTCGTCGGGCTCGAGAACTTCGACCGCATCCTCAGGGACCCCATCTTCTGGAAGTCGGTGCAGGTCACGCTGATTTTCAGCATTCTGGTGAATCCCATTCAAATCGTGCTGGCGCTGCTGCTGGCGCTGCTGGCGAACCAGCGGGTGCGGGGCATCGCGCTCTTCCGCAGCATCTACCTGCTGCCGGTGGCGGTGTCCATCAACGTGACCACGGTGGTCTGGGGGCTGATGCTGGACAGCGATTCCGGCTTGATCAACGGCATCCTGGCGACCATGAGCCTGCCCAAGCAGCCCTTTCTGACCGCGCCCTCGCATGCTTTGTGGTCGATCATTCTGCTGGCGACCTGGAAGGGCGTTCCGCTCTGGGCGCTGTTTTTCCTGGCCGGGCTGCAAGGCATTCCCGAATCCGTGATTGAAGCCGCCAAGATTGACGGGGCCAATCGCCGCCAGATCTTCACCCAGATCACGCTGCCGCTGTTGAGGGGCGTGCTGCTCTTTGTGTTGGTAGCCGATACGGTCGCCAACTTCTTGCTGATCGCGCCGGTATACAGTTTGACGCAGGGCGGTCCGCAATTATCCACCAATTTGATCATGTTTGAGACCTATCGCCGCGGCTTCGTCTACAACGACCTCAGCACAGCGGCGGCCATGCTCTGGGTCATGCTGATATTTGTGTTGCTGGTCGTGCTCTTCCAAGCTTTCGTGCTGCGGCGGCGGGACTGACGCCGATGAGCGGCCTGACGAACGTTATCGAGTCGCTGAATCTAGGCGGCAGACGCTCCGCGGCCGAGACGCTGCTGGTCTACACCCTGCATATTGTGGTCGCGGCTATATTTATCTTGCCGCTGATGTGGGCCATCGCCGCCTCGTTTTCGCCTAACGAAGAAGTCTTCAAATACGCCTATCCCTTTTCCTGGCGCGCGCTCTTGCCCAGCAATTTCACCATTGCGGCCTACGAGAATCTCTTCGCGCGCGACTTTGGCCTGTCGCTGTCCAATACTTTTGTGCTGGGCATGGTCGTGGTCTTCATCGGCGGCGTGGTCAACTCGATGGCGGGTTTCGCCTTCGCGCGCTTCAACTTCCGCGGCAAACGCCTGCTCTTCGTAGCGATTATCCTGATCACCTTCCTCATCCCCATCGACCTTACCGCCATACCGCGCTTCATCTTGATCAGCGAGCTGAAGTGGATCAACACCTGGCCGGCGCTGATCGTGCCCGGTTTGGCCAACAGCCTGGTGATATTTCTGTT
>JAGWBC010000300.1:0-439 GCA_021296115.1 Anaerolineae bacterium | reverse complement strand
GCGCCGCACCCGGCGCTGCGTGTGGTGCAAGTTGAGATCGCCATCTCCATCGGCGAATATCAGACGCTCTGGAACGAGCTTCTGGCCGGCTCGATGCTGGCGGCGATCGTGCCGATTCTGCTGCTGCTGCCCTTCCAACGCTACTATATTCAGGCGATTACCAGCAGCGGCTTAAAAGATTAGCGCGAAATACTTGCGCAATCGGTTACCTGTGCGCTATTATTTTCGCACACGTTAGTTTTCGCACGACGCTTGATGTTGAACGCCTGCTTTTTTCGCGATTTCGGCATGAGCCAGGTTAGAATGCGCCGGTGTCACACGAGATTGGAGACCGTGGCCAGGCAGAAGGAGGCGCTATCGATTCAGCCCAATTGCGCAGTCAATCACTTTTGTCTACTTCCTGAGGAGGGAATAATGAAACAGTTCAAGCTTCTTTTCG
>JAGWBC010000103.1 GCA_021296115.1 Anaerolineae bacterium | reverse complement strand
GACCATCGCCAGCGTCTGGAATTTCAAGGGCTACGTCAACAACGCCTGGCATCGCATCAAGATTACGTTGAAGTGATAACATAAGAACTTGAGCCATGAAAAACCCACGCGGACTCGCCATCCAAATTGGCTTCCTCATCCTGCCCATCGCCATCTCTCTGGCAGTGGCGGCGGCCCTGGTCATCGCCGTGGGACGCGACCCGCTCGAAGTAGTCGACGCCCTATGGAAAGGCGCCTTCAAAGACAGTCGCAAAATCGGCGGCGTCTTCAACTTCTGGATTCCGCTGACCCTCGTCAGCATCGGCCTGGTCGTCACCTTCCGCGCCGGCTTGTGGAATATCGGCGTCGAGGGCCAGATGATGATGGGCGCGCTTTTCGCCAGCTGGGGCGCGCAATACCTGCTGCTGCCGGAGAGCCTCTCGCCCCTGCTCAACGTGATACTGATTGCGCTGGCGGCTGTGGGCGGCATGTTCTGGGCATTTGTCGTCGGCGCGCTGAAAATCCGCCTGGGCGTCAACGAGATTTTCGGCGGCGTGGCGCTGAACGCCCTGGTCAATGTCATCTCCATCTACTTGATCTCCGGCCCCTGGCAGCCGCGCATCGGGGGCTCGGCGCAAGGCACCGAACCCTTCCCCACGCCCGCTCTGCTGCCCGAATTCGCGCCGACATTCCCGGTCAACCTCTTTATGATCGCGCTGGTCATCGCCGCCTTCGTCATCGTTATGATCATGCTCAACGCCACGCGCTGGGGGCTGAATCTCAAGGCGGTCGGGGCGAATATGCGCTCGGCGCTGCTGTTGGGCGTGGCCACCGAGCGCGCGTCCATGAGCGCCTTTCTGGTTTGCGGCGCGCTGGCGGGCATCGGCGGCTCCTACCGAGTGCTCTTCACCTTCGACAACCTGCGCCCGCTGGCTTCCGGGGGGATTGGCTTCCTGGGCTTGCTGGTCGTGCTGCTGCTGAGCATCCGCTTGCTCTGGGTGCCGCTGATCGCCTTCGCTTTCGCCGCCATCTTGACCGGCAGCACCCGCCTGCAGATCGCGCCCTCGCTCAAGCTGGATTCCTCGCTGGCCGGCGTCCTGCAAGGCATGCTGGTGCTCTTTGTGATCCTTTTCCACGGCGTACAGGAAGTATTCTTCCCGCAGACGCTTGCCGACAGCGCTGACACGGAAACTATTGAAAGCCCTTCTAATGAATAGGATTCCGTACAACGCCTCCCCTCTCCAATGCTTTGGGGAGGGGCCGGGGGTGGGGTTAGATTAGATGAACGAAGAATTCCTCAACACCCTCGGCAGCATCATCGGCACGGCCACGCCGCTGGTGATCGCCAGCTTGGGCGAGACTATCACCGAGCGCGCCGGGGTCGTCAATCTCTCGCTCGACGGCAGCCTGGCGCTAGCTGCGGTGACCGGATTCGCAGCCGCCTGGACCGCGCAGGAAGCCGGCGTCCTCGACCTGCCGGCGCAGATCGCGGTCGGCATCGCCGCGGCCATGCTGGTCGGCGCGCTGATCGCCGTGCTGGTGGGCTTCTCCAGCATCAAGCTGCGCCGCGATCAAGTGGCGGTCGGCTTCGTGCTGACGCTGCTGGCGGCGGATTTGGCGCGCTTCCTGGGCGCTGACTACACGCGCATTCCCGGCCCGCAGATCACCCGCTTCGCCATACCCGTCCTGGAAGACATTCCGGTGCTGGGCATCGTGCTCTTCCAGCAAAATGTGCTGGTTTATTTCAGCTTTATCTTGATGTTCGCCATCTGGTTCTGGCTCTTCCGCAGCAAAGGCGGCCTGGCGCTGCGTGCCATTGGCGAGCGACCCGAAGCGGCTTATGCCCGCGGCGCGCCCGTCCAGCGTCTGCGCTATTGGTACACCTTCCTTGGCGGCGCTCTGGTCGGCCTGGCCGGCGCTGCCTATTCGCTGAACGTCAAACCCGGTTGGTCCAGCCCGCCCGCCATGCAAGGCGACGGCTGGATCGCGCTGGCCATCGTCATCTTCGGCGGCTGGCATCCCTTCCGCGTCGTGCTCGGCGCTTACCTTTTCGCCGCCCTGCGCGCCATATCCGGATACATCCAGACCAACGGCCTCTTCATCTTCGGCCAGGAGATCAGTTTTCCCTTCGTCCTGCTCAATACCTTGCCCTGGCTGCTGATGATCGTGACGCTGCTCATCGTCAGCGGCGGACTCACCGAGCGCCTGCTGCAGTACATGCCGCGCGCCGTTCAACGCCGCCTGCGCGCCTTCTTGCGCTCCGACCCGCCCAGAGCGCTGGGCGCCCGCTTTGAAGCCGAGTAACCGCTGCGCGCAATTCCGCAGAATGTAGGGGCGACTCTGCGAGTCGCCCGAATCCAGCGAGAATCGAAAGCACCTCATGCCCAAGCGAAAGAAGAAAAAGCGGATTCGCCCGCTGGCTCTGTGCGTCTTTCTCCGGGGAGACAAAATCTTCGTCTCGCAGGGCTACGACTCGCGCAAAGACCAGACTTTTTTTCGGCCCATCGGCGGCAAGATTGAATTCGGCGAACGCGCTGCCGAAGCAGTCGCCCGTGAAGTACAAGAAGAGATCGGCGCCGAAATCGCTGACCTCAAGTATCTGGGCACGCTTGAAAATATCTTCACCTACGAAGGCAAGCCCAGCCACGAAATCGTCATGATTTACGACGGCCGCTTCCTCGATCCCGCCATGACTGCTGACGACATCAGCGTAAAAGGAATCGATGACGGCGACATCCTCTATGAGGCCGCCTGGAAACGCCTTGATTGCTTCCGCGACGCGGGCGCGCCGCCTCTGTATCCCACAGGTTTGCTTGATCTTCTCGATTCCGCCAAGCCCGGCTGAAGCTCGTCTGGCGCAGCAAATCACCTGTTGGCGTAACAGCTCAAGCGCTAATCCCTGTCTTGGCGTTTCTCGCGCATAGACTGCTATAATAAGTGTTCAGAATCAAGACGAGAGTCGAATTCATGGACATCCGTTTACCCTTGCCCGCGGCGCTCCGTCACCGTGTGCAAAGCGATGAAAAGCTCTGGGCGCATGCCGTTTCGCTGCTGCTTAGCCCGCCCGTGGTATGGGCCATCTGGGTTTACGCGACGTCCTTCTTGCGCGGGCCGAATCGCAGCAACGCCTTCGCCTTCGCATCATTATTCGTGCTTTCCATCTGCGTCGCGCCGATGCTTTTCGTCGCCTACAAAGTGCGCAACGGATATGCACATGCGCGAAAGCAACGAACGCTATATTCCCTATTCCATCGCCATCTTCGCCGGCATCCTTACCGGCGCCGTCTACCTGCAATACGACGCCGGGCCCGTCCTGCTGCTGGTCGTGCTGGTCAGCATCGTCGAGTTGACCATCATGCTGGCCGCCACTTTCTACATGAAAGTCAGCCTGCACGCCATGGCCATGTCGAGCATCATCTCGGCCACAACGCTATTATTCGGCTTTACGCAGGGGCTGGTTTTTCTACCGGTATTGCTGCTCGTGGTGCTGGCGCGGTTGGTGCTGCGGCGTCACACCACGCTGCAAATCATGGTGGGCGTCTTGATCGGCGTCCTCACGCCCTTGCTGGTTGTCGCCGCTGCCGGGCTGATGATCTAGCTGCGCATCAAACATCCCATACGCGCACGGTCCCATCCCAAGACCAGGACATGACCTGCGTCGCCGCGCTGTTCCAAATGGCGCCGCGCGCCAAATTGCGATGCCGGAAGCGCTGCCACTGCGTCTCGCTGTCCCACAAGTAGACGTAAATATGCGACCAGGAGAGCACCCGCGTTTCCGCCGGATCCCAGCGCGCGCCGATCACCCAGTCTTCGTGTCGAAGGACCTGCTGCGAACGGCCGCCAGCGACCGACCAGATATGCACCGTATCATCGCCCGCCCATGACATCACCAGCGACTCGTCGCTCGACCAGATGGCCCGCTGCACGAAGCTGCTGTGGCGCACCCCGCTGATTGCGCGACCGCTGACGCTCGCCCCGTCAGTCTTATAAACATTGACCGCCCCGCTGGTATACCAAGCCAGCACCCGACTGTCATCCGCGCTCCAGGCCAAGCCGAGCAGCATGCCGCGGCCGGGCAAGGAGTAAACGACTTCGTCGCCGCTGGCGACATCCCAAGCGTGTACCTGCCCCGCTTCGGTCCAGGCGCGTACTTGGCTTTCGTCGGCGCTAAAGACCGCGCCACTTGCCTCAGCCGGCGCGGCAAAGTCAAATCGGCGCGCTCCATCGCTCAGCGACAGAATCGCGCCCGCCCCCTCGCGCGTCAGCGTGAGCAACGCAGTCTGCGCGGCATTCGGCGTCAAAGCAATCGGCATGCCCTCGAGCTGCCAGCTCATTTGCATCGCGCCATCTTCTGCCGAACTCAGAAGGACCAATCCGCTCTCATCCGCTGATAGAATCGCCGCGCCGTCTTGCAGCCAGATGGCGTGGGTGATCGGGTTGCCGCCGTGGGAAATCTCTAGCAGCAACTCGCCCTCTTCAGCCGACCAGACCTGAACCTGTCCCCGTTCGGTCGCGCTGAGTATCTGCGTTTCGTCGGCGTTCCAGGAAGCGGTGACGACGCCGCCATCATGCTGCAGCGTCAAGGCGGCTTCTGGACTTTGCGCGGCCGCTGGCGCGAGCGCAATAATTGCGAGCAGCGCGAGAATTAGAAAACGAATCATGCGTATCACCTGCAAGCTATATCGAGTGACATGCGCCAAGCATAGCACAGAATTCTTAAATTATGATGACGCGCTGTTGATGGGCTAGCAGCGCTTTCCGAATACCTGTTTTGATGAGCTTGCTAGATTCCATCTGAAATCATGTCGAAATTTGCAAGTCATGCCCGGTACTGAGAACTCGGTTCGCAAATCCAGCCATTATCTCCCAGTTCCTGTTGTTCTCGGTTCCTTCGTTCAGCGGATGGCGGGCAACTGTTGACGGCAGCCAGCTGCCCGCCGAGAGACCGCAAAGACTCGCCGTTGCCTTCGAAACCAGCGCCAATGCCCCTGAAAAGTCTCTGAAAATCCCTGAATAATATAGAGACAGTATGGATATAGTGAGGGTTTTCGGAGGGGGGTGGGGGTATCCCCCACGCGAAGGTTGGGGGGCGGGCCGCCGGCTCACCCGTACGCAGGTGACAGGTAGGCCCGATATTGGCAGGCAGCGCGAGCGGCAGGATGAAGGTCGTCGCCGAAGTCGAGAATTGAGAATAGCAGGCGTCCATAGCGCTGAGGGAAACATGGGGGCGCGTATGGCGCGTAGACACAGCCCGCCGACACAGTCCGCCGGTCGCGCGGCGACGTACGGTGCCCTATACCATGCAAAAAGTCCGAGCATTGGACAAATTCTGTGTCCGCCAAGGACGGGTCAAGACCCGTTTTCATAAGATTTACAGTAGTGGACAAGCCTTACAAACACTCACTATTGGGAGTTCGCTATATTGAGTGAGCCAACTCATGACTTGCGAGCGGCTGTGGTGAATCCCCCAGTATGGAATCCAGGCAACGCCCAGTGCCGTAGGAATTCGACACTTCCGAGCCGCGCGAATGCTTGCCAGTCCTAAACGCAAGCTGTATCATATCAGTAAGAGAATTGCGCCAAATGGCAGGCAGTATGACCAGACCCAATTTCCTCTTTATGATCGCCGATGACCACCGCCATTCAGCCCTCGGCGCGCTGGGTACAGAGCCGGTCAGCACGCCCGCGTTCGACAAGATGATCGCCGACGGCGCCTGCTTCACCGAGGCGCATATCATGGGCTCGACTTCCGGCGCCGTCTGCATGCCCAGCCGCGGCATGCTGATGACGGGCCGCGGCCTGTTTGATACGCCCGCCCCGCTGCCCGATGACGCACCGCTGCTGCCCGAATTGCTGCAACAGAACGGCTATACCACCTTCGGCACTGGCAAGTGGCACAATCGGCGCGGCAGCTACGCCCGCTGCTTCGGCGAGAGCGGCAAAGTCTTCTTCGGCGGCATGAACGATCAATTCGCCATGCCCGTCAACGACTTCGACCCCGCCGGCGCTTACCCGCCCGAAGAGACTTATCTCGCCGATGGCCATGCCACTACCGTCTTCACAGACGAAATGATCGACTTCCTCAACACGCGCGGCGCCGATGACGAGGAGCCTTTCTTCGCTTATATCGCTTTCACCTCGCCGCATGATCCGCGCACGCCGCCGGCCCCATTCGATACCATGTACGATCCGGACGAAATCGAGCTGCCGCCCAACTTCTTGCCCGAGCATCCCTTTGACATCGGCGTCAGCGACATCCGCGACGAGCTGCTGGCCGGCTACCCGCGCAGCGAAGACGAAATCAAGCGCCATATCGCCGATTATTACGGCATGATCTCGCACATGGACATGGATATCGGGCGCATCCTCTCAACGCTGGACGCGCGCGGTTTGAGCGAAAACACCATCGTCATCTACAGCTCTGACCACGGCCTGGGCCTGGGCCAGCACGGACTCATGGGCAAGCAGAATCTCTACGACCACAGCATGCGCATCCCGCTAATCATGCGCGGCCCCGGCATACCCCGCGGCTTGACTTGCGGCGCTCTGCTCTACCTGCTGGATATGTATCCCACCCTGCTCGAACTTGCCGGCGTTCCCGTGCCCGAATCCTGCGCCGGACACAGCCTGACCGCCCTGCTCAACGGCGTCACCTACATGCACCGGCGCCAGATATTCTCCGCCTATCAGAGCGTCTTCGGCCATCCGAAAGGCCAGCCCTATCAGCGCAGCATCAAGGACGAGCGCAACAAGCTGATCCAGACGGTCGTTGACGGCGCTATCACCTGGCAGCTCTTTGACCTGGGCGCCGATCCCTACGAGCGGATCAACCTCTTTGACCATCCCGGCTACGAAGCGCTGGCGCAGCGCTTGCAGAAGAGCCTGCGCGACAGACAGGCGCGTGTCAACGATCCGATCCTGAAAGATGGATGAGGCCGCCGCCGCTCGCTCGGTTTAGGCGAAGTTTCGACATCTTTGCCACCAAGTACACCGAGTTAGATAGAGGACACAGAGGAAAAGCATCATGCTTAGTCCAAAGACAGAATCGGCGAACCTGCGGACCATCCTTGACTCGACCTGCCTACATATGTCCTGGTATCCCTCTCTGTGCCCTCATATTTACGCTGTGTCCTCGGTGGTAAAACTGTCGTGAATCCGAAAAAGCGCGGCGCCCGCCGGAGAACAACGATGACCGATCATTTGCGCGTGGACGGCGACCGTCTGTGGCGCAGCATCATGGAGATGGCGCGGATTGGCGCTACCGCAAATGGCGGCAGTCATCGACTCACGCTAAGCGATGAGGACAAAAGCGCCCGCGATCTCTTCGCCCGCTGGTGCGCTGATGCCGGCCTTTCCCTGACCATCGATGAAATGGGCGATATGTTCGCCTTCCGCGCCGGGGCTGATGCCGGACGCGCGCCGGTGGGCATGGGCAGCCACCTTGATACCCAACCTTACGGCGGCCGCTTCGACGGCGTATTCGGTGTCCTGGCCGGACTGGAAGTCATCCGCACGCTGAACGACCACGGCGTCACGACCGCCGCGCCGCTGGAAGTGGTCAACTGGACCAACGAAGAAGGCGCTCGCTTCGCCCCGTCAATGCTGGCTTCGGGCGTCTACGGCGGCGTATTCGATCTGGACTGGGCGCAATCCCGCAAGGCGGTCGACAGCGGCGCCGCGCTGATCGACGAGCTCAAGCGCATCGGCTATCACGGCGAGGCGGCCGCGCGCGATCACGAATTCTCCGCCTTCTTCGAATGCCATATCGAGCAGGGACCCATCCTGGACTCGGCAGGCATCGCCGTCGGCGTCGTGGACGCGGCGCAGGGCTTCCGCTGGTATGATATCTCGCTGGAAGGTTTCGCCTCGCACACCGGCTCAACACCGATGGCGGGCCGGCGCAACGCCCTGCTGGGCATGGCGCGGATCGTGCAAGCGGTGGACGATATCGCCCACGAGCACGCTCCCTTGGCGCGCGGCACTGTCGGCAGCCAAGTCGAGGTCGGCCCCGGATCGCGCAATGTCATTCCGGGCGCGGTCAGCTTCACGGTCGATTTGCGCCACCCCTCGGCCGATACGCTCGACGCCATGGATGCCGCTCTGCGCGGGGTCTGCGCCGAAGTCGCCGCTGATATC
Organism: Anaerolineae bacterium; assembly: GCA_021296115.1. Taxonomy (GTDB): domain Bacteria; phylum Chloroflexota; class Anaerolineae; order Aggregatilineales; family Phototrophicaceae; genus UBA6055. Next base: position 11,222 of record JAGWBC010000103.1, on the reverse strand, counting down.
GGCCTGCAATTCTCGCTCGAGCAAATATCGGACACCGCGCCCGTCGCCTTTGATGCAGGCTGCGTGGCCGCGGTCAAGCGCGCCTGCGAGCAATTGGGCGTCACGCATCAATTCATTACATCCGGCGCCGGCCATGACGCCTGCTACGTCGCCAACCGCGTCCCCACCGCCATGCTCTTTGCTCCCTGCAAGGACGGCATCAGCCACCATGAATCGGAAAGCGCGGAACCCGAGGACCTTGAGGCCGTTACCAACGTGCTGCTGCATGCTGTGCTGGATGTCGCCGGCGTAGCGAACTGAATATGGGCTGGGCCTCGTAAGAGCAGTGCACCCAATGCTCCGCCTGCGCAACGCCAAATTGCAGGCTAACTGAATAAGGCGATCAGTATCGCCAGCAAGGGCAGCTTGAGGCGCAGACCGCGCTTACGCAAATGACTCGCGCTCAGTGCGCGCCGGTGCAAGACTGGGTTAAAAGCATGGAAGCGGCAACGATGAATAAATGTAAGTAGAACCCAGTTAGTCCTGCGAAAATCCACACAAGGTCGAACTGTAGGCGCGTCGCCCGAAAATCCACGGTTATAACAACGAGCCATTTTATGTTGCATTGCTTTGTTGGAATTACTTAGTTAAGAACACAGACAGAAATTGTTATAATCTTACGCAAATTATATCAAAGACCGTCATCAATCGCAAGTTTTTGGGCAAGATGAATGATGTTGGCGGGGAGGCCCTTGCGCTTGAAATTACGACATATCTTGTCGCCGCCTGGCAAATCAAGCATAATCAGCGTACTTTGGGCCTGTCGGATCTAGGCAAGGCGGCAAAATGAACTGGCGCATCGCAACCTCCTTGCTCGTCATCGGTCTGGTTCTTCTCGTCGGCATCAGCCTGATTGAACCCGCCGACGGCAATGCTCTGGGCGCTCACACGCAAATCCTGGCGCCGCCACCGGACATCAGCGCTTTCGCCCGCGCCATTGAACCCTGGGATTGGCAGTTCCCGCGCGATCACGGCGCGCACCCCGCCTTCCAAACCGAGTGGTGGTATTACACCGGGGTGCTGGCGACTGGGGAAGGGCGTCGCTTCGGCTTCCAGTTCACGATCTTCCGCCGCGCCCTCTCGCCGGCAGCGTCAAACTCGCAGTCCGAATTCCGCGCCAAGGACATTTACCTGGCGCATTTCACGCTCAGCGATATCAAGGACGGCGACTTCTATCATGATGTGCGCTATACTCGTGGCGGGGCGGGTTTGGCTGGCGCGACTGCCGACCCGATCTATCGCGTCTGGCTGGAAGATTGGCAGGTCCAGGCCGAAAACGACGAGGCAACGCAGACACGCATCAGCGCCGCCAGCGCAGACTTCGCCATCGACTTGCAGCTGCGCCAAGTCAAGCCGCCGGCTTTGCAAGGCGATCGCGGGCTCAGCCCCAAGAGCGCGGATATCGGCAACGCCAGCTACTACTACAGCCTGACCCGCCTGCTGACCAGCGGGGGGATCAGCATCGGCGCTGAGCTCTTCACCGTAGAAGGCAATACCTGGATGGATCACGAATTCAGCACCTCGGCCCTGGGTGAAAACGCCCGCGGCTGGGACTGGTTCGGCCTGATTTTCGCCGACGACAGCGAACTCATGGTGGGGCAGATTCGCCTGATCGACGGCGGCATCGAGCCCGCTTTCGGCGGCCTGCTGATCCTGCCCGATGGCAGCGCGCGCCGGCTCAGCGCCGATGAAATCCACATCGCCGTCAACGATACCTGGCGCAGCCCCCACAGCGACGCCGAATACCCCGCCGGCTGGGACATCACGGTCGGCGGCCCCGAGACATTTAGCATCTCGGTAAGGCCGCTGATGCCCGATCAGGAACTGCACAGCGCCGATATCATCTACTGGGAAGGCGCCGTCCGCGTGGGCGGGGACAAAACCGGCTATGGCTACGCCGAGCTAACCGGCTACGCCACGTCCATGCAGAATCGTTTCTGACCATTCCACGATGACCACGAATCAGTCGCGCCGACGCGCCTACGATCAGATCGCTCAGCTCTATGACCGCGCCCGCCCCTCTTATCCGGCAGCGCTCTTCGACGACATCGTCGCCTACGCCGGTCTCACAGCCGACGCGCGGATACTGGAAATCGGCTGCGGTACCGGCCAGGCGACCCTGCCATTGACGCAGCGCGGTTACGCCCTCGATTGCATCGAATTGGGCGCGGAGCTGGCCAAAGTCGCGCGGGACAATCTGTCGTCATTCCCGGCCGCGCAGGTGATTCATGCTGACTTCAATACGGTCGATTTGGCGCCCGCCCGCTATGAGCTGGTCCTCTCCGCCACCGCCTTTCACTGGCTCGACCCTGCCACCCGCTTCATCAAAGCCCACCGTCTCTTGAAGCCGGGCGGCGCCCTCGCGCTCTTCTGGCATCGACCGGTCGTCACCGATGCCAGCCGCCCCTTCGTCGACGCCGTTCAAAAGGTGTATAAGGAGATAGCGCCCGAGCTGACGCGCCGATACCAGCCGCCGCGGCGCCCCGACGCGGTCAGCACTGAATACGCCGAGCTCATTCCCGCCAGCGGTCTATTTGACCGGCTCGCGATTCGCAAGCACTACACTGCCACAAAATATCGCGCGACCGCTTATATCGAGCTGCTCGATACCTTCTCTGACCATCGCGCCCTGGAAGAGGCCAAGCGTCGGCAGCTCTTTCGCGCCATTGAATACTTAATCCATTCTGGGTTTTCCGGCGAAGTCACGCGCGAGACCGTCGCGCTGCTCTACCTGGCGCAGTCTCAGTAATTGCAAGTTAATCATGCAGAAAACAAACTCGCTAGAAAAGCTCCCCTTCCCTAGCTCGCTGGGTCAAGATCAAAGGGGCCGGGGGATGGGGTAAGAAAAGAGGCATTCCACATTCTCATTACTTACTTGCATTTACTTCTGCGGCCTCAGTAGAGTAACAATCGCCTTTCACGTGTAGAATCGTCTGGTATGTACAGTGCCCACATTGGGAGAGGGCAAGGCATGACCCGCGCTTTAATCACCGGCGGCGCAGGCTTTATCGGCAGCCACTTGTCCGAACGGCTGCTGGCCAGCGGTTACCAGGTCACCGTCATCGACAACCTTAGCACCGGTCGCCTGGCTAATGTCGAGCATCTGGCCGCCAATCCCGATTTCCGCTACGCCGTGGAAGACATCCGCAACATCCATGTGATTGATCGTCTGGTCAGCGAATGCGACATCATTTTCCATCTGGCCGCGGCCGTCGGCGTACGCAACATCATCGACCAGCCCATCAACACCATCGAGGTCAATATCGGCGGCACCGAGACTATCCTGAAGACCGCCAGCCGCTATCGCCGGCGAATACTGATCGCCTCAACGTCCGAGGTCTACGGCAAAGGCGTCAAATTCCCTTTCCGCGAAGACGATGATACGCTCTCCGGGCCGACCTTTCGCAGCCGCTGGAGCTACGCCGCGTCCAAAGCCGTCGATGAATTTCTGGCTTTCGCCTATCATGCCGAGATCGGCCTGCCGATTACGCTCTTTCGCCTCTTTAATACCGTGGGCCCGCGCCAGGTCGGGCAATACGGCATGGTCGTGCCGCGCTTTGTGCGCTGGGCGCTGGCCAATGAGCCCATCCAGGTCTACGGCGATGGGCAGCAGCAGCGTTGCTTCGCCAATGTCTACGATGTCGTAGCGGCCATCCAGGGCCTGGCGGAATGCGAGCAAGCCATCGGTGAACTCTACAATATCGGCAGCGACCGGGAAATCAGCATCCTGGACCTGGCCCACCGCGTTCGCGATCGCGCCGACAGCGCCTCGCCGATCGAACTTGTGCCTTACGAGCAAGCCTATAAGCAGCCCGGTTTCGAGGACTTTCGCCGGCGCGTGCCCTGCATCGACAAGATTAGCGGGGCTATCGGGTGGCAACCCTCTTCGCCGCTCGACGACACCATCGACCAGATCATCGCTCACTCTCAGGAGGAGATGTACAACAGATGATCTGCTCCCCTCTTCATCGCAAGGCTGACCAGCGGGCGCCTATTAGCGTCGCGCGAATCGCAATTTCTACCCCACCCCCAGCCCCTTCCCGCCATCTCTATGGCGGGCATCCGAAGCATCAGAGAGGGGGAGCGCGTTCACCAAACATGACGTTTTCTATCCAAACGCGCTAACTATGTCGCTTTATCTACCGAGCTCATCTTCGAGTCACCCTTACCTGTTGATACGGGATACTTCCCCCGTGAGGCGGGGGACCGAGGGGGCACAGGCCGGGGATGGCGTAGAATGCAACATGTCCGCTCCTCAGCAGTCGCAATGGGGAGGGACGCCGCGCCCGTGCACATCGCCTTAAATGGCTGGTTCTATGACCAGGAGTCCACCGGCAGCGGCCAGTACTTGCGCAACCTGCTGGCGAATCTGCCCAAAGTCGCGCCTGATCTTGAGCTCTCGCTGATCCTGCCGCCCCACCTGCGCACGCCGCCTGATCTGCCTGAAGGCATCCGCGCGGTAGAAAGCGGCCGGCGCAATCGCTCCGGCAAGCTAGGCAAAGTATTCTTTGAGCAGCGCACATTTCCTCAGCTGGCCCGCGCCATCAATGCCGATATCGCCCACGTGCCCTACTGGGGCGCCCCGATGTCCTGCCCCATCAAGCTGGTCACCACCGTGCTGGACGTCATCCCCCTGCTCTATCCGGTTTACAGTCAAGGCTTCTTCACCAACCTCTACACCTCGCTGGTCAGCGCGGCCGCCCGCGGCAGCAACCACATCATCACCATCAGCGAGACCGCCAAGGTAGACATCGAAGACCAGCTCAACATTCCCGAGCAGCAGATCACAGTGACATACCTGGCGCCCGACGACCGCTTTCATCCGCGCGTCGGCGCCGAGCGCGACCAGGAAGTGCGCCAGAAATATGACCTGCCCGAGCAATTTACGCTCTACCTCGGCGGCTTCGACTGGCGCAAGCAAGTCAATACGCTTATGCTCGCTTACACCTACGTCGGCGAGGCCGATGGCGACGCCTTTCCGCTGGTCATCGCCGGGCGCGAACCCCGATACGACGATCAGCTTTTCCCCGACCTGCGCAAATACAGCCGCCAACTCAATATTCAAGACTATCTGCGTTGGATCGGATTCGTCGACGAAGCCGACAAACCCGCGCTCTACCGCCTGGCCGATGTCTTCGTCTTCCCCAGCCTTTACGAAGGCTTCGGCTTGATGGCGCTTGAGGCCATGGCTTCCGGCACGCCAGTTGTCACATCCAACGCCATCGTCTTCGAAGAAGTACTGGAAGATGCCGCCTATATCGTCAATAATGCGCGGGAAATGGCCGGCGCCATCATCGCCCTGCTGATTCAGCAGCCGCTGCGCGAAGCCATGATCAATCAGGGCTTGGCCTTGGCCAGCAACTATTCCTGGCGCAAAACCGCCCAGGAGACCGCCGCAGTCTACGAGACTGTCATGCGCGCGCCCGGCTAGAGACGAGTTCGACCATGGGCAAGACCGACCGCCGCGAAATGTCCCTGCGAGCCAAGCTCTCGCTGCCGGAGGACGCCGCCCCGCCTTGGAGCCTGCTCAGCGCGGCGCTAAGCCCCCTTGTCTTGCTCATCTGCCTGATTGTGGTGGGCCCGGCGCTGGCGTCGCTGCTGCTCGGCAGCCAGGAGATCACGCCCTTCCTGCTGATGCTCAGTTGGGCGCTGGGCATGGGTTTGGGCCTTATATTCGTATGGGTCAATCGCCGCAGCAGCCCGGAAAGCCGGGCCGCGCTCCGGATGAGCCCGGGCCGCCTGCCGCGTCCGCTAGTCCTGCTCCTGGGCGTGGCCATCGCCCTGGCCATTGACCTGGTCACCAACCTAGCCAGCGGTCAATTCCTGCCCGTGCCGGAAATCTATGGCTTCCAATTATACGGTAGCGCGAGTCTCATTCTGGCCGCTCTGCTCTTGATCCTGCTGCAACCGCTGGCCGAGTCCTTGGTCTTCCAGGCGATACTGCTGCCCGCGCTGCGCTGGCGCCTGGGTCCCTGGCCGGGCGTCGTCGCTGCCAGCGCGCTCTTTGTCGTCCTGCATCTGCTAGTCTTTTGGGCTGCCCACCCCGCTGCCTACGACCTGGTCTGGCATGGGATCGTATACCCGGCGCTAACAGGACTCGCCTTCAGCCTGCTGCGCGTCTACACTGGATCGAGCAGCGCCGTATGTTCTTTTTGACCGCGCTGGCAGTATTCGGGGCATAAGGCCGCGCCAGACGCAGGCGAATCAATCTGACGATACAGGCAAACAAAGGAATTACCAATGAGCGTACACCAACTGACCATCGGCGACATCGAATGCGCCGTGTTGCAAGAAGGCGCCGCCTTCATGGACCGCGACTCGGTCATCGCGCGTTATCCCAACGTCGATCCAGCCGATGTCGCAGCGGCGCTGGGCGATAACGAGCCCTCCGGCAGCCTGAATCTGCTCACCATCAACAGCGGCGGCAAACGCATCTTGGCCGATGTCGGCTTCGGCGAATATGGACCGGCCGGCATGGGCGGCACGCTGCGGGGTCTCGCCAGCCTCGGCCTTTCTCCCGCCGATATTGATATCGTCTTCATCACGCACTTCCATGGCGATCACATCGCTGGCTTTTTCACGCCCGACGGCGCCCCTGTTTATCCAAACGCGACCTACGTGACCATGCAGGCGGAGTGGGACGAGTGGATGAGCCGCTGGGCCGCCTCATCGGCAGAAGGCGACCAGCAGAATTTAGCCCGCTTCAAGGCTCTGCAAGATCGTTTCAAGTTCGTCAGCGCCGGCGACGAGATCGCCCCGGGAGTTACGGTAGTCGACTTGGTTGGGCATACGCTCGGCCACGCCGGTCTGCTGGTGGAATCAGGCAGCGAGCGCCTGCTGCATGTGGTCGACCTGCTGCATCAGCACTTCCAATTCGCCAACATCGATTGGCATTTCTCCTTCGATACCAATTCCGAGCTCGCCGTCCAAACCCGCCGGCGCGTCCTGCAGCACTGCGTCGACGAAGACCTCTTGACGCTCTTCTACCATCTGGATTTCCCTGGCTTGGGCAAAGTTACGCTGGAAGACGGGACATACGTCTGGAATCCGACCAGCTGAGAACGCGGCGGTTTGACACAGGGAAGCAACCTGACTACAATCCAGTGGTTACAATCTATAGTCTTGCTCGCCGCGCCGACGCGCCTTTGATCAGCGGTATCGCTATACGCCTGTCGGCTGTTTCAACCGCCTTCCATTCTGGATCTCGAAGATCGAGGCCGTGAAAAAATACATAATACGCCGAATAATCTTGATGATTCCGCTTGTTTTCGGCGTGACCACCGTGACCTTCGGGCTGATTCACCTTATCCCCGGCGACCCCATTGAACTGATGATGAGCAATGCGCGCCAGTTCACGCCGGAAGAAAAAGAGCGCATCAGCGAGAAACTCGGGCTGAACGATCCTCTGCCCGTGCAATATGTCCGCTATGTGACCAACCTGCTCAAAGGCGATATGGGCATCTCGATCCGCTCGCGCTCCGACGTAAGCTACGAAATCGGCCAGAGGCTTCCCGATACCATTATCCTGACCTTGGCTTCGATGGTATTGGTGCTGATTTTCGCCTTGCCTTTAGGCATCATTTCCGCCTTGAAGCGCGGCACCTGGATTGATACGATTGCCAAGACTTTCGCCTTGTCCGGGGTTTCCATACCGGCCTTCTGGTTCGGCATCATGCTGATGCTGATCTTCGGGCTGCATCTCGATTGGCTGCCCACCGTCGGACAAGGCAAGACGCCGATCGAATTCGCCCGATCGCTGGTCCTGCCGTCGGTGACGCTCAGCCTGATTCTGCTGGGCCTGGTCACGCGTATGGCCCGCTCCAGCATGTTGGAAGTTTTGGGCCTGGATTACGTGCGCACAGCTCACGCCAAAGGCATGGGCATCCGCCGCGTCAACTTCCGCCATGCGCTGCCCAATGCGCTAATCCCAATCATTACCGTCATCTCCGGCCAATTCGCCAGTTTGCTGGGCGGCGCCGTCGTCATTGAGAAGGTCTTCGGCTGGCCCGGCATCGGCCGGCTGGCCGTCGACGCCGTTTTCGCCCGTGATCACCTGGTCGTCACCAATACGGTGCTCGTATTCGCGATCATGGTCATTCTTGTCAATCTCATCAATGACATCTTGTATTCGTACATAGACCCCCGCATACGTTTGCAATAAGGTGACCGATGGCTGAGATTGTAGACTTGGCAGTTGACGCTGCATTTGACGAACTGACCGAGCCCAGATCATTCTGGTTCAAGGCATTCCACCAGATCACCCGCAACCCGAGGGCGATATTAGGCTTTTCGGTATTGCTCGTGCTCATATTAGCGGCCGTCTTCGCCGATCAAATCACGCCCTACGATCCCTACAAGGTCAATTATTCCAACTTCAAACAGCCGCCCAGCGCCGAGCACTTCATCGGCAGGGACGAATTGGGCCGCGACGGTATCAGCCGCCTGATTTACGGCGCGCGCATCTGATTGTTGGTCGGGTTTTCCGTCTCCAGCATATCCGTCACCATCGGCGTCGCCCTGGGCGCCATCGCCGGTTACTTCGGCGGCATAATCGACATGATCATCATGCGCATTGTCGATCTGCTGATAGCCTTCCCCCTTCTCGTCCTGGCCATCGCCCTGGTCGCGGTCTTCGGACCCAGTCTGTTTAACGTGATGGTGGCGCTGATCGTCGTCTACTGGATTTGGTTCGCCCGCGTCGTGCGCGGCATGGTGCTGACGCTGCGCGAGACTGAGTTCATCGTCGGCGCCAAAGCCCTGGGCGCCTCTGACGTCTCCATCATTTTCCGCCACATCCTGCCCAATGTATTCCCGGTGGTAGTCGTGCAGGGTTCCTTCAGCGTCGCCGAGGCGATTCTCATCGCCGCCACGCTGAGCTATCTGGGCCTGGGCGCGCAGCCGCCCACCGCCGAATGGGGCTCCATGCTCAGCAACGCTAAAGAACTAATGCGCATCTTGCCCGTCATGTCCATCGCGCCGGGCGTCGCCATCATGGTGACTGTGCTCGCCATCAACTTCATCGGCGATGCCCTGCGCGACGCCCTCGACCCAACTTTGCGTAACTAGTTTGCATTTCCGCGGCGAATTGCGCTAATATCTCTGCAACTCGTCTCCTCGCAGAGGCCCGCTCGATCACAATCCAGAGACGAATAAAGTGGACAGGACAGGCGCCTGTCGCAAGTCATAGTGTTTATGACGGCGACGGCCTGACAATCGCTAAGCACAGGGGGCGCCAATCAGACGATAAATTCAGAACAGAGCAATCTAATTGCATCTCCCAACGATAAGCGCATTACCAGGAGAATCTCATCATGAAGCTTAGAAGCATTTTACTTTTCACGACGCTCTTCTTTGTATTGGCCCTGTCAATCGCGCCGGCTGTGGCTGACGGTCATTGCCCGCAAGAGGGCGGCAGCTTCACCATCGGCGTCGATACCTTCTTGCCCATGGATCCCAATACGGCCGCGCACGACTGGACCTTCTACGCCATCACCAATATCAACAGCATGCTCTTCCGAATCGAATCCGGCCAGCCCGTCGGCGATCTGGCGGAATCCTGGGACATCAGCGATGACGGCACTATCTACACCTGGCATATTCGCCCAGGCATGATGTGGCATGACGGCAATGACGTCTTCCCCGAAGGCGAAAGCCGCGAAGTGACCGCGCATGACGTGGTCTACTCGATCTACCGCCAATACGATGACGAATCGTCGATCATGGCGGCCGACCTGCGCAACCTCTTCGTCTCCGCCGAAGCCACCGACGACTACACCGTCGTCCTGACCTTGAGCGGCCCCGACGCCATCATGTACGACAAGGCGCGCGGCTTGACATTCACCGCCATCGTGGCCCCGGAAGCCATTGAGCACTACGGCGATGACTACGGTCTGAATCCGCTGGGCTCCGGCCCCTTCGAATTCGTCTCCTATTCGCCTGACGAAGAAGTCATCCTGCGCGCCAACGAGGACTATTACATCGACCCCTGCCTGGACGAAGTGATCTTCCGCGTCATTCCTGATGTGCCCGCGGCGATGATCGCCTTGGAAGCCGGCGACCTCGATTGGTGGGGCGCGGTAACGCCCGGCGATGACGTTGGCCGCTTCCAGGACAACGAAGACATGACCGTGCTCAACTTCGGCTGCCCGGTCGCCACGCGTCTCTACATGCCGGTGGACAAGCCGCCCTTTGACGACGTTCGCTTCCGCAAGGCGCTCTCCCACATGAAAAACGGCGAAGCCATTAACGCGGCGCTGCGCGGTCCCACGCATGTGAAAGGCGCTGGTACGGCGGGTCCCGGCGTCGCCGGTTACGTAGAAGGCCTCTACGACGAATACCACGCCTACGATCCCGAATTGGCGATGTCGCTTATGGATGAGATGGGCATCGTCGATACCGACGGCGACGGCCTGCGCGAATGGGAAGGCTCCAATCTGGAAATCCCAATGTTCGCCTGGAATTCCGATCCGGCGCCCGATTACGTGGCAGCCATGGTTGACGCCGGCGCCCAAGTCGGCCTGACGATCCGGCCCGAAATTGCCGACCCCGGCACCAACAACGCCCGCCGACTGGCTGGCGAATGGGGCATCTATCTGGGCCAGGGCTGGTGCGGCGAGGGCGGCACCAATGCCCTCTGGGGACGCAACGGCTGGATTTCCTCGCTTGGCTACGAAGATGAAGAAATATTCGACCTGCTGGACAAGTCGGCGCAGAACCTAAACGAAGAAGAACGCGAAGCGCAGCTGCAAGCGGCTACAACGCGCATCGCCGCACTGTATTTCGAACCGGCATTCGGCTTCTTCAACATCTTCACGGTCAAGAACAATTACGTGAAAGACTTCTTCGGCGGCGAGTGGACGCTGAATTTGGCCACCGACGATCACAATGTCTGGATCAATGAGGATGAGAGATAGGCGACTCTTCGCCCGTCTTTCCAGGCACTGCGCGATTTACTTCCGGTCAGGCTCTCCTGGGCCTGATCGGGATGTTCTTATCTCGCTTTATCTATTCGTTCTGAATCGTAATCCCGTCAGCTGACGCCGGAGGTCGAATGGACCTGCGAAAGATCGCCGCCGACATCCCCGACTACCAAGCCTTTCTGAAAGTCGATGAACTCAAGGCGTCCAGCCACCGGCTGCGCGAGCGCTTCCCCGATCTGGTCAGCATCAAAGAGGTCGGACGCA
>JAGWBC010000102.1:13731-17868 GCA_021296115.1 Anaerolineae bacterium | reverse complement strand
ATAGTGGAACCCTTCGACTACCTACCGTCAGAATTCGCGGGATGGTTGTGATTTTGTGGCTGCCCCGAATAACGGGCGAGCAACTCTGTGGTAAGTATTTTTATGATTTGCTTGCGCATTCTGAAGCGAATCGACGAGGCTCAGGCCTACTCCCGGTGTCAATTAGACGGGCGGCCGTCCTGCGCGGCAAAGCTCAATGCGCGGGTTCCAGCCACCGGCTCGGAAGGCGACTGACCGCGGCGCAGCGCCATCCGTTCGGCGCGCAGTCTGCGTCCGTAGCTGCCCGCCAGGTAACCCTGCACCGGCACGAAGAGCGCCAGGCCCAGCAGCGCCGCTGGCAGCAGCGCCAGCAGAATGATGCTGGCCGCCAACGAAGCGATCAGCCATTGCAGCGCCAGCGTGCTGTGCTTATGCAGGCTGCGCAGCAAGCGGTTCAGCTGATAGAAAGAAGCGGATTCCCAAGATTCGGCGTAACGGACCAGCCCCAGCGCCAGCAGCGACCAGACCAAGGCAAAATACAGAATCAGCAGCGGCGCCAACCCGCCCAGGACGCTCAAGAAGGTGATGCCGCCAAATAGACTCACGGCGATGACATGGCGGAAGGCGTAGAGGAAGAGCACGGCCAGCAGCAAGGGCAAATGGTAGACGATTAGCGCCACCAAGACCGGAAAGCCCTTGCTGATGTCTTCGCCGATATGATCCCACTCCGGCAGCGGGCGCGGGTAATCATTGCCGACATTGTGTATGAGCTCTGTCAGGTAACCCAGCAGGGCGCAGAGGCTGATCAGCCCGATAACCGGCACCGGGCAAAGCAAGGCGAATATCGCCGTCTCGCTCAGTTTGCCCAGCCAATGCTTGTCTTCGGAAATGTATGTGAATGCGCGTATGAAATTCATGATCATTGCAGTCCGATTTATTTGTTATGAGATTTCACATTTGCTTAAAGTAATCTTAACTTGCTTAAAGGTCTTGTCAAGGACTTTTCCCTGTTTCACAAGCGGATTCCCAATGAAATCCACCTGGCATTGCAGCGCGAAACCGGCAAACCGACCTATGCCGCAACTGAAGTCTGCATTACATTTTCGCTTGATCAGGCGACATTCGCGAGCGTAAGGCCATGCTCTACAAGCTGCTGGGGACGGTTTTCCCGGCTAAAGCGAAATCCATCCAGCCGCGGCGAATCGTATTAATTCGCCCCTGCTGCATCGGCGATGTCGTCATGGCCACGGCCGCATTGACGGCGCTGCGCGACGCGTTTCCGCAGGCGCATATCAGCTGGGCGGTGGGCGAGTGGTCGGCGCGAGCCGTCGCGCATCACCCGGCAGTTGACGAGATCGTCGATACGGGCGCGGACATGCCGCTGAATTCGCCGGCTGCTTTCCTGCGCTTGGTCGGGCTGCTGCGTGCCGGGGGCTACGATTGCGCTGTATCTCTGGTGCGCTCGCCCTTGATGAGCCTGGCCCTGCGCCTGTCCGGCATTCCCCTGCGCGCCGGTCTCGACAGTCGCGGGCGCGGCTTTGGTTACAACTTGCGAGTCGCAATCGACCCGGATAAACCTGAGCACGAAAGCGAGATTTACCTGAAGGTGGTCAGCGCGCTGGCGGGGCGCGAGTTGCATGCCTTCGCCAACTTGCCGGTCGCCGAGGCGGCTTTGGCGGTGGCTCGCGCATATCTTGCGGCCCAAAGTATCGACGCGCCTTTCATCGTTGCGCATCCCGGCGGCGGCGTCAATCCGGGGGCGCGTTTTGAAGCCAAGCGCTTTCCGATGCAGCAATTCGCGCAGATACTGAATCAGGTGGCGGAGTCGTGGGAAGCGAGCGTCGTTCTGCTGGGCGGGCCGGACGATGCCGAGCTGGTCGCTGAGCTCGAGCGGCAGCTGGATGTTCGCTCAGTCAGTTGGGTCGATCGCCTCACATTCCCGGAGATGGGCGCGCTGGCGGCGGAAGCGCTGGTCTACATCGGCAACGACACCGGCTTGACGCACCTGGCGGCGGCCAGCGGCGCCAAGGCCGTCATGCTGATGGGGCCGACAGACCCGCTTCAATACGCGCCCTATGCGCAGGATTCTATCGCCGTCTGCCTGGTGGGCAGGCAGGTTCATTTCTTTGCCGCGGATCGGACTAATCCGCTAGACTGGCCCGAAGTCTGCAAGAGCGTTCACTTGGCAGTTAAGGATATCGTCGACAGCGTCGACGACTGAGGGGCGCGCCGGACGCCGTCCCGCCATGCGCGAGTCTATGCTACCATTGAGCGGGCGCAATCAACAGACAAGCAGGGACGGACATTATGAGCTACAAAAACATCATTGTCGATCAACCGGCGGAGGGCCTGGGGCGCGTGCGGCTCAACCGGCCCAAGGCCTTGAACGCGCTCAACTCGGCGCTGATGGAAGAGGTGATGGCGGCTATGTCGGCATTCGACGCCGACCCCGCAATCGGCGCGATGATCTTGACCGGGGACGACAAAGCCTTCGCCGCCGGCGCCGACATCAAGGAGATGGACGGCAAGACGCAGATCGACATGCTGATGTCGCGCTCGCTGGTCGACCGCTTTGATATTGAGAGTTTAAAAAAGCCCATCATCGCCGCAGTGTCCGGCTACGCATTAGGCGGCGGCTGCGAAGTGGCCATGAGCTGTGACATGATCGTCGCTTCGGAGACGGCGGTTTTCGGCCAGCCGGAGATCAACCTGGGCATCATCCCCGGCGCCGGCGGCACTCAGCGCTTGACGCGCGCGGTGGGCAAGGCGCTGGCTATGGAGATCATGCTGACCGACCGCAAGCTCAGCGCGCAGGAAGCGCTGCACTACGGACTGGTCAATCGCGTGGCGCCGCTGGACGAGTACATGGACGCCGCCATCGCCATCGGCCAGAAGGTAGCGCGCCGCTCCCAGGTCGCCATCCGCCTGACCAAAGAAGCTATCAACAAAGCCTACGAGACTTCGCTGAGCGAAGGGCTGGCGCTGGAACGGCGCAACTTCCTGATCGCTTTCGGCTCGGAAGACAAAGCCGAAGGCATGCGCGCTTTCATCGAGAAGCGGCGGGCGGAATGGAAAAACCGCTGAGCCTGACCCTGCGCTACAGCGCGGGCATCGGCGGCGATTTGGCGCTGCTGCCGCGAATGTTCACGCTCATCCAGCAACTGAGAGCGCGCGCCAATCAGCCGGCCCTGCTGCTTGACCTGGGCGGAACCTGCGCCGACTCGGTCTGGCATTGCCGCGCCACCGGCGGCCGCTCGGCGCTGATCGTGCTGGATGGCATGGGCTACCACGCCGCCAATGTCGAGGGCGCGCTGGATGCGGAAAACCGCGCCAAACTGGCAGGGCAAGTCACAATGGCGCTGGTGGATGCCGCGCGAAGCTGGACCTATCAGGTACCGCCAGTGACCGACCCGAGCATTCTCATCACTCTGAGACCGCAGCAGCGCGCCGCCCGTTTACAGGTCGTGCTGACGCCGGTTGTTGAGACGCGCATAGACGCGAGTGTGCTGCGGCTGCGCGAGGTGGGCGCCGGGCATATTGGCGAAGTGGCGTTGGACTTGCGCGGGGAGCCGCGGATCGTGTCGGCGACCGTGCATACCATGCCGGCCGATACACCCCCCAATCCCAGCATCGCCGGCGCCGTCGAATTCGTCGAAGCGGAAGCGCGACTGTTTGACAGAAAATCATAACTCATATAAGCTAGCGGTGGAGCAAATGGCCGTAGCTGAGATACGTCAAAAACGCGTGGAAAACGATATTGAGACGCTGCGCAGTACGCAGAGCGGTCTCATGGATCGCATCGACAATTTCGCCGAAACGCTGAATGAGACGCGCGATATCGCCCTCGACAATCAATCCCGCCTTATCCGAATCGAACGCCGCATGGATGGGTTCGACACTCGCATGGATGCGTTCAACAACCGATTGGATCGGGTTGAGCAGATTTGCGCGGAAAACCGCGCTCTAATTCTCGAAAACCGCGAAATCTTGCTCGCCATTGCCGATCACCTGGGCCTTGTCTACGAAGTACCGCCCAAGCGCCCTCAATCTGACTGAGCCAGATCGTGCTGACCCCGGCAGCGGATTCGCAGGTCGAGGCGCAGGCGCGTTGCAGAAGTCGGAGGCCAAATGAGCGCGAAAAAGCTGCGGATACGTTCC
>JAGWBC010000102.1:9896-13725 GCA_021296115.1 Anaerolineae bacterium | reverse complement strand
GTGGAGCAAATGGCCGTAGCTGAGATACGTCAAAAACGCGTGGAAAACGATATTGAGACGCTGCGCAGTACGCAGAGCGCGCTCATGGATCGCATCGACAGTTTCGCCGATACGCTTAATGAGACGCGTGATATCGCCCTCGCAAATCAGTCACGTTTAGATCGGGTTGAGCAGATTTGCGCGGAAAACCGCGCTTTAACGCTCGAAAATCGCGCGTTATTGTTCGAAAATCGCGCGATCCTGCTCGCCATTGCCGACCACCTGGACCTGACCTACGAAGTGCCGCCCCAGAGCCCGCAATCCGACTAAGCCAGATCGCGGATTCGCAGGTCGAGGCGCAGGCGCGTTGCAGAAGTCGGAGGCCAAATGAGCGCGAAAAAGCTGCGGATACGTTCCCGCCACCGCCAGCATCCGGGCGTCATCGCATCGCTGGCCGACTTTGAGTGGCAAGCCAGCGAGACGGTAGACATGGCGCGCCTGATGGACGATCCGCGGCTCACGCTATACTGCCTGGACGCGGCGACGGAACAGGCTATCTTCACCGCCACGCCAGCCGGCATCGACCTGTCGCGAAGTCCCTTCATGTATCAAACGCAATTTGACAGCGCCGAATACCTGGTCGCCCTGCCCCTGTTCGACTTTGCCGGGATAGCCGACAGCATTGAGCCGCCGGGAGAGTCGATTCTGTTTTTACACAATATCGGGCGCTGCGGCTCGACCCTGCTATGCCGGGCGCTGAATGAGGCGCCAGGCGTGGTCGCCTTCTCCGAACCGGACGCGCTGACCGGCCTGCTCTCGCTGCGTCATTGGTCGCGCTCATCGGTCAATGACTTTTTCCGTGCCAGCCTGGTTTGGCTCTTCCGCCCGGCTGTCGTCAGCGGTACTCATTTCGTCGTCAAATTGCGCAATCAAGCGGCCGGAATGCTGAAGCCGTTTATCGACGCCATGCCGGAGGCGACGCATCTTTTCATGTATCGCGACGCTATCGACTGGCTGGCCTCGTTTCATCGGCTGCGCGTCAAGCGCGGCGACACGCCCACACGATATAGCCGCGCCACCGTCATTGAACAGCAAGCCGCCTACTATCAGTGCTCGC
Source organism: Anaerolineae bacterium (assembly GCA_021296115.1). Classification (GTDB taxonomy): domain Bacteria; phylum Chloroflexota; class Anaerolineae; order Aggregatilineales; family Phototrophicaceae; genus UBA6055. The sequence goes on along the minus strand of JAGWBC010000102.1, from coordinate 12,629 downwards.
TCGCTGACATCGCCAAACTGGCGCCGTCAGCGATCCGGTCGTACCTGGGTTTGGAGGGGCGGGCACTCGCCTGGCTGTATATGCTGGAGCGCTACCTCGATTGCCATGACACGGGCTGGCCCATCAGCGCGCTGCGTTACGAGGACTTGCAGTCGAATCCTGATGAAGTGCTGAAGTCCGTACTGGCGATGATGGGCTTGCCTGACGCCGATGGGTCCGCGGCGCAGCGGGTCTTCCAGTCGGACGCGCAAGCGGGCACGCGCTTCGCCCGCGACGGCCAGCGCGGCAATACCGTGGCGCTTCCGGCGGAGATGCAGGCGACTGTGTCGCGGCTGCTGGCGCTGCAGCCGGTTATCAATAGCGCGGATTACACCCTGCCAGACACGCTGCGGCTGGAGTGACCCACGGGCGAGGTTTACGGCGGCCGCGTCGAGCTGATCGACTACGGGCCCCAGTACTGCACTACCCAATTCATCAACCGTACGCGCGGCTTGTAGAAAGTGAACAGAGAAAACCTGGCGGGGATCTTCAGAATTCTTTATTGCGCTGACGGCTCCCGTCCGCGTTAGTACGCTAGGTGGCGCCACACAGCCATAATCGCATTCTTGCAGTAGATGAGTCACCCCTCCGTGATGCATCGGGGAGGGGCCGGGGGTGGAGTAGGCCCTCTTAAGTAAGGCGGTTGTAGAACTCGACCACCATCTGAATGTCAATCGGCGTCTGCACTTCGCCTTCTTCGGGCACGCGATCCAGCGTCACGCGGAAGTTCTCCTTGTCGACCGTCATATAAGGCGGGAAATACGCCGACTGCTGAATCCATTCCTGGATGTGCACATTCTTCTTCATCTTGTCGCTGACTTCAACGACGTCATTGGCGCGCACCTGATACGAGGGCAAGTTCACGCGCCGGCCGTTGACCAGGATATGCCCGTGCCCCACGATCTGCCGCGCCGACCAGATAGTCGCCGCCAAGCCGGAGCGGTAGACGATATTGTCCAGGCGCCGTTCCAGCAGGCTGAGCATGTTGACGCCGGTCGGTCCCGCCATCAGCGCCGCCTTCTTGTAATAGTTGCGCAGCTGCCGTTCGCGCACATTGTAGATGAAGGACAGCTTCTGCTTCTCATCCAGCTGCAGCGCGTAATTGCTGCGCCGGCCGGAGCGGAAGGATTTCTCGCGGCCGTGCTCGCCGGGGGGATAGGCGCGGTCTTCCAGAATGCGCGAATACTTCGGGCGCGGCACCAGCAACTCGCCGAAGCGACGCTGGGGTTTGGCTTTTGGTCCGTGATACGATGCCATAGGCTAACAAATCCTCTTTAGATGCGGGGCAACTCACGCCCAACGACTCTCAGAAATCGACGATGCACTATAGCGGAATGTGGGCGCATTGCTAGGGTGAGTTTGCCGGGCGCTTGCGCTACTAGCCTTGTAGGGGCGATTCTGTGAATCGCCCGTTGCTGTGATTCTGACTTGTCGGGCGACTCACTGGGTCATCCCTAGGAATCCTCTGTGCCTCTGTCGCGAATCCCCTACGCCGGCTGATTCTCCAAGCGCCCCAGCCAGTAATGCACGTCAAAACTCTCGTCGCCGGTCAGGAAGCGCCACAGCTTGATGCGATTGACGATCTCCAGCCGGCCCGAGGCCGCTTCAAACCAGGGCTCTTGCTTGGACAAGATGCCTTGCACATCATCGCTGCGCGGGAAGCCGCTGTGGATTTCTTTGGGCGCGGCATAGTCATCCGTCAGGTCGTCGGTATTCCACAACCGCAGTTGCCGCACGACCGGGTTCAGGCGCAGCTTGAACATATAACGCCGGCGGTCCGTCTGGTTCTGGCGGCCGCAATGCCAGATGCCGTGGTGCAGCGCCAAGACCGACCCGGCTTTGCAGACCATGGGGATCTGCCCGCGCATATTCTGGTAGGCGGCCACATCCATTTCATTGACGCGCCGGAAGTGGCTGCCCGGCAGCAGCAGCGTCCCGCCCATTTCCAACGGCACATCGTGCGGGAAGTACATCAGCTGGATGTCAAAGTGACTGCGGCAGTCGATGATCGAATCGGCGTGCAAGCCCTGCGCCTTGCCTTCGTTCGGCTCGCGCACGTGAATCGCGTCGTGGTCGAATAGCGGGTCCTCGCCGACCAAACTGGCGATCAAGCCCTGGATCTGCGGCATGTCCAGCAATCGGCGGATGGGCGTGCCGTGATAGCACTGCGACAATGGCGTGCCGGCCCGATGTCCCTTGATCTCCTGCCGGTCGATGCCGCGCATGACCGCCTGGTTGATCTCGTCCGGGACCAACTCGTCGAAGCGCAGGAAACCGCGCGCGACGAATTCCGCCATTTGCGTCGATGAGAGGTGATGCTTTTTATTGATCATGCCTGTATGTCCTCCAGCTTTTCAAAGAGAAATCCGTATTTCATAAATGAAGTACTGTACTCCTCGCCCGGGTAGGGCGGGATCAGCACCGGATGCTGAATCAGGCGCCAGCCGTCTTTCAGCGCGTCCAAGCCGGTCTCGTAGGGCGGCTCGGTATTGTCGCCAGTGGTGAACGAATCTTTGCCCGTGCCGTCGTAGACGGACCAGCCCAGTACGCGGCTGTCCAATGCCGATGTATGCAGGTAGAGCGTCAAGACTTTCTGTCGCAATGTCCCGGCCATTTCATTCCCTTCGCTTGCGAGACCAACACGAAGAGAATCCTACCGCATTAGCAGTGCCGGGACAAACCGGATTTGTGGTT
>JAGWBC010000102.1:599-9880 GCA_021296115.1 Anaerolineae bacterium | reverse complement strand
CACGATGTCGGTTTTCTGCTTGGGGGTATTCTTGGGCTTCTCTTCATCGGACGCATCCATTTGGATGATGACTCTGGCGTCCGGAAAATCCGAGCGCTCGCGGAAGTACTTGATGACCGCGTCGCCGATCACCCTGGCTTTGGCCGCCATCGCCGCGCTCTTCACCGCCCAGCCCACCAGCGGGATGATGCCGACTGCTTCGGCGATGACGCCGCCCGCAATCGCGCTGCCCACCGCCCCGGAAAGAATCGACAGCAGATGATCCATATCAAAGGCGTTGACGCCGTAAGCGCCGGCGACTTGGTGGATCATGGCCGTATCAGCCGCGGTCAGGAAAAAGGCGCTGCCCGGGATCCAGCCGGTGAGCGCGGCCCCTGTGGTCCAATTCGTTACCAACTTACGCGCTTCGCGATCCGCATCTTGTAATGATTTCGACATGGTGTTGTCTTTCTTTCGTTATAGCCTACTATTACATTGAAACGAGAGGCTCGGTATTCCGCCATTGCGCCGTCCGCCGACAACGCTCAAGGCGCATGCCTTTGAATAGCGTTGGAGCTCATGCCTTGTATACGTTGACGGGCCCGTAGCGTTGCGCAAATCACAAGCGAAGTGGCGCCTCTCATTGAGTGGAAAGCGCTTCGGCAAGGAAAGCAAAAGTGGATGCGAAGATTGCGAATTTATTGGTGGTAAGCTCGTCCGCGGAAGAGACCAGGCGCTTTACAGAATACTTGCGAGACGATTTTGACCTGGCCTTCGTAAGCCGAGGCGCGGAAGCGCTTGTCTACCTTGACGGCGCCACAGATATTGATCTGGTGCTGCTGGCCGGTTCGCCGCCGGATATCGGCGTCCTTGAGTTGGTCGGCGCCATTCGCGATAGACACTTCGCCGGTGGCCTGCCCCTTATCATGCTGGAAAGCGATGGCGGGCCCGAAGAAGTCGAGCTGGCCTTTCAGAAAGGCGCTGACAATTGCCTGATGCGGCCCTTCACCGAAACGGCGCTGCGGGCCCGAATAGACGCGCTGCTTGAAGTCAAGCGCAGCTTCGACCGCGCCCGGGCCAAATACGCTGAACTGGAAGAAACCGATTTGCAACGCTTGCAGATCAGCCGCATGGCCTCGCATGACCTGCAATCGCCGCTGAACAATATCCGCCTGGCCGTCAAGGGCTTGCAAAGCGGAGACTTCAGCGACCCCAACGACGTGAATCGATCGCTCGAAACGATTCGGGTCCTGGCGGAGAATATGGGCGAAATCATGTCCAACTACCTGGACGTGATGGAGCTCAGTTCGCGGCAGCATTGCATTCAACTCAAGCCGGTGAATCTGCGCGATGCCATTGTAAATGTATCAAGCCAGTACGAGCTTGCCGCCCGCCAGAAGGACATCCGGCTGCGAACCGGCTCGGTTGAAGGCTGGGTCATGGCCGATGCCGCGCGTCTGGTGCAGGCGCTTGGCAATCTGGTCGACAACGCCTTAAAATACAGTCCACCGGGCAGCACAGTCTCGCTCGCCACCCACATTGAGAGTGGCCTGGGCTGGCTGATCATCGCGGACGACGGGCCGGGCATTCCGCCGGCAGACCGCTCGCGGCTATTCCAGGAATTCGGCAAGCTGAGCACTTATCCGACAGGTGGCGAATCGAGAACGGGGTTGGGCTTGTGGATCGTCAAACATCTTGTCGAGGCGCAGGGTGGACAGGTCCGTGCTGATTTCCCGGCTTCGGGCGGTTCACATTTTCGCATCGGCTTTCCCACTGTCGGCGATCTGTCGGGCCTCGACGCGCAACGCTAAATCCGGCGCCCGGCAGCCGCGCTTCTGCCAACGCGACCGTCTGGGCCAAGCTTCACGATGAAAATCTTGCTGCTCAGCGACCGGATTCCGCCGGAGGGCCGGGGCGGGGCGGAGGCCGTCGTCTGGCGTCTGGCGCAGGGCCTGGCAGCCGCCGGGCATGAGACGCACGTCGCCGCCAGCACCCCTGGCGCGCCCTTTGAAGAGCTGCGCGACGGCATCCCGACTTATCACCTTCACGCCCAGTATCCCGAGCGATTTCGCGCCTGGCTGTCGCTGTGGAATCCGCAGACATCCGGCGCCCTGCGCAGCCTGCTGCAGCGCCTGCGGCCCGACATCGTCAACGCCCACAATATTCACTCTTTCCTGAGCTATCACTCGCTGAAGCTGGCGCGCGCCGCCGGTTGCGGCGTCGTCTTCAGCGCGCACGACGCCATGCCGCTTGTTTACGGCAAACTGCCGGCCACCTTCGGCGGACGCGGCTTGCAGCGACCGGCTGACTACCTCCTGCCCGCGGGCTACAATCTGCGCCAGAACCGCTTCCGCTATAACCCCTGGCGCAACATGATTATCCGGCGCCATCTGCAGCGGCACACGCATAGTCGCACCGTCCCCAGCCGGGCGCTGGCAGCTGCCTTCGCCGACAACGATTTGCCGCCGGCCGAAGTCGTTCACAACGGCATCGACCTGGACGCCTGGGGGCCGCCGGACGAGACGATCGTCGCTGAGCTGCGCGGGCGGCTGGGCTTGGAAGGCAAACGCGTCATACTGATCGCCGGCCGCCTGACCGAAGAAAAGGGCATGCGGCAGGCCCTGCTCGCCCTCGATCGTCTGCGCGAATCCTTGAATTCAGTGCGCCTTCTGGTCCTCACATCACGCGAAGCCGGGGCGCAACTGCCGGCGGACTTGGGGCATCTGCGTCCCTACGTTACAATTGGCGGCTGGCTGAGTGGTGTCGAACTGCGCGCGGCTTACCAACTGGCCGATGTGGTAGCTGTGCCTTCGATTTACATTGATCCCTTTCCTACCGTCAACCTGGAAGCCATGGCGGCCGGCAAACCGGTAGTCGCTACCTGCTTCGGCGGCTCGCCGGAAGTCGTCCTCGACGGCGAGACCGGTTTCATCGTCGACCCGCTGCAAGTTGAGGCTCTCGCCGGCGCCTTGCTGAGGCTGCTGAGGGACGACGCTCTGCGCGCATCGATGGGCGAGCGCGGCCGCGAACGAATCAGGGCGCATTTCGATCTGACGCGGCAGGTCGAGCGGATGCTGGAGATTTATCAGCGGGCGCTGCAATCGCGCTGAACTTTAGTACACTGTTATCCACTGCACATCTAAAGGACAGCAAAACCATGCAGCATCATCATTATCGACGTGCGGACGACCTTTACCGCGCTCAAGCCGCGCTGATGCAATGGACTAATATTGCTGGCGACTGCAACTATCTGCACAAAGGCGATGTCGGCCACCAGCTTTTCAACACCTGCTACGGCTACGACAAAAGCGAAGTCTTCCGCTACTGGCTTGATACGTCTGGTGAACTGGTCGCCTTCGCGCTCCTGGGCCCGCATTGGGAATTCTTCAATCTGCAAGTGGCGCCGGGCCTGCGCGGCAGCGCGGAGCATGTCGCCTTGTTCGAGTTCTGCGAAGGCGAAACCTTGCGCCTGGCCAAGCTGTTTAATACCGGCCTCAAAAATCTGTACGTCGATGCCTTTGACTGTGACCCGGCTTATATCGCATTCGTCGAGGCGCGCGGATTCCAGCGGGAAAAGCACGGTATCACTCTGACGCGCCACGACTTGGAAGACCTGCCGCTTGCGGAACTGCCGCCCGGCTACCGTATCCACGAGGCGACGGCGGCGGACCTGGATCAGCTGACGGACCTGCACAATCACACCTTTGCCGACAAGTGGAACGCCGCGTCGTATGCCAATGTCTTCAACGCGCCGCACATGGAGTACGAGTGGGTGGCGGTCGCGCCGGACGGCCGCTTTGCCGCCTTTGCAAACTTGTGGATCGACCAGGTGAATCGCTCGCTATTGTTCGAGCCGGTCGGTACACATTCCGATTTCCGCCGCCTGGGGCTGGGCAAGGCGCTGATGGTCTACGCCATGCGCCGCATGCGCGCCGAGCAAGGCATCACAAGCGCCTATGTCGGCCATGAGCCGTCGGATAAGAATCCGGCTTCCGGCGCGCTCTACGCTTCGGTCGGTTTCAAGCCGCTCTTCGAAGTCTACGACTATAAGAAGTCGGTTGGGCATACCGCCAGGAGCTTCTAGCCCGGCGCCGCTATCGCCAGAGGCGACGTTGCCTGTTTCCCAGCCGCTGGTAGAATATGTCAGATTAAGCGGAGTTGACCGGGAGTCAAGAGTTTGCAAATTTTTAATGTGCTGGGCCGCGAGAAACAGCCCTTCAAGCCAATACACGAGGGGCGGGTCGGCATGTACGTTTGCGGCCCGACCGTATACGAGCATTCACACTTGGGCCACGCCAAGACCTACGTCTCCTTTGATGTCGTAGCGCGTTATCTGCGTTACAGCGGTTGCGATCTGCTCTATGTGCAGAACATCACTGACGTCGGCCATTTGCGCGCCAACGAAGAAGACCGCGTTCTCGTGCGCGCCGCCCAGCTCAACGCCAAACCCATGCAGGTCGTCGAGACTTATACTCGCAGCTATTTTGAGGATATGGACGCGCTCGGCGTCATGCGGCCGGATATCTCCCCGCGCGCCAGCGGCCACGTGCCGGAACAGATTGAGATGATCGAAACCCTGATCGCCGAAGGACATGCTTACGAGGTCGATGGCAATGTCTATTTCGATGTGCTCAGCGATGAAGACTACGGCAAATTATCCAACCGGCGCGTCGAAGAGCAGCAGGACGAATCGCGCGAGCTGGTCGGCGGCGACAAACGCCATCCGGCCGATTTCGCACTGTGGAAAAAAGCCGAGCCGGAGCATATCTTGCGTTGGAACAGCCCCTGGGGAGCCGGCTTCCCCGGCTGGCACATCGAGTGTTCGGCCATGGCCAAGAAGTACCTGGGCGCCAACTTCGATATTCACGGCGGCGGCATCGACAATATCTACCCGCACAACGAAAACGAAATCGCCCAGAGCGAATGCGCCAAACACGCCGCTTTCGCCAATTACTGGATGCTGACCGGCAGCCTGAATGTGCTGGATCCCGACGAAGGCATCCCGGTCAAGATGAGCAAGTCGCTGGGCAATTACGTCACCATCAAAGACGCGCTTGAAAAGTATCGCCCGCAAGAGTTGCGCTATTTCATCCTGACCTCGCATTACAGCAATCCGGTGCTTTACAGCGAAGACTCGCTGGCGTCGGCCAAGTCCGGCTGGGAGCGGCTTACCAACGCCCTGCGGCTGGTCCGCCAACAGTTGAACAGCGCGCCCGACAATGACGCCGGCGACGCTTTCCTGGCGCGACTGAACCGGGCGAAGCATGACTTCCGCAGGGTTATGGACGATGACTTCAACTCGCCGCGCGGCATCGCCGTGCTGCAAGACCTGACGCGCGATGTCAACACCTTGCTCAACAGCGAGACCGAAGTGGGCGTCGCTGCATTGGCGGCGATCAACGAGACCTACGCTGCTTTGGGCGGCGATGTGCTGGGTCTGCTGCCGACTGCCGGCGAGGTCGAGAGCAGCGATGGTCAGCGCGAGTCGGCGCTGATCGAGATGCTGATCGGCATGCGGGCGCAGGCGCGCGCTGACCGCGATTACGCCCGCAGCGACGCAATTCGCGACCAGTTGGCGGCCTTGGGAGTCGTCCTGGAAGATCGCGCCGACGGCACTATTTGGAGGTTGGCCTAAATCGTGTGCCCGCAAGTTGCGTTATTTGTAGGGGCGACACTGTGTGTCGCCCACAGCTGAAATCCACTGGAACGTACGGGCGATTCACAGAATCGCCCCTACAAACTTTGCTCTGACTGGTTAAAGGCGAAGCGGATGCCGGAATTTCTCTACGGACACTGGGCGGTCATCGAGGCCATGCGCTCGGGACGACGCCAGATCGACGCGCTGATGATCCACGAGCGCGCTGAAAGACGAGGCGCAGTCGGCGATGTGATGACCATGGCCGAAGAGTTGAACCTGCCAATTCAGCGCGTACAGCGGCGCATCCTCGACGACCTGGCCAATAACGGAAATCATCAGGGGCTGGCGCTGCGCGTCGGCCGCTATCCTTACTGTGACCTGGAAGACATTCTCAGCCTGGCCGCTCGGCGCGGCGAGAAACCCTTTGTCCTGCTGCTGGACTTGCTTAAGGACCCGCAGAATGTCGGCTCGCTGATCCGCGTTAGCGATGCGGTCGGCGTTCACGGCATCGTCATCCAAGAGCGCCGCAGCGTGGCCGTGACCCCGGCTGTTGTCAACGCCTCTTCCGGGGCGGTTGAGCATATCAATGTGGCGCAAGTGTCGAATCTGGTCAACGCCATGAAGCTGCTGAAGCAAGAAGACATTTGGCTGGTCGGTTTGGACGTGGGACCCAATATCCCGCCCCTGGACAAAACCGACCTCAATATGGCTTTGGGCTTGGTGATGGGCAGTGAAGGCGAAGGTCTGCGGCGGCTGGTGCGCGATACCTGCGACCTGCTGCTGACGCTGCCGATGCGGGGCGAAGTGGGCAGCCTGAATGTCGCCACGGCCGGCGCCATCGCCCTCTACCGCGCCTGGAGCGCCCGCGGCTGGGAAGGCTGGGCGCACGCCTAGGCGTCTGCGCTTCTGTCGGATTCAATGCTGCTATCTAAGTCATAGCTACGCCGTGGAGCGGGGAATCGCGGCAAAACTCCAAAAGCACAAACCCGCCATCAGCAAGCCGCCCACAAGAAACGGCGCGCTCGCGCCAAAGGACTGAAACATCAAGCCGGCAAGCAGAGGCGCAGTCGCATTGGCCGCGCTCACCAGCGCCGCGCTGAGGCCCAGAATGCTGCCATACTCGCCCGGCGTCACCCGCTGCGTGAGCAAGCTGTTCAGCGCCGGGCGGATCAGACCCGCGCCGATCGATACCGGTATGAGAGCGACCAGCAGCCAGAGCACACCTGCCAAGCTGTTCTTGCCATTTGGCGGCAAGTCCACGCCTAAGTCGCCGATGATCGCTTCGGTCTGTGATGGCGCCGCGGCCAGCAAGTCTCGCTGCACCAATTCGCGCACGTAAAAGGGATGCGGCGAATCGGGCGTCAGGCCGGTCAGCAGCAAGCCTAAGGCCAACAATGCCAGCGCCATACTCGCCAGGCCGCGATCGCCGAAGCGCGCGCTCCAGCGGCCGATGAAACGCAGCTGCACCAGCACCAGAATCAGGCCGATCACGATGAAGAGCGCCGCATTGCCGCGTCCCAGGAAACCGAGCCGTGTCAGCGTGAACAAACCCAGCAGGCTCTCGTAGCCGAAGAAGATCAGCTGCTGCGCGAACATCAGCAGCAGCAGAAGGCCCAGGGCCGGCCGCAGCAGATAGCGCGCCATCAGCATCGGTCCGCCCGCTGTCAAACCTGCCAACCGGCGCGCCGAGGGCGGATGCGTTTCTTTGAACAAGAAGAGCGTGACCAGGATGGAGACGAATGAATAGATGGCCGCGGTGAAGGCCGGCACGGCCAGCGAGTTGGATAGCTCCAGCGCTATCAGCGAGATGACGGGGCCGAAGATGAAACCGAGGCCGAAGGCGGCGCCGATGATGCCCAGGCCGCGCGTCCGGCTGCTTTCATCGGTGATATCGCTGAGCGCCGCCTGCGCAGTGGCCAAATTAGCGCCAAATAGGCCGTCGATCAGCCGCGAAAGGATCACCATTTCCAGCGATGTCGCCAGACCCAGCATGACGAAGCTAATGCAGGTGGTCGCCTGGCTGATAAGCAGCAGCGGCTTGCGCCCGAAGCGATCCGACAGCGCGCCCATGACCGGCACGCCCACCAACTGCGCCAGGGGAAAGGCCGCCAGCGTCAAGCCGATTTGTAACGGCGTCGCGCCATAAGCCGCCGCGTAGAGATGCAGCAGCGGCAGAATCACGGTCAAGCCCAGCACATCGACGAAGACCAGCAGGAACACCGGCAGCACCCGCCTCGTATCCAGTCGCGTTGCCGTCTTCGCTTCCTGATCGGCCATCTCTTGCTTTCAGCGCTCTAAACCGTCGTTCCAGCATAATTTAACAAACATCGTCCCGTTCGCCAGAGCCAGCCGGCGCCTTGGCTTCCGCAAGTGGGCGCTGCCCTGCAACATGGCGCGAAATTGATTGCCCGCTATGGCGCATTGTGATAGTTTAAGTGTGCGGGATACAAGCGATAATTTGGATGCACGAATGCCTTCTTCAAGGGAATATGCTCGTCAGCGCAACCGCATGGTCGACGAGCAGCTGGTGAAACGCGGCATTAACGACCGCCGCGTGCTGGACGCCATGCGCGTCATGCCCCGCCACCAATTCGTCCTGGAAGAATTCAAGCCCCATGCCTACGAAGACCGCCCCCTGCCAATCGGCGAAGGGCAGACGATTTCGCAGCCCTACATCGTGGCCTTCATGACCGAGCGCCTGCGCCTCAAGCCGCATCAAACGGTGCTGGAAATCGGCACCGGCTCGGGCTATCAGACCGCCATACTCTGCCATCTGACGCACTACACGTTCAGCGTCGAGCGCGTCGGCCGCCTGGCGGACCAAGCCGGCGAGCGCATCGGCGACCTGGGCTACAACAATCTCGACATCCACGTTGGCGATGGCAGCCAGGGTTTGCCTGACCAAGCCAGCTTCGACCGCATCATGGTCACGGCGGCGGTGCCGCGCCTGCCCAATGTCCTCTGCACCCAACTCGAGAAACACGGCGGCCAGATGATCCTGCCCATCGGCGACGAGCACTTGCAGGAGCTCAAGTTGATTACCCGCCGCGGCGAACGCTTCACCTCGCGCACCTTGCTGCGCTGCCGCTTCGTCCCGCTGATCGGCCGCTACGGCTTCGACAGCGACATCAACAGCCAGCCCACCACGCTCTAGCGGCGCCCGCGCATGAGCCAAGACGAGGGTTCGCCCGAGATCAACCTCGATCTGATTCAGATGGTGCAGCGCGCGCGTATGCTGCACGACCAGAACGCCCGCCCCTCGGACTACAGCGCCGTCTACTGGATCGAAGCCAACCGGCCGGATGGCGACTACCCGGCGCCGACGGCCAAGGCCGGCGAGTGGCGCGTCACGCTGCCCGCCGCCGATGTCGATGCCGCCTGGGAGCGGGTCAAGGCGCTGACGGCGCAGGGCGAGCTGGGCTACAAGTCCAAAGTATCGACCCAAGGCCCGAGCAATCGCGATGAGCGTCTGCTCTGTGTTCGCACTTACGACGCCGGCGACCGCAGTGATGTCGAGCGGGTGGGCGAGGCGCTGCGCGCGCTGGGCCTCACGGGCTTGACCTACGTGCCGGACAAGGGCGATACGCCTGATGTAACTGGCAACTGAATCTGCGCAGGTCCCTCAAACTGCGACCTCGTCGAACAAGGACGGGAAGTGCCGGAT
>JAGWBC010000102.1:0-479 GCA_021296115.1 Anaerolineae bacterium | reverse complement strand
AGCGCGCCGTGCCGTGCGTCAGCGCCTCGGAGAAGAGGATGACCGAGCCGGCCGGCATCTCCGGCATGACGACATGCGGAGATTCATGGTGGTTCTCGCTGATTTGCCGCGGCAGCTTGTAGTGGCTCTTGTGGCTGCCCGGCACGCAGCAGAAGCCGCCGTGCTCGCCGCCCGAGTCGGTCAGCGCCCAGGCGACCACAATGAAGCCCTCGTAAATCTGGCTGCTGCGGAAGGCGTAATACTCGCCCGGCGGGACATTCTCGTTGGTGGCGGTGGCGCCATAATCGGCGTGCAAGCTGCCGTAGGACATGCCGCGGCGCATGATCATGCCGTAGAGCCGGTCCAGCCGGAAGGCATCGCCCAGCCGCATGCGCAGGGCAGGCATAATCGCCGGGTGATCGAGCAGGTCGCAGAAGGGCTGGCCCCAATTGAGGAAACCGGCGCCCACCGGCTTGGCTTTCCGCTCGAGGGTCATGCTG
>JAGWBC010000101.1:25475-28035 GCA_021296115.1 Anaerolineae bacterium | reverse complement strand
TGAATTCTCTGTGCCCTCTGAGTCTCTGTGGTGAATCAGCGGCGACGAATGCACGCTTGGCTATTGCGCCGCACTTGAGCAGTGCGGCCAGCCTGCGTATCATGCGCTCTGTTTTGCGCGCGCCGAGTGGATACGCAATCCCGTGATTGAGCTGCTCAACATATTCATCGACAACTTGGCGCCGGTGCTGGCGATTGCCGGCGTCGGTCTGTATCTGCGGCGCCGCTTTGACACCAGCCCGGTCATGATTTCGCGCATGATGTTCCACGTCTTTTCGCCGGCGCTGGCATTCAACGCGCTGTATACGCGTGATATCAGCGGCGGGGACTTCTTGCGCATGTATGGCGGCACGGTGGCGCTGGCGCTTACGGTCGCGTCTATCGCCTTCCTGGCGCTGCGCTGGGGGAAGATCAAGCCGGACGAGCGCGCCGCTGCGTTGGTGGCCACCTTCGTCTTTAACGGCGGTTGTCAGCTTTGCCTTTGGGGCTGAGGCGCTGAGTTACGCCGTCATTGCCTATGTGGCGGGTTCGACCACGGCCTATACCCTGGGCGTTTACATATCGTCCAAGGGCAAAGCTTCGATGCTGGGTTCGCTGCGCAGCATTTTGCGCACGCCGTCGGTATACGCGCTGGCGTTGGCTTTCGGGCTCAAGGGGCTGGGCATCAACGAGCTGCCGCCGGCGCTGAGCCGTACTTCGCAGCTCTTGGCGGACGCGTCTATCCCCTTGATGTTGGTATTGCTGGGCTTGCAGCTGGGCGGGCTGGGAAAACCCAGCGGCTGGCGCTTGGTCTTCTCTGCCAGCGCGATCCGCTTGCTGCTGGCGCCACTGCTGGCGGTGTTCTTTGCTTCGTTATTCGGCCTGGAAGGCGCGGCGCGCTTCGCCTTCATTTTGCAGGCCGGCATGCCTACCGCGGTCATGACCATCGTGCTGGCTCACGAATTCGGGACCGACCAGGATCTGGCGCTCAACCTGATTATGGCCACGACGATGGTCAGCCCGATTACCTTGTCGCTGCTGATATATCTGCTGCAGAATGGCCTGATCTGAATCAGCTCGGGTCGATAGTGTAGTACTAAGCTTTCACTGTCGCAGCCTTGCTCAAACCACTATAATCGCCGCGGCAATATGGATAGGGAGTCCGGGTGCCCAGCCACAAACTCGTTGAGGCAGTGCCGCTTGGCAAGCAATCGAGACAGCTGCGAATCCTTCGCGTGGGCTGGCATGATACACGCGCGTTATTTCGCGAGTTTCGCCAGCCGCTGTTCATCTTCTTTCTCGCCGTTTTTCTCGGCGGCTACATCTACATGAAGCTCAACAACGACTTCTCCGACAATGAGCCGCTGAATTATGTCGACATGCCTTATATCATGCTGGCGCTGATGGTGCTGGAAGCCTCGATAGAAGTGCCGGAAGAGCCCTATCTGATCATCTTCTGGTATATACAGCCGCTGCTGGCGGTGTACATCGTGGGGCGGGGCGCGGCGGATTTTCTGCGGCTCTTCATCAATCGCGAGGAAAGGCGCAGCGCCTGGGAGGCAGCAGTGGCATCAACTTTCAAGCGGCATATTATCGTGGTCGGCATCGGCCATACCGGCATGCGCATCGTGCGCGAACTCACGCAGATGGGTTTCGAAGTCGTAGCGGTGGACCTGGGCGTTAGCAAGGAGGCTCACGAAGCGCTGCATGATGTCGATGTGCCCTTGATCGCGGGCGACGGCCGGCAGGTACAGGCGCTGGAAACGGCCGGGCTGAGCCGGGCCTCAGCGGTGGTGGTCGCGACCTCAGACGACCACGTGAATCTCGAAGTCACCATGCGCGTGCGCGACATGAATCCGGAAGTCCGGGTGGTGACGCGTATGTGGGATCGTCAGTTGGCGCAGCAGATCGAGCGCTTTTTCCGCGTCGAAGTACTTAGCGCGTCCGACTTGGCGGCACCGGCCTTTGCTGGCGCGGCGGTGGGCGCGGAGATTACGCAGAACTTGCATATTGCGGGCATGGAATACAGCATGATCCGTTTGGTCGTCCGAGATAATTCTTTCATGGACGGTCAAACTGTCGGCGCGATTCAAGACAGCGAGGGAGCGGACATCGTCCTGCTGCATCAGGGAAACGACAGCTCGCCCGATGTTCACCCCAACGGCGACATCGTGGTGCGCGGCGGCGATACACTTGTGCTCTTCGCCCATCACGATCGCATCACCGAGATCCTCGGTCGCAACGAGAGCGGCGGCCGCTAGCGCTGCGGTTGCGTCTCACTTGCGCCGGGGAAAACGTGTCAGGATCGTGACCGGCTCTGGCATCTTGATGCGCTCGCTGAGCGAGAGATTGCCCAGATCGGTCGTCTTGGCGCGGGCTGTGCCGGCGTAGAGCGCCAGTTGCGTGCCCACTTTGCGGAAGCCCTTTTCCATCAGCGCCTGCCCGAGCTGGTAACCTTCCGAATCGATATTGCAGCTGGTGACCTTGCCGACGACGCGCCCGCGCGGGCTGACGATGGGGTCGCCATAATGGGCCGGGCGCGCGCCGCGGTTGTCCATGCGGAAGCGGCTGACCTGGAACTT
>JAGWBC010000101.1:0-25435 GCA_021296115.1 Anaerolineae bacterium | reverse complement strand
ACGTAGGCGCCGAAGCCGGCATCGGCCGGATTCATATTGAGCTCGCCGGCCAGTTCCAGCCCATAGAGCGGCAGACCGGCTTCGGTGCGCAGGCTGTCGCGGGCGGCCAAGCCACAGGGCGTCACGCCGGCAGCAACCAGCGCCTGGAAGAGCGGCGCAGCTTGATCGGGATGCGCGAAGAGTTCGTAAGCGACGCGCTCGCCAGTGTAGCCAGTGCGCGAGACGATCAGGTCGAAGCCGCCGAGCGTAACCTGCGTCACGCCCGCCCATTTCAGCCGCTTGATACGCGCCTTGTCGTCGGCGCTGCCGTCCAGCGAGAGCAAGCAGTCGCGGCTCTTTGGGCCTTGCAAGGCGATATCGACGCGTCGCTCAGCGCCCCATTGCCGCAGGCGCAGATCGCGCAATTGGAAGCGGTCCGTGCCGGACAGATGCCGGCTCGGGTCGCGTGGGTCGATCATCACCTCGCCTTTGATGAGGGCTTGCAGCCATTGCCAGTTTTTGTCGTTATTGGAGGCGTTGACCACCACCAGGAAGTGTGCTTCCGCCAGCCGGTAAATCATCAGGTCGTCAAGCGGGATGCCGTCCACATCGAGGAAGTAGGTGTAATGCGAGCTGCCGACTTTAAGGCGCTTGACATCGTTGGTGGTAATCTGATCGAGGAAGTCTTCCGCGCCGCTGCCCCGGATGTCGAAAACGCCCATATGCGCCACATCGAATATGCCGGCGCTGCTGCGGACGGCGCTATGCTCTTCGCTGACCGAGCGATACCAAAGCGGCATATCGTAGCCGGCGAAGGGCGCCATCTTCGCGCCCAAGTCAAGGTGCAGCGCGTGCAATGGCGTCTCCTGCAGCATGTCTACGGCGGCGACCTCCGGTTCAAACTTCGGCAGATCGGCCGCCGGTTGGCGCGGATAGAGCTCGCCGTTCATGCCGATGCAGTAAGTTTTGTCGGCGTAGCCGGCGCTATCCGCGAGCATTTCCGGCTCGCCTGCGCCGATAACGCGCACCGATACCGGTCCCGGTACTTTGGCATGTACGTCAGAGTCGTCGAAAAGCGCGAAACCATCGCTGAGGCTGCGTATCCAGGCGACGGCGCGATCGGCCCACCCGGCCAGGGTCAGGCGATATTCGGTCTGGGAGAGCCGCTCGACGCTGCCGCTGGCCATAGCGCTGCCGTCCTTCTCGAGGACGCGCGTCGGCTGCCGCTCACCATCGCTGGACAGGACCATTTGCAGGAAATCTCCAGTTAGAGACGGCGCGCCGCTCACACTGATTTCGAGGCAGCTCTCAACGGCGTCGTGATCCAGCTGATAGAAGTGCGGGTAGCCATCGGCCGCGGCATCCGTATCAATGCCGAGTTGGGCGGAGAGGGCGCGCGATCGCCGCAGCGCCGCTTGCAGCAGGTCAAAGTCAATCTTGGCGCGCGCCAATGGACGAACGCGGCCGGTCAAGCTGAAGGGCAGGCAAGCGCCCAGCACGTCAGCGATAATGTCGCCGAGCTCGTCGATTTGAGCTTCGTTGATGCCGCGCTGGCTCAGCCAGGTGGCGCCGAGGCGGATGCCGCTGGGGCGTAGCGCCGACGTGTCGCCGGGGATCGTCTGCCGATTGACAACGATGCCGGCCAGATCGAGGATGCGCGCGGCCATGTCGCCGCTCAGTGTTGTGCCGTCGGCGCCGACAATCGACTTGCAGTCGAGCAGCAGCAAGTGCGTGTTGGTGCCGCCGTAGGGCACGCGAAAGCCGCGCTTGCTCAGCTTGGTCGCCAGCCGCTCGGCGTTGATCAGAGTTTGCGTTTGCATGTCGCGGAATCGCTCGGTCGTGGCCAGGCGCAGGGCGACCGCCAAACCCGCCATGGCGTTAATATGCGGCCCGCCTTGTTCGCCGGGGAAAACTGCGCGGTCGAGCTTGCTGGACAGGTCGCGCCGGTGGGTGATGAGAACAGCGCCGCGCGGTCCGTTCAGTGTCTTGTGGCTGGTGAAGCTGACGACATCGGCGATGCCGACCGGGTTGGGGTAAACGCCGGCGGCGATCAAACCGGCCACGTGGGCGACATCAGCCAGCAAGTAAGCGCCAACCGCATCGGCGATCTTGCGATATTCGTCCCAGTCGGCGGCGAAAGGATAACTGCTGAAGCCGCCGATGATCAGGCGCGGCTTGTGCTCCAGCGCCAGCTGCATCATCTGTTCGTAGTCGAGTTTTTCGCTCTCCGGGTTAATGGAGTAGCTGACGATGTTGTAGTTAATGCCGCTGCGATTGACCGGGCTGCCATGCGTCAGATGGCCGCCCATGATCAAGTCCATGCCCATGACGGTGTCGCCGACATCCAGCAGCGCGGAATAAACGGCGTTGTTGGCGGGCGCGCCCGAAAGCGGCTGCACATTTATATAAAGATCGTCAGCTGAGAGTCCCTTGCCCTGGAAGAGTTCGGCTGCGCGTCGCCGCGCCAGCGACTCGAGGATATTGGCGTATTCCGTGCCTTTGTAATAGCGCTGATCGGCATTGCGGCGGATTTCGGGCAGTCGGTGTTCGTAATCGAGTTTCTGGGCTTGTGTCATCCGGCGCGAGTTTGACAGCGGATAGCCTTCAGCGTAAAGGTTGTGAAAGGGGGAGCTGAGGGCCTTGCGCACGGCAGCCGGCACGGTGCTCTCCGACGGGATCAAGATGAGCTTGTCTTGTTGGCGGGCGGTTTCGTGGCGGATGAGCTCGGCAACTTCGGGGTCTAATTCTTCAATGCCGTCACGGAACAGGAAGTCCTTGGAGGTCATGGACGGAGCCTCGTTTTTCGTATTGGATTTCTGGCGACTATAGTATCACGGCGTTGTGGCTGATTCCACGCCATTCGCGTTGAGAATGCTCTGAATACAGCTTAAGTCAAGAAGCGCTATTTCCAAATGTCGCTGGTATTCTCAAAGCGCGGCAATTGGCAAGTATCCTCTTGTATGCACGTGACAAGTTCCATGGACACAACTTCGGCGATTCGCGCGTTGATTTCCGGTCCATAATGCGCGAAGGGCTGAAAGTAGGAATCGTCAGTGTATTCGACTCCCAGGAAATCCTCGGCGTTTATGAAGTGGTATACATCCTGGATGTGGTCAAGCAGAAATTGCCAGGGCGCTCGTTCGCCAGCGTGGAATGCTCTGAAGTGGATATTGTGTGGTAAGTGGAGCACCGTGAATGTCGCGTCGCTGCTGGCTACATCTGCGGCAAAGGCGCCAACTATCGCCTCTCCCAGTTGCCCTCGTTCGCTATCGGCTCCGTACACTCGCGCCGGCGCAACCACAGCATTCAAGTGACTGAATGTGTCATATAGCAGGCCTGCCACGCGGCTCATCCTCCAAATCGGAGACGAAGCGTCACGGCCCTTGTAGAATGCTTCATGCGTAGCCAGGGGATGGCTGTCGAATGCTCTCATCACGTCCAGCAAGTCCTCCGGAGGAATGACCGGCGAGTTGACTAGCGATAAACTTCCGTCTTCAATGATGAAGCGCGGTTTGGAATATACCGCGCCACCTTGCCAGTAGAGTTGGTGAAATACATTCACGTTTCGATCAAGATTTTCAGCTTGAAATACGAAAATTACCATGTCGGGCGAGAAACGCTTGCCGAGCGCTTGCCAGCGGAGAAAGGCCTGCGTCATGCTGTATCCGCTGACTCCGAAGTTAAGCACTTCCGCCTTGAGACCCGCCCGGTTGAGCTCTTGCTCGAGGAGCAAAGCCCATGCTTCTTCGTCCGTAACTTCGTCCCCGGCAACAAATGAATCGCCAAATAGCGCGATGCGCAGCGTATCGGCCGCGGGCTTCATAGTATATTCGCGCAGGGCCCGCAGCCCGGCGCCGTTAACCGTAAACGTCCCATCCTGGCGTTTTGAATTCGGGCGATAAGTCCATCCTGTTGCGGGATCGGGAATAAGGGTTACCGCTTCCTTGTTATTGAAGTATTCCTGTAATTCACTCTCTATCCTGGCGAGCGGCACAACATAAGGCGGCAAAGTACGGTCAAAGATAAGGAACTGACCGTTTGAATCCGTGTAGCCTATCAGACGTATGCTCAGCTCCAGAGTCGCCAGCGTTAGCAAAACGATGACGCAAACAGCCAGAGCGCCTTTCGCTATTTTCCCGATCATTCTTTCTCTCTATTCCCAAGGCACAACTCGTCTAGCCAAGCTACCATCATACGCGAAACTGGCCCATGAAGGAAGAATCCGCGCTGAGATCTGTGGCAGCATAGTGGAATCGGAGGTCTCTAAAGGTCATTGGCGTATTACGTTTCAACGTCTCCACTGTAAGCTGAGATTCTAGCACGATGACAGTCAAGGTAATATTGGGATTCGGGATGATGATATTGGCTGAATTAGCCCCGCGCGAGATCGCCCGCGATCTGAAATGCGGAATAGTCGTCGAAGCGAGACAGGCTGCACGCTTCGCTTTGGAGGCACGATTGGATTTCTTGCGCTACGGTCTCGGCCAGCAGGGCGTTTAACTCCGGCCCATAGTGCTTGGTAGCGCTCCAGAATTCGTCGTTGGCGTGGTCGGGCTGCAAGTGGTCTTCAAACGGGATGTAGTTATAAGATTCGCGGCAGTGATCAAGCAGGAATTGAAAGGGCGCGGCGATGCCATTGAGCCGCCAAACTAGGTGGGCTTGCAAGGGCAAGTGCAGCGCGATAAAGGCCGCGTCTTCTTCCATGACGTCCGTGGCAAAGGCGTCGATGATGGCTTTGCCCAGTTGCCCGCCTTCGCCAACGCTACCGTACATATCTGGGCTGGCGTCTTCTTGTTTCAGCGCTTCATACAATAAACTGGCGAGCCGGCTGGACGCCCACCAGTGCGATGCCTGGTAGCGGCTGCGATAGTAATACTCGTAGTCTGCCAGCGGCTGATCCGCGAAATTCTCGAAGGCGGCGACCAGTTGATCCGGCGGCAGCGCGGGCGAATTCAGCAGATCCAGCCCGCCATCGGCAAGCGCGAAGCGGGGCTTGGTCAGCGGCGGACCGCTTCTATTCATCAATTGGCGAAATATGTTGAGATTGCGCTTGAGGTTATCGGGCTGCAAGCCGAATATCACGATGTCCGGCTCAAAAGCCTTGCCCTGATGCAGCCAGCGCAGATAGGCCTGGTCCATGCCATAGGCGCCGACGCCGAAGTTCAAGACTTCCGCGCGTATGCCGGCATTGAGAAGCAGCAGCTCGAGGCGCGCGCCCCATACTTCAGCGTCGCTGACATCGTCGCCGGCGGTGAATGAATCGCCAAACAGAGCGATGCGCAGGTGATCCGCAGGCGGCAGTTGGCTGTATTCGCGCTGGGCGCGGATGCCGGCGCCATTAATCGTAAAGGCGCCGTTTTGGCGCACGCTATGTGGTCGGTAGGTCCAACCGAGACGCTCGTCATAGATGACCGTGGAAATATCTTCCAGGTCCAGATATTGCTGGACGGGAGCGCGCAGTTTTTCCAAGGGCAAGCCCAGGGGCTCCAAAGTGAAGTCCAGGAAAGAGAATCGTCCGTCGGCGTCGGTGTAGCCGGCAAGACGCACCAAGGCCTCCAGCAGGGCTAGCGCGAGCACGATGGCGAGGCATGCAATCAGGAGATTCGCGGCGAATTTACGCAACTGATTCTCCTCCGGGAAGTATGCGGGCTCTTTGAATTGGCTGAGCATGTGTATGAAGCTAGTCAATACTATCCCAAGGTCGCTACTTGCGCAGGCGCTAACCTGTGGCCTTGGATCGGCCACCCCTGCGCAAACTGCGACTTTGACAATCGGCTTGCGCGCCTATAAAATCCTTCCTATTGTCGGCTCCTGTTGAGTCGGATTCTGTTCGCGCGCAGGCAAATGGCAGGCGCTGATTGGGAGGCGACCCCCACATGAAAGCATATCAGACTGAAAACATCAGAAATGTCGCTCTAGTCGGGCATCAAAGTTGTGGCAAGACCTCGCTGGTTGAAGCGCTGCTGTACAACACCGGCGCCACCACCCGCATGGGACATATCTCGGAAAAGAATATGATCTCGGATTGGGACGATGAGGAGCGCGAGCGCGGCTTGTCGCTCTCCACATCTTTGGCGCCCGTTGAGTTTGACGATGTCAAGATCAATATCATGGATACGCCCGGCTTCACCGATTTTCAGGGCGAGCTCAAGAATGCCATCCTGGTTGCCGACTCGGTTGTGGTGGTCGTTGACGCCGTTTCGGGCGTCGAAGTCGGCACTGAGTTGGCCTGGGAATACGCCCGCGCCAGCGAGCAGCCGGTGATCGTCGTGATCAACAAGATGGACCGTGAGAACGCCAACTTTGAGCAAGTGCTGGAGCAGCTGCGAAGCCAGTTTGAAGACTACAAGTTCATACCGGTGATGCTGCCCATCGGCGCGCAAGCCGACTTCAAAGGCGTGGCGAACGCGTTGACCCAGAAGGCCTACTACCAGGAAGGGTCTTCGCCGGCTGATTTGCCGGCCGAGTACGCCGACGCGCTCGAAGAAGCCAATATGGAATTGATGGAAGCGGCGGCGGAAGCGGACGACGAGCTACTGGAAAAGTATTTCGAAGAGGAAACGCTATCATTTGACGAGATCCGCCAGGGCATGCGCCAGGCATCGCGCTCGCCGGAGCTCAAGACGGTGCCGGTCTTCGCCACGTCGGCTACGGAGAACATCGGCACGGTTCCTTTGATCGAAGCGCTGGTGGCCTATGCCTCGTCCCCAGCCGAGCGCCGGGTCAATATCATGCGCGGCGATGACCCTGATGTCTTGCAGCCGCCGCAAAGCGATGACGACCCCTTGGCTGCTTATGTCTTCAAGACGCTCAACGATCGTTACGTGGGCACCCTGAATTATTTCCGCATATTCTCGGGGACGATATCCAGCGACGGGCGCAACCTCAATGGCAACAGCGGCACGGAGGAACGCTTCAATTCGCTCTTCGTCATGCGCGGCAAGGAGCAGCTGCCGGTCGACAAACTGCATGCCGGCGATATCGGCGTGGTCGCCAAGCTGACCAATACCAAAACCGGCGATACCTTCGTGGATTCAGATGCTAGCATCCGCGTCGCCAAGCCCGACTTTCCCGCGCCGCTTTACATGCTGGCGGTCACGCCGCGGGCGCAGGCTGACAGCGCCAAGATGGGCCCCACGCTCAGCAACTTATGCGACTCGGACCCGACGCTGCGCTGGCGGCAAGATGGCGATACGCGTCAGACCGTGCTCGAAGGCATGGGCCAGATTCACTTGGAAGTGACGCTGAAACGGGCTGAATCACTGGGCGTGAATATCGACACCGACATGCCCAGGGTGCCCTATCGGGAGACGATCACCAGCAATGCCGAATCGAGCTATACACATAAGAAGCAGACCGGCGGCGCCGGGCAATATGGCCGGGTTGACCTGAAAGTTGAGCCGAACCCCGAAGGCTTCGAATTCGAGTCGAGCGTATTTGGCGGGGCCATCTCGCAGCAATTCGTCGCCTCCACCGAGAAGGGGATTCGCGCGGTATTGCCCGATGGCGTAATCGCGGGCTATCCGGTCGAGCGGGTGAAAGTCAACATCTTTGACGGCAAGGAACACCCGGTAGATTCCAAAGACATCGCCTTTCAGATTGCAGGGCGCGAGGCCTTCCGCGACGCCTTTCGCAAGGCGAAGCCCGTCTTGCTCGAGCCGATCATGGATGTCAAGATTACCGTTCCCGAGACCATGATGGGCGATGTCATGAGCGACTTGAATACGCGCCGCGGCCGCGTGCAGGGTATGGATACGATTGGCTTCAAGAGTGTCGTGACCGCTGAAGTCCCGTTAGCCGAGATGCTGCGCTACGGCAATGACTTGCGGTCGATGAGCGGCGGGCGCGGCATTTACCCCATGGACTTCAACCGCTACGACAAAGTGCCTACCTACGTTCAAGACGAGATCATCGCCGAGGTCCAGGCGGCGGCGCAGTAATCCGCAACACAAAAGGCGAGGTCACGCGCCTCGCCTTCTTTTCCCTCAATTTGAATCTGACGCTCACACAGGCATGGGGTTATTCTTGTACGTCGATTGCTTCCTTCTTATCCGAGCCGTTTTGCTCGGCATTTTCGGGTTCGCGCAGGTGCTGGGCGACTGACTTGGGTACAAACTCGTCCGTGTCGTCTTCCAGTCCCAGAATGCGCAAGATCTCTCCGCGCTCCACGGTTTCTTTGGAAAGCAGCAACTCAGCCAGCTTATCAAGTTCTGAGCGATGGTCGTCCAGAAGTTCACGCGTTTCCTGGTAGGCCACATCAATAATGCGTTTGATCTCGGCATCGAGCTTTGAGGCGGTGTCGTCGCTGTAGTCGCGGCCGCTGGTGATGGAGTAACCGAGGAAGGGCTGCTCGCCGTCGTCGCCATAATTGACCATGCCGACTGAATCGCTCATGCCGAACATCTTGACCATGCGGCGGGCGATCTGCGTCACTTGCTGAATATCGTTGGCGGCGCCGGTGGTGACATCGTCGAAGACGATTTCTTCGGCGATTCTGCCGGCCAGCCCCACGCGAACATAGGCTTCCAGTTGTTTGCGCGATTGGTGCAGCGAGTCGTCCTTGGGCATGTAGAAGGCCACGCCTAAGGCGCGCCCGCGCGGAATAATCGTGGTTTTGAGCAGCGCCATGGCGTCGGGAATCAAGAACGAGACCAGCGCGTGACCGGCTTCGTGATAAGCGGTGATGCGGCGATCTTTGTCATTGGACAGGGGCGGGCGCTTGGTGCCCAGGCGGATGCGCTCATAGGCAGTCGTGAAATCCGACATGGTGATGAGGCGCCGGTCATAGCGGGCGGCGTGCATGGCCGCTTCATTGGCCAGGTTGGCGATGTCGGCGCCGGAAAAGCCGATGGTCGCCCGCGCCAGCGACTGCAGCTCAACGTTGTTGCCCAGCGGCTTGTTCTTGGTATGAATCTTGAGAATCTCGTGCCGTCCCTTGACGTCGGGCAGGTCGACGGTGATTTGGCGATCGAAACGGCCGGGCCGCAGCAGCGCCGGGTCCAGCACATCGGGGCGGTTGGTGGCGGCGATCATGACGATATTGGTGTCGTTGTCGAAGCCATCCATTTCAGACAGCAACTGGTTCAGCGTTTGCTCGCGCTCGTCGTGCCCGCCGCCCAAGCCGGTACCGCGCCGGCGGCCAACGGCGTCGATCTCGTCGACAAAGATGATCGCCGGGGCGTTTTCTTTGGCGCGCTTGAAGAGGTCACGCACGCGGGAGGCGCCCACGCCGACGAACATCTCGACAAATTCCGAAGCGGCGATGCTGAAGAAGGCCACGTTGGCTTCGCCAGCGACCGCGCGCGCCATCAAGGTCTTGCCGGTGCCGGGCGGGCCGATCAGCAGAACGCCGCGTGGCACTTTCGCGCCCACTTTGACGTATTTTTCGGGCTGTTTAAGGAAGTCCACAACTTCCGTGAGTTCCATTTTGGCCGCGTCCTGCCCGGCGACATCGTCGAATCGTATCGCCGGCATCTCGGGCGATTTCTCGCGCGCCTGTGATTGACCAAAGGAAAAGATGCCATTCATCTGGCCTTGGGCCCGCCGACCCATCCAAACGAAGAAACCGATGATGAGCACTAGCGGCAGGAAATTCAAGATAATCGATAGCCAAGGCGACGTGCTGCTGTATTCCTGATTAACCGGCTTGATGTCGTTCCGCAGTCGCAGACGCTCGATTTCGGGACCGGCGAAGACCGGGATTTGCGTGGTGAAGCGCCTTACGCTCTGCGTCCGGCCCGAGGGCGCGACGACCACAATGCTGCTCTTGAATTCGCCGACGATGGCGGTTGTATCCTGGTAATCGAAAGCCGATACGTTGTTGAGCATCATCTGCTCGTAGAAGTCGGAGTAGGCGATTTCCGGCGTCGACGAAATGCCGCCCAAGAGACCTGGCGAAGAAATCAAGGCGAGCAGCATGACCAGAACCAGCAGGCCCGGCGACACCCAGCGGCGCCAATTCGGCGGCGGCGGCGGTGGTCGATTGCTATTGCCGCTGTTGCCGCTGTCCTCGTTGTTATTGTTTTCCCAGAATTGCATGGAGTGATAGTACCCGCAAAATGTGGTTTGTATAGTCTGATTATAGCGTATCAGGACAGCGAACTGTGCAAGTATTGTCTTAGAAATGCGCTTGGCGCGGACGCGCGCCGCGGGACTGACGATATCGCTTAAGGCAGATGTCCATTATGCTTAGCTACCAAGCGCCAGCGGCTGCCGACTGCGAAGCCAGCTTACTATACTGGGAACGAGGCATCTGATGAATCGACTGAAAGACGAGAGCAGCCCCTACCTGTTGCAGCACGCGGACAATCCGGTGGACTGGCATCCCTGGTCGGACGAAGCCTTTCGCATCGCGCGCGAAGCGGACAAGCCGGTTTTGCTCAGCGTGGGTTACAGCGCCTGCCACTGGTGCCACGTGATGGCGCATGAAAGCTTCGAGGACGAGGCCACGGCTGAGATGATGAATGGATCGCGAAGAGCGGCCGGATGTCGACGATATTTACATGCAGGCGGTTCAAGCCGTCGCCGGCCAAGGCGGCTGGCCCATGACCGTTTTCCTGCTGCCTGACGGGCGACCATTTTATGGCGGCACCTATTATCCCAAAGAGAGCCGCTACGGCATGCCATCGTTTCAACAGTTGATGGGAGCGGTGCACGATGCCTATCGCAATAAGCGCGATCAGCTGGAGGCGCAGGCGGACAATCTGCATCAGGCGCTGAAACGGGATGTGTTAGGCATCGGCCGCGCGGATGACAGCGGCTTGACGCTGGAGCTGCTGGACGAGGCGGCTTTGAAGATGATGGACGCCATGGACCCGGCCAACGGCGGCTTTGGCGCCCAGCCGAATTTCCCCCATCCCATCAGCCTGGAGTTCTTGCTGCGGTATGTCGACCGGACGCAAGACAGTCGGGTGCTGCAACTGGCGACGCTTACGCTGCGCAAGATGGCGCAGGGCGGCATTTACGATCAGGTGGGCGGCGGATTCGCCCGCTACAGCGTCGACGCGCACTGGCTGGTACCGCATTTCGAGAAGATGCTCTACGACAATGCGCAATTGAGCCGCCTCTATTTGCATGCCTGGCAGCTTACGGGTGACGATTTCTTTCGGCAAGTCGCTGAGGACATCTACGATTATATGCTGCGCGAGATGACCGCAGCCGAGGGTGGCTTTTACAGCGCGACCGATGCCGATTCCGAAGGCGTCGAAGGGAAGTTCTTTGTCTGGACGATTGAAGAAGCTCGCGAAGCGCTGGCGCCCATTAGCGACAATTTGCCGCGGGCATTGGAGATCGCTGTCGAGTACTTTGGCATGAGCGCGGAAGGCAATTTTGAGGGCTCGAATATACTCTTCATTCCTCGCCCGCCTGCCGAGACGGCCGAAGTATTGGGCTTGAGCCTCGGGCAACTGGAGCAGGCAGTATCGCAAATCAAGGATCAACTCTACACTATCCGCAGCCAGCGCATTCCGCCGCTCTTAGATGACAAGATTCTGACCGCATGGAACGGCATGATGCTGGCGAGCCTGGCGGAAGCGGCGCGTGTTTTGGGACGTCCGGACTATTTGGATGCCGCGCGCCGGTCGGGCGAGTTTCTGCTCAAACACATGGTCGGCGACGCGGGTCGGCTTTTCCGCTCGCATAAAAACGGGCGCAGTACGCTTAATGCCTACCTGGAAGATTACGCCAACCTCGTCGATGCGCTGCTGGAGTTGTATCAGACGACATTTGAGGAGCGCTTTTTCGTCGAGGCGCGGCGCTTGGCGGAGGTAGCGCTGGCGCGATTTAAGTCGGCGGATGGCGGGTTCTACGATACGAGCGACGATCACGAGTCGCTGATCGTACGGCCGCGCAACTTGCAGGACAATGTGACGCCATCGGGCAACGCCATGATGGCGAAGCAGCTTCTGCGGCTCTCGGCCTACACCGGCGACTCGAGCTATGACGAAGCCGGCAGAGAGGTGCTGCGGAAACTGAGCGACGCCATGGGGCAGTATCCGCAGGCATTTGCCGAGTCCTTGAACGCCGCCGATATGCTCATCCGCGGCATAGACGAGGTCGCGGTTATCGGCGATCTGGAGAGCGCGGGGGGCAGCGATATCCTATCGACCTTGCGCCTGCCTTACCGCCCGAACATGATCGCCGCCTGGTCCCGTGATGACGTGGCGCGGCATGAGGTGATTCCGCTGCTCAGCGAACGAGCGCTGGTCGATGGGCAAGTTACAGTATACGTCTGCCGCAATTTCGCTTGCCGTCTGCCGGTGACCACCGCTGAGGACACGGCGGCGGCGCTGAAGGACCGGTAGCTGGACCGCGGCGGCACGTTATGCAGCAGACGCGACAAACGGGTCAAGAGTATTTCAGCGCCCTGCTTCACACGGTGGTGGGGCAGGCTTTCGCCGCGGCGGGCTATCAGCGTGAGCAGTCGCCGCTGCAATCGGCGGGCGGGCGCTTTCGTTATGCCAAGGACTTTGACGACGGTATATTAGGCATCATCGACTTTCAGGTCCTGGTCTATAGCGACACCATGTGGTCCAGCGGTTCGGCGTCACGCTTCCGTGTGCAGCTGACGCGCGCGCATAAGGCGCGAGGCGGCGCCGAGATCCGCAATCTGAGCCGGCTGGTGGTGGAAGACTTCGGCGTCAACATACTGCCGACGGCGGATCACTGGTGGAGCTATCGCGATACGGATTCACTGGGCAAAGCCCTGGCCGAAGCGGGTCACCTGATCGTCGGCTACGGATTGCCCTGGCTGGCGGGCGAATTGAAACCGCCGGGAGACTAAGTAGCTCCAAGTTAGTCATGCTAAATTCCGCACAAGATCGAATTGTAGGGGTGATTCTGTATGTCGCCCGAAAATTCGCGATTACAGCAACGGGCGATTCACAGAATCGCCCCTACAACGTCCTATTTTTTTGTCGCACTACTTTCTTGGAGTTACTTAGATTCCCGCGAGCTTGCTTGACAAGCTGACTCGGGCTTCGTAACATGACCGAACTGGACTTATCCGGCGGATTCTCTTATATGCTGCGGTTTCGCAATATCGTGCTGGCAATGTGTTTTTTCGTGAGCGCCTGCAATATGCGCAGCGCCGACAGTACGCTGCCGACACCGAATGAAGACAACATCATCTACGTCACGGCCACGCCGCTGCCGGTAGAGGCGCAGGCTCTCCCTGCTGAAACCGCCACAAGCACACCGACGCCGGCGCCAACAGCGACGCCGACAGTGCAGCCTGCGCAGCTGTTTCAGCAGGGCGATCGGCTGGTGCTTAACGGCTATTTGGAAGACGCGGCCGGCATCTACCGAAGGCTCCTGGCTTACGGCAGCGCCATCACGCCGCAAGAGCGGGCGCAGGCGGCATTTCGCTTGGGACAGGTCACGCTGCGGGCCGGTTTTTTCCAGCAGGCGGCCGATGCCTTTACCTTGCTCGTCACTGACTTTCCCAGTAGCGCGCAGATCGCGCAGGCTTATTTCTTGCGCGCTGACGCCCGAATCGGCTTGTCGCTATGGGAGGCGGCGATTGCCGATTTGCAGCAGTACATTTCGCTGCGCCCCGGCTTGATCGACAGCTATGTTTATGAGCGAATGGCCGATGCGCAGATCGCTCTCGGTCAAACGGACGCGGCCTTAAATAACTACGAGCGCGCCATCAGCGCCAAGCGGTCCAAGGTGCCGCTGCTGGTGCTGCGGGAAAAGCTGGCGCAAATCTACATCAAGCTCGAGGGCTACGGCGATGCCCTTGCGCAATATGACGCGGTCCTGGCTGTGGCGCGCAATGCGCCTTACCGCGCCAATATCTCATTCAGCGCGGCGCAGGCTGCGATAGCCGGCGGCGACCTGGCCGCGGGCGTTGATCGCTTGCGGGCGCTGATAGAGAATTACGCGGGCACGGCTACCGCCTGGAGAGCCCTGGACTTGCTGAGCCAGCAGGGCGTCTCCTACGACGGATTGCAGCGCGGCCGGGCGGCCTACAGCGCGGGCGATTACCAAGCCGCCATCGCTGCCTTCAACGAATACACCACGACGCATCAACTGGCCGCCATACCGGCTGACCTGTTCTTGACCTTAGGGCGGGCCTATCGGCAGATCGGCAATTCGGATGCCGCTACCGTAGCCTTCCAGACCATTATCGACCAGTATCCGCAGGATCCGCTCTTTGGCGAGGCGCTGCTTGAGCGCGGGCGGACGCGCTTTCTGGCCGGTGACAGCCCGGCTGCGATTCAGATTTATCTCTCAATAGCCGATACTTATCCGCTGTTTGAGCAGACGGCCGGCGTGGCTTTGTGGCGAGCGGCTTACTTGTACGGCACCAAGGGCCAAACAGCGCTGTCGCGGCAAGTGTTTACCCGCCTCGCGGACAGCTATCCCGATCATGAATTCACCATCAACGGGTTATTTAACGCCGCGTCCGCCGCCGTCAGGGACGAGGAGTGGGCGGTCGCTGAAAACCTCTACGCGCGCATCGCCAGCTTGACCAGCGGCCAGGATCAGGCGGCTGCTTATTTGTGGATGGGCCGGATTGGGCTGATGCGAGGCGAGGAAGACTTGGCCCAGCAAGCCTTTGACTTGGCGATCGCAGCGGCGCCCGACAGCTATTTCGCGGCGCGCTCGGCTGATTTCCGCCTCGGCATTCAGCCCTTCCACCCGCCCGATGCCTGGCGATTCGACTTCGATGAAGGCGCCGAGTTGGCTGCTGCCGAGCAGTGGCTGCGGCAGACCTTTGGCGTCGAAGAGCAGGGCAGTCTTTGGCGCCTGAGCACCGCGCTCAACGACGATCCCCGCATGATTCGCGGGCGAGAGTTGTACGCGGTCAGCGCCTTTGACGAAGCCTTCATCGAGTTTGAAGATATGGTGGATGAAGCGCGCGACGAGGGCAATGTGCTGGATAGCTATCGGCTGGCGTTATATCTGCGCGGTTTGGGCATCTATCGCGAGAGCATCATCGCGGCTGCGGATGTCATCATCGCCTCGGGCATGGGAACGCTGGAAGTTCCGCCTTTCCTGGCCCGGCTGCGCTTTCCAGCTTATTATATCGACGTCATCCAGCCAGAGGCGGCAGCGCGCGGCATCGACCCCTTGCTGATGCTTTCGTTAATCCGCCAGGAGAGCTTGTTCAACACCTTCGCTACAGCTGGCGCGGGCGAGAAGGGCATGATGCAGGTGATTCCGTCGACGGCGCAGTACATCGCCGAGCAATTGAATTGGCCGGATTATCAGCACAGCGACCTCTTTCGCCCTTATGCGGGTGTGGCATTTGGCGCCTTCTATATCGACCAGAACGCAATTGCGGCGCTGGCAGCGTACAACGCGGGACCGGGCCGCGCCTACGACTGGAACGCGCTCTCCGGCGGCGACCCCGACCTGTTCATGTCTGCGATAACTATCGACTCCACGCGTCATTACGTGCAGTTCATATACCGCAACTATAATATCTATCGGGCGCTGTACGGACGCGACCAGGCTTAGCGAATTTAATCAATTCGTTACCGCGGCTCGAATTTCGCGTATAGTATGATAAACATCAAATCGACAGTTCGACTGCCCCCTGCCATAAGCGGCAACTGCGGCGGTCAAATGTAAGCTGATCCGTTTATTAGAAACCTTCTAGTATGTTACACTTTTAGCAGCGGTCATTTTCGTGGGGCGGCAGCGTCATGCAAACGCATCGTCTTCTTGAGAATCTGCAAGCTCAACAGCACAAAAACCCGGACGAATTCTTCGGCATGCCCAGCTTGCTGGAGCAGCGAGACGCCAGCGCTGCCTTCGCGTCGGTGAAGAAAGTCGCGGTGCTGACGGAGTCGTTCCTGCCCAAAGTCGATGGCGTAGTAAAGACCTCGTATTTGACAATTCGCTATCTGCAGGAGACGGGCCGGCAAGTGCTAATTTTCGCCCCGGATATCGCCGTTGATCAAGTGGGTGATTCGCAAGTGATTCCCTTGCCCTCCATCAGCCTGCCGCAAGCGCCCGAGACGCGCATGGCTCTGCCGAATCCGGTTGTCGCGCGCCATATCGAGGAGTTTCAGCCGGACCTGATTCACTTGTTCAGTCCGGCGGCGATGTCGGTGAACGGCATGGCAGTGGGCCGGCATTTGAACTTGCCGGTAATCGCGAATTACCAGACGGATTTACCCGGCTACACCGAACAGTATGGTTTCCCCATGCTATCGGGTCCCGTCAATCGTTGGTTGCGCTATATTCACAATGGCTGCCACCTGACGCTGGCGCCGACGCGCACCATCATTCGCGAATTGCGCGCCACGGGCTATCGCCGCGTCCGGCACTGGGGGCGGGGGGTGAACACCGAACGCTTCAATCCGCGGCATGCCCGCCCGGCAATGCGCCAGCGCCTGCTCAACGGCCGCAATCCGGATTCGTTGCTGTGCATCTTTGTTGGGCGTCTCGCTAATGAAAAGCGGATTGACTTGCTCTTGGACGCCGCCAAGTCGCCCGGCATCGCCTTGACGATCATCGGCGACGGCGCCCTGCGAGAGCAACTGGAGAAAGTCTTTGCTGCGACGGACACACATTTTACCGGCTACCTCATCGGCGATGAGCTGGCGCAAGCTTATGCCAGCGCCGATGTCTTTGTATTCCCCGGCGAATTTGAGACCTTCGGCCAGGTGATCCAGGAAGCGATGGCCTCGGGGTTGCCGTCAGTGGTCGTGAACGCGGGCGGCGCGCCTGATGTCGTGGAAGACGGCGCCAGCGGTATTGTCGTGGAGCCGGTCCGGCAGGCCTTCGTCGAGGTCGTCCAGCAGCTGCGCGATCAACCGGAGGTCCGCCGGCGAATGAGCCGCAACGCGCGCAAGATGGCCGAGGAGCGGCCCTGGTCGGCATTGATGGAGCAGCTTGAGGGCTACTACGAAGAAGCGTACAAAATGAATCAGCGCTTCAAGAGTTTGTTCGGCTTCACCAATTACCACCGGCCGCTGTCGATCCCCGCCCGGTTGGTGCGCCGGCCGCGCCGGAACGCTGACCTGACACCATTTGGCTTTTAGCGCGTATAGCTTGCTTGTAGTGGCGCAATGCCATCGTTTGTCGGCGGTTGCACGGTCAAGGCGCCGCTGCTTGAATCGAATGGCTGAGGACAAAAGGCAATATGCCAAAACAAACCAAGAGACGCACGCTGGCCCTGATTTCGCATGACGGCAAAAAAGCCGATATGGTCGGATTCGTCAAGGATCATCACCAGCGGCTAGCGGAATTCGATTTGGTCGGAACCAACACAACGGGTAAGCTTATCACTGAAAAAGCTGGGCTGCCGGTCAAACGCATGCTTTCCGGACCCTACGGCGGCGACGCGCAGATTGCGGCGATGGTGGCCGAGGGGAAAATCAGCGCGGTCTTTTTCTTTGTCGACCCGCTGGGCAAGCATCCGCATGATCCGGATATTCAAGGCCTGCTGCGCATTTGTAACGTGCACAATGTGCCGCTGGCGACCAACATCGCTACCGCCGTGCTGCTGATCAACGCATGAGAGCCGCCATTCTAACGCGTTTCTTGCTTTTGCCGCCGCCAATCACGCTACATAATAGGAAACGCGCTGCGACTGCCCCTTGCCTAAGGGGAAGCGGGAAATCTATAGCCCGGCGCATTCATCCTCCATGGTTGGGGAAGGTCCGTGACGGAACAAGATCGCATAGTGGTAGATTGGGTTATCAAAGCGAGGCTGGGCGATCAAGAGGCTTTCGCCGAACTGGTCCATCTGTTTCATGATCCGGTTTACAACTTTTGCTATCGGATGTTGGGCGAAAGCGGTGAGGCGGAAGATGCCTCGCAAGAGACTTTTTTGCGCGTGCACCGCAATCTGCACCGTTATGATATCTCGCGCTCGTTCAAGACCTGGCTGCTATCTATCGCGTCCAATCATTGTATTGATCGGCTGCGCAAACGGCGGGTGCAATACGTCTCGCTGGATGACGAGCCGACGGCGGCAGCCTTGGCTTTGAGCAGCAGCGACCCCACGCCGGAGCAGGCTGCCCTCAAACTGGAGCTGAAAGACGCCATTCAACAGCTGTTGCTGCAACTGGACGAACATTATCGCCTGGCGGTGATTTATCGCTACTGGTATGAGTATTCATACGCCGAGATCGCGCAAGCCATGAATACGACCGAGAGCGCGATCAAGAGCCGCCTGCACCGCGCGCGCAAGAAACTGGCAGACTTGCTTGACGAGTCCATTCTGGACGGAAGCGGCAGCAGGCTGGCCGACCCCGGCAGGAAAGGAACCTGAGATGTCCGATGAGCGGAGCCTGCCTCAGCAGGATATGATGCAAGAGGCGCTGGATGGGCAGCTGTCCGAAGAAATGGCGAGCAAGCTGGTCGAAATCTTGCGGCGGGACGAATCGGCAGCGGATGAATACAGCCGATTGCAGCGGGTGGACAACTTGCTGCGCCGCGCGCCGCAGAAGCGGGCTCCCGCGCGCCTGGCGGCAACCATCATGGCGCGGGTGGCGGCTACCATGCAGGCCGAGACCGAAAAATCGGGTTTGTCGCCGGAAATGCAGCGCGTCATGATGTTAAGCCTGTCGGCGGCCATGATGGCGATGATGCCCATGATGGAAGCGGCATCCTGGCTGGTGCTGAATGCGCAG
This sequence comes from Anaerolineae bacterium, assembly GCA_021296115.1. GTDB lineage: Bacteria > Chloroflexota > Anaerolineae > Aggregatilineales > Phototrophicaceae > UBA6055. The sequence continues at coordinate 6,863 of JAGWBC010000101.1, read as the reverse complement.
CGCAACCCCGAATTGCTGAGCGATGTCATGATGGAGACGATCGGCTGGATGTCCCTGGTCACCAACGCTCTGATACAGTTGCTGGAAGACGCGGAAAATCTGGCGCGCACTGACCCGGAGGTCGCAGCGGCCACGCTTGCGCTGACGCCGTACTTGCTGTCGACTATTCTGGATTACCTCGACGAGCTGGAGCTGCAATAGCGAAGCAGCAAAGACTCGCGCAGAAGGCCTCAGCGACCTGAGCCAAACAGAAAAGAGGCGCTGTGATCTAGCGCCTCCTGGACTTCAATTTGAGTCTAGCCGCCCTCATCGGGAATCATTTCAATCTTGCGCACCTTGTAGGTGACCAAGCCGTCGGGCACTTCCACTTTGACGCGATCGCCTACCTGTTTGCCGAGCAAGGCTTTGCCTACCGGTGAATCGAGGGATACGCCGCGCCGTCCATGGGTGATCTCCTCGTGATCGAGCAGATCCATGGTGAACTCCTCTTTCTCCGATGCGTCGTAGACGGTCACGCGGTTGCCAGGCGTGATGGTATCGGGATCTTCGTCGGCGTCGATGATTTCGGCGCGCGCCAGCACATTTTGCAAATGCGATACGCGTTCGTCCAGCCGCTCTTTCGATACCATCGCGTCGAAGAAAACGGCCTCTTCGCCCTGATCGTCTTCGCGGGCCTCGGCAAGCATCTCAGCGACTTTGTTATTTTCTTCGCTGGTTAGCACGTTAAGTTCACGCTGCAGCTTATGGTAGCCTTGCCGCGTCAACAGAATGCGTCGTTCCGCCATGATATGTTCCTTTCGTGTTGCAATCACCAAGATATACGGCGACCCTTGCTAAAAGTTGTATCTACCCCTCATTGGACGCAGCAGCGAGGGTAGTAGACGAAACGCCCTGCCCACCGGACAGGACGTACATTGTCGTTCACTTGTATGCTTATACGCGAATTATACTAGAATACTCTCTTTTATTCAAATCGGTAACCGGCCGCCTGCATTTGACGACCTGTTGCGCGCTTATTCTCATCTACCTCGCCTGATTTGTCAAATCCGCATCCGGTATCTGGCCAAGGGGCATATTGTTGGATGGCGAGCTACTCATCGGCGCTGATATATCTCCGGGTTGACGCAGGTCGGCAACGGTTGCCCTTGTAAGCCGGCAATCACATTGTCCACCGCCATCTCCGCCATTTTGGCTCGGGTGGCGACGCTGGCGCTGGCGATATGCGGCACGACCAGGCAATTGTCAAGCGTGAGCAGGGGATCATCGAGCGGGATGGGCTCGGGTTCGGTGACATCCAGTCCCGCGGCCAGGATTTCGCCGTCGCGCAGCGCTGCGTAAAGCGCCTGCGGATCCAATACGCTGCCGCGCGCCGTATTGATCAGAATGGCAGTTGGTTTCATCTGTTTCAGTTCGCGCTCGCCGATCAGATGGTGCGTTTCGTCTGTCAAAGGAACGTGCAGGCTCACGAAATCGCTCTGGCCCAGAAGGTCGTCCAGCGACACTTTTTCCCCGCCCAGTTGTCGGATTTCGTCGGCGCTCTCCAAACTACTGACCAGTATGCGCATATTGAAGCCTTGCGCGCGGCGCATGACCGCGGCGCCGATGCGTCCGCAGCCGATGATGCCCAGCGTTGCGCCGAATACGTCCTGACCGGATAAGACTGTTGGGTGCCAGGTAAGCCATTTGCCGTCCTGGATATATTGCCGCGCCTCCGGAATCCGGCGAGCAGTCGCCATCAGCAGGGCGAAGGCGAAGTCGGCCGTGGTTTCGTTCAGGACCCCGGGCGTGTTGCCGATGGGGATGCCGCGCTGGCTGGCGGCGGGGATGTCAATATTGTCGTACCCGACCGCCAGATTGCTGATAACTTTGATCTGCGGGGCGGCGTCCATCAGCGGCGCGTCGATGCGGTCCGTGAGCAGACAGAGCAGGCCAGCAAGCCCGCCAATCTTGTCCAGAATCACATCGTAATCGGGCGGCAGGAATTCATGCCAGACTTCCACTTCGCAGTGCTTGGCGAGGCGATCCAATGACGCCGGCGGCAATTCACGTGTGACAAATACTTTGTCTCGACCCATGTTCCTTCTCCCCGTGTGGCTTCCCGCGCGAGATTATAGCGCAGTTTCACCATCGCGGTCAGCGGCGACGCCGGCGTATGGAAAGGAGATCTTCGGAGAAAACGGGATCAGCAGTTTCAGGGCAGGCAGGGCAGTGAAATCTTCACAAGCGTGCCTTTGCCGGGTCTGCTGCCCAGTTGCAGGCGGCCGCCACAGCCTTCAATATGGCGCCGGGCAAGATACAGGCCAAGTCCCAAGCCGGGATCCGCTTCGCGCGACTGCCAGAAAGGCTCAACCGTAGCATCGGACGTCGCTCGGAATCCGCGGCCCCTATCGAGGATGGCGATGTCGGTCTTATAACCGAATTCTTGCACCTTGATTCTCGCCTCTTCAACATCGGCGTGCAGACGGATATTGCGCGCGATTTCCCCACATGCGTAGGAAAGATACTTTTCGTCGCCAATGGCGCAGAATCGCGTATCAACCTCCGGCAACATGATGTCCCGCAGAGCCGAACGGATTCTGTGGATGAGCACAGAGCCGTCAAATTCGTCATCGGCGTACTCCAGCATGTCGTGCCGCAGCAGCGAATAGTGCCAGATATTGGTCATCATATGTTCGATCGACTGAAATGCCTCGATGACGTGGGAGATAGTGGCCTGCTGCTCTTCGCCCAGGGGGCCGTCGAAACCGGCTGACAGATTGTCCAATGCCGCCTTGGCCGGGTGATTCAGGGCGTTGAAGCGTTCCAGCACGAGCGGGCGCGTGGCTGCATTTTCAATGCCCAGGGAGGTAATGACATCCATGACCAGGGTGTGCAAACCCCAGCTATAGGCGTGAATGCGCTTGCAGCACTCGCGTTGATCGCCGGTGGTGGCGCCGAACGCGCCTGCCATCATTGATTCCATCAGCGTGATGATATCGCTGACGGGGTCCAGCAATTTGTTATAGGAGATGTTTGCCACGTAACGAGACTCGATCTCTACGCTTACCCTCATTATAGCGCATTGATCCTCAGAACGGGGTGAATAGGGGCTTATGGCAGACTTAGGCGGCTTAGCGCTTGAAAGGCCTGTATCAAAACAAAGCAGCCGGCGCTTGGCCAGCTGCTTTAGAATGCTTTACTTTTGGCTCTCGGGCCGGGTCAAAGGCTGCCGAGGGCGGATTGGCGTGTGGAGCTACTTGAGCTCGACGACGGCGCCGGCTTCTTCCAGCTTGGATTTGCCGTCGTCGGCCATATCTTTGCTGACTTCCTCGAGCACGGTCGCGGGCGCGGATTCGACCAATTCCTTGGCTTCTTTTAAGCCCAGCGGGGTGATGCCGCGGATGGCTTTGATGACGTTGATTTTCTTGGGGCCGATTTCCTTCAGAATCAAGTCAAATTCGGTCTGCTCTTCTTCCGGCTCAGCCTCGGCGCCGCCAGCCATTGCGCCGGGCGCCATCATCATCATGCCGCCGCCAGCGGCCGCTTCGACGCCCCAGGCGTCTTCCAGCTTCTTCTTCAAGTCAGCGGCTTCCAGAATCGTCAACGCGCTGAGTTCTTCCACCAGCTTTTCCAGGTCTGCCATCGTTATTTCCTTTCCTCGGGATTCGATCGCTATCAGATGACTACTTCTTTGTGTGAACCCGCACAGCGCGCGAGGCGCGCCTGCTTCTTCCTGCTTATCGAGATAAGCTTGAAGGACGTTAACCACGCCGCCCGTTGCTTGATGCATCACGTTTACGATGCCCTGGGCCGGCGCGACCACTATGCCGGCCAGCTGAGCGCGAAGTTCGTCGAGCGTCGGCAATTGGGATACGTCTTCAATTTGCCGCGCGTCCAGAATGTCGCCATTCATCATGCCGCCGGTGACCTGCATTTTCTCGGCGAAATCCGCTTCGTCAATGTGCTTGAACAGGGCCTTGGATACGCCGGGCATGTTGTCGCGGCCGAAGATATAGGCCACCGGGCCGGTGAGCAAATGCTCGGGAACGGTCCAGTCGGCCGTTTCCAGCGCCTTTTTCATCAGCGTATTCTTGGCGACGAGGTAGCGGCCGTTCTGCTCGCGCAAGGCGTTGCGCATGCCTTGAATCTGCGAAACGCTCAGTCCCTGCGTTTGCACGACGACGAAGCCGTCGCACTCATTCAGAATGTCTACGTACTCGGCGACAAGTTCTTCCTTGCGTGCTTTCGAAACTGGCAAGTGCCGCTCCTTTCCTCGTCAGACGCGCATCCCGGCATGGGAACCGACCTGACCCGGTCAAAATGAAAAAGCGACCCGTTTATGGAGGTCGCGTCAAGTTCCAATCAATACAACTGGAGAAAGGCTTTTGCGCGTGCCTCGGCAGGAGATTAAGGGCGGCTGCCCGCCTGCTGTCTACGGATTGCGTCGCTATTCGGATGTTAGCAAGCTCGCATTATAAGGCGGATACAACATTGGTCAAGGTTCAGTTTAGGATTTGACGCCAGCTTGTTGCTGCGCTACAACTTGCCAGAACAATTCACAAGCGAGGGCCAGGCAGATCATGGAATTGGATCGCGACGCGCTGCAAAAGAAAGTGCATGAAATGTACGCCCGGGAACACGCCGAACTGGGCGAGGCCGGCACTATTAAACACTTGGAACGCGGGCGGGAGTGGCGGCTGGCGGAGACCTTGAGCGCGGGCGGCATTCTGGTATTTCCGCACGCGGGCGTGCACGATTGCGGCTATCAGATCGCGGCCTGCGTTCATGCCGCGTTGGATAGCGGCGCCGACAAGGTCGTTGTGCTTAGCGTGCTGCACGCCTTCACTGCCGAGATGGAGGCGGCGCGAGTGGCCGTAGCCGCGGGCGAGGACCCGGCGCAATTCGAGTTCTGGGGCATTCAAGGGCCAGGCATGGATGGGCGGCGCGAATGGACGGGCGATCACGCCTTGATCAGCTGGCGGCATTTCTGGCGGGCTGAGCTAAGACGGCGCGGCATTTCAGAGCAGCGAGCGCCAAAGGTATTCGAGCGCTATCCCTATCTGGCCGGCGGCCGCCCCCAGGATTTGCCCGGCATCGACGAGCTGGCTCGCCTGATGGAAGACGCGGTTGTCGTCAGCACTGCCGATCCCTTTCATCATGGCATCGGCTATGGAGACGCGCCGGCAGACGCCTATAACCACGACGCGACAGGTTTGGCGCATGCTCAAAACATGATCGAGTCCGGCATCCGCATACTCGAACGCGGCGACTACTGGGCATACAACCAGCACTGCATCGAGTCCAAGAGCGATGCCCGCGATACCGGGCAGGTATTCCGCTATTTGCGTGGTCCGATGAATGGCGAAGCGCTCGATATCAGCTTTACGGACTCATCCGAACTTTACGACCAGCCGCCCCCAACCTGGGTTGCCGGCGCCTTGATCGAGTGGAAACTGACCGGCTAGAGCACGGCCGGGCGCATTGCGATTCTCGCTCTATTGCGGATCGCTGTCGCCGTCTATGTTGAAGTGGCGCTCAAAATTCTTGAGCGCGCGCTGCAGATTCTGCTGTCGCAGGCTCTGCGTCAAATCGCCGCGGGTGCGCTCCAGGACGCCGCGCACGACATCGGTTTGCCGCCGCAGGCCATGTGTCAGCGCATCGGGAAAGTCGAAGGTCACCAGTTGGTCGTATATGTCATCCATCGCCAGCAGCAGTCGCTCGGCTTCGTCGCTGTGCCCGTCCGCCCGGCGCATGATATCCAGGATGAAGCGGCGCAATTCAGTTGCCGCCTCGCCCAGCCCCTTGAGATAAGTGGAGCTTTCGATGCCGAGGTCGGCGGACGACGGCAGCGGCTCGCCCTTGACGATGGCTAGCGTGATGTGGGCCTCGGCCACTTCTTTCAGCGCGTCTTGCGTGTAGCCGGTGTGATACAGGTCGGGGAAGCCCTTGACGATTGACTTCAACTCTTCGGCGCCGGTCTTCACCCGCTCGAGTTTCTGATCGGCTACGTCCCATTCGCGCCGATGGATGGCGCGGATGCTTTCCGAGCAGTGGCGCACGAGTTGGCGCGAGAGCACGATGGCTTTGTCGCGGGCGGCATTTCGCTCTTCCAGGTCCAGGCGGATCGTCTCGCAAATCTGCTCCAGGTTATTCATCGTCATCGTCCGCCGGTTTTACCGAGCCGAATAGTTGATCAGCCAGCGTTTGGCGGGCCGGCGTATCGATCTTGCCGTGGCTCGCTTCATACTTGCTCATATTCTCCTGCAGGGCGTTCAGGAAGAGCTTGCTGTGCGTCGGGGTCATCATGACGCGCTTTTGCAGTCGAGCGCGGTCGTCATTGGGCATGACCTGGATGAAGTCGAAGATCACTTCGTTGGCCGTGTGCGTGATCATGACCATGTTGGAATAGATCGCGCTTGGGTCTTTGGGCAACTCGACTTTGACTTTGCGTTGGCCGGTCTGTTTTTCAGTCATACAGTCCTCGCGCTATTGTGCAGCGACGGCTCATTATAGCCGATGTTGGCGGTCGTCTCAGGGCGGTTTCTGTTGGCGATTGCGCCGACCAAGGCAGCGCGCCGATTCAGCCTCGTTGCGTCGCGGCCTTTCAGGTATCTTATACTGAGCCTGAAAAGCTTGTCCGCTACTCAATTAGCGATGACGATACGGTTAGTTGGGGTGGGCGCGGCGCTTTTAGGGATTCACGACATTTTTGCCACCGAGGGCACAGAGAAAATATGAGTGCACAGAGAAGGATTCCGGGAAATATGGCGGTTGGTCGAGTCAAGGATGATCCACAGGTTCGCCGCTTCTGTCTGTGGACTAAGAATGATGCCTTTCCTCTGTGTACTCTATCAAACTCGGTGTACTCGGTGGCAAAGATGTCG
>JAGWBC010000100.1:23492-24669 GCA_021296115.1 Anaerolineae bacterium | reverse complement strand
AAGTTGAGCGGCTCTTCGGTTCGATGCTCGAGCTCTACTGGGAGCAGCGCGGCGACGATGTGGCCATCGGCGCGCCCTCAAGCTGGTATCGCTGGCGCAAGCTCTCATAACATAATCGTCTACACTCAATTCGTGAGATTACAATCCTACAGGACGCAACTTGCTGGAAACGCGGGCGGATACGCCAACTCAAGATCATATTCTCCCCCGCGCGAAGTGGTGGTGGCTTGGGCTGGCCCTGCTGCTGCTGGCCGGCTGGCTTCACCCTGATCCTGCCGCCGGATTTACCGCCCGGCGCGTACCGACTGGTCAGCGGACTCTACGATCCCGACAACTGGCAGCGCCTGACTGCGCCCGACGGCAGCGACCGTCTCGTCATCGCCGAGATCAGCGTAGAGGCGCCCTCCCTCTAGCGACTGCCAAGTCCCAATTGCCCTGCCGCAGCCGCTTCGCAGATTCACAATCCATCTATAATGAAGGCGCAATCTCGCCAAATCGCCCCAGGTCGCCATGCGCCGATTCGTCACAGTCTGCTTTCTTTTTTTGCTCGCGCTTAGCGGCTGCCGCCAGAGCGGGCCGCTTGCCGAAGCGGGCGCGGAGACTATCCCAAGGGCGCGGCAGAGCCGAAATCCGCCGGCGAGGTCGCGCATCAGTTTCTCGATGCCTGGCGGGCGGGCGACTTCCGCGCCATGCACGACCTGCTCACATTCCGCAACCGCGAGCTAACTTCCTTCGACGAGTTCCGCGCGCTCTATCTGAATGCTCAGCGCGCTATGACGCTGGAGGCCATTGAATATCGTCCGCTGAGCCTGACGGGGCAGGACCGGATACTGAGCTTTCAATACGCGATGACCTTTCACTCGCGCATACTGGGGGAATTCACGGACCCGGACCGCTTGCTGCATCTGGCTTTCGATCCGCAAGCGGACGACTGGCGCATCGCCTGGTCGCCCGCCGATATCTTCGCCGAGATGGGCCAGGGCGCGCGCTTGATATTCGAAGAGCAGATCCCCAGCCGCGCCAATATTTACGACCGTCATGGCAAGATACTGGCCGATCAGAATGGCCGCGTGGTGCGCGTCCTGGTCGATAATCGGCGCGTTCCCAATCGCGAGGCTTGCTTCCGCGCCCTGTCGCAGGCCCTCGGGCGCTCGGTCGAATACTTCGTCGACCTCTT
>JAGWBC010000100.1:17589-23463 GCA_021296115.1 Anaerolineae bacterium | reverse complement strand
TATCGAAACCAGCGACCGCCTGCGGACGGATTGCGGCGCGGACTTTCAGCAGCAGGCGACGCGCCGCTACGCAGACGGCCGGCTGATGCCGCATGTCATCGGCCACGTGGGCTACCCGGACGCCGACCAGATACCGGAGCTGGAAGCCATTGGCTTTAACGCCGAGACCATCATCGGCAAAGCGGGCGTCGAAGCCAGCATGAACGACATCCTGGGCGGGCGTCCCGGCGGGCGGCTTTCGCTGGTGGGCGCGGACGGCCGGCGCCTGCGCGTATTAGGGGAAGTCCGCTCCCAGATACCCGAGAGCCTGTGGCTGACCATTGACGCCGATTTGCAGCGCGCTGTGCTGGGCTTGCTGCAAGAGCTCTACGAGGACGAAGATCTGGCGGAGAATTCCCAGGGCGCGGCGGTTGTCATCATGGATGTGACCAACGGGGAAATCCTGGCGCTGGTCAGCTGGCCGACTTACGATGCGAGTAACTTCAATCCCTTCCCCGCTGTTGGGCGGGAAGCCGCGGCCGCAGGTTTAAGCGAACTGCTGGAAGACGAGCGCAATCCGCAGATAAACCGTGTCTCTCAGGGCGCCTATGTGACCGGCTCGGTGATGAAAGGCTTGACCGCAATCGCCGCGCTGGAAAGCGACCTCTACGACGAAGACAGCCGCTACCATTGCATTGGCAGTTGGTCCTATGGCGCCGATATCCGCTCCGACTGGCTGCCCAGCGGGCACGGAGTCATGTCGGTGCAGAGCGGCATCACCAACAGCTGCAATCCCTTCTTTTACGAAGCCGGCTTCCGCTTGAACGCCAAAGATCCCTGGGCGCTGCCATCGTATGCGCTGCTGCTGGGCCTGGGCCAGCCGACCGGCATCAACCAGATTCCCGAATCAGCCGGCAATGTGCCGACCCCCGACAATGTCGAGCGGACTACCGGCTTGCCCTGGTCTTATTCGCATGCCGTTAATCTGTCCATCGGTCAGGGCGAAGTGCAAGCCTCGCCGCTGCAAATGGCGCGTCTCTACGCCACCATCGCCAACGGCGGTTTCCTCTTGCGGCCGCAGCTGGCGCGGGAGCGCGGCATCCTCGATCAGCGCAGCCTGGTCGCCCGGCGCGATGTCATGCGCGATACTGGCGTCGACCCGCATAACCTGGCCATCATCCGCCGCGGCATGTGCGATGTCACCACCAGTTACAGCGGCACGGCTTCGCAGCAGTTTTACGGTTCGCCGCTGCTGGATGTGGGCGTCTGCGGCAAGACCGGCACGGCGCAGGCGCCCGGCGATGACAAGCTGCCGCACAGCTGGTTCATCGCCCACGCGCCGGCGAAGCAGCCGCAAATTGTCATCGTGACCATGGTGGAGAATGCCGGCGAGGGTTCCAGCGTCGCCGCGCCCTTGACGCGCCGGATACTGGAGTACTACTACTTCGGTTCGCCTTGAGTCATCCCGCAATCACAAACTGCAGGCCAATAATGACCATCTCGACAAGCAGCAGGCGCAGGAAATAGCGGCGGGTACTCGGCTTGGCAGACTGTTTGAACAGCCGGTCGAGACTGTAGATGATCAGCCCCAGCGCGAGCATGCCGCCAAAGATCAGCCAGAGATTGCGCAGTGTCACCAGCGCGTAACTCCCGCGCACGGTGTCAGCCGCGCTTCTGGCGATCAGCGGCGCCGCCAGGGTCAAGAGCATCTCCTGGATAGCGAAGAGCGACACGACGACCAGCAGCAGGGCCGGCACGGCCAGCCCAAAAGTAGTAAGCCGAAACAAGATGGACGCTTTGTCGCTCGTCTTGTCCAACCCGTTTATATCCTTTCCCACCGCTGAAAACGCCTGTCTCCTAATAATAACGCAGGACGCCGGGCAGACATAGCGGCGGCTGCTCTGCGCTTGTCGATTGCGGCGGCAATTCACCCCGAATGCGGCAGACATCCGCTTGAAATAACAGCGCCCTTTCGCTACAATTGTGACAAATTGAACAAACGCGATTTTGCGCTGTAAGATTCGGCTCGCGAGTTGCGCGGGACGCGGCGAATATCGTAAGCATTTGCAGGATAATGACCAGGTCGCGGCTGTGAAACGCAGGTGGTGATCCCGTATGGAAAATAACCGTTCCAAGTTTCCGTCGATAAGCCCGGCAGCCGTGGTCGTCGCCGCCATCTTTCTGCTGGTGAGCGTCATCGGCATCAACTGGTTCACGACATTTGTGCCCCAGGTGCTGCCGGCGCAGGCCTCGGCGGAGTCCAAGAGCGTCGACGAACTCTTCTATATCCTGGTCATCATCGGCGGCGTGGTCTTTTTCCTGATTCAGGGCATGCTGCTGGTCTCGGTCATATTCTTTCGCGCCCGCGATGACGATCGCGGCGATGGCCCGACCTATCACGGCAACCCCGTGCTGGAACTGGTATGGACAATCATTCCGTCCCTGGTGGTGGTTTACCTGGCGGTGATTAGCTTCAACGTCTGGAATCAAAACTCCGAGCCCAAAGCGGGCGTCAACATGATCAACGGCGAAGAAACCGTCATCAGAGTGACGGGCGCGCGTTACGCCTGGACGCATAATTACGAAACCAGCCGGCTCAACCCTGAGGGCGAGCCCATCGTCATCAACAGCGGCGACAAGTTGCACACTTATATCGGCCAGAATGTGGACCTGGAATTGCGCACGCAGGATGTCATCCATTCCTATTGGGTGCCGGCCATGCGCGTCAAGCAAGACCTGCTGCCGGGCGATCCTGACGCCGGCGGCCGCCCCACCGAGATTCGCTTCACGCCGGTGCGCGTCGAAGGCGTGGAATACCCGGCCGAATACCCCATCGTCTGCGCCGAGCTCTGCGGAGATGGACACGGGCGCATGCGCGGCACGGTTATCGTCTATGAGGACGAAGCGCAGTTCATGCAGCAATTCTACGAGCCGGCCATCCACGCGATCCTGAATCCGCCCGCCGATCCAGTTTTGCGCGGCGAGATCGTCATACAAGAATACATCTGCAATAGCTGCCACACGCTCGACAGCCTGGGTTGGAGCAGCCGCACCGGTCCCTCGATGAATGGCATCGCCGACCGCGCCGGGGAGCGCGTCGCCGGGCAATCCGCCGAAGAGTACATCGCTACATCGGTATGGAACGCGCAGGCTTTCGTCGTGCCCGGTTATAACGAGCAGATGGCGCAATTCGGGCCCGACCAGACTGACGCCAACAAGATGAGCGCGGAACAACTCTACGCCATCGTGGCTTACCTGTGTACGCAGGGCGAGCAATCCGACTGTGACAACGAGAACAACACGGTCGCCATTCCGGAAGCGATCCAAACTGCCTTCGGCCTGGAGGTTGATATCACCTTTGGCCAGGGCGACGACGCATCAGAGTCAGCGCCCAGCGAGGCTTAGCCGGGAATTGGCTGCGCTGACTGAGGGGAAACCGGCATGATAACGAGGCTGATAGGCATCTCCGGCAATGTGGATGTCGACAAGTTGGCCCAGGATTACGACAAGCTGCTGGCGCCGGAAGAAGCGATTCACGCCGGCTTCCAGGTTCTTCGCGACCTGATCATTTTCACCAGCAAGCGCATCATCATGATCGATGTGCAGGGCTTTACCGGCCGCAAGCGAGAGTACCTGTCCATTCCCTATGGCAAAATCACCAAGTTCAGCATCGAGTCTTCCGGCCACCTGGACCTGGAAGCCGACCTCAAGATTTGGGTCGGCAGCGACTTGACGCCTATCGAAAAGAAGTTCAATCGCAAGACCAATATCTACGATGTTCAGAGGATTATGGCGACCTTTGTTTGATCGCTGAGGCAATGAATCCGTTGGCAAAGGACCCCGCCTGCCGATAAGGGGCGCGGGAGAGAAAAGGCGAAGATATGGCAACAATCGCCGTGCCCCTGGGGGCGCAAGCAGAGCAGCATGAGGCCGAAGCCGTCCGGCGCCCGGCGCTCAGCGAATACCTGCGCTGGAGCGTCGATCACAAGATCATCGGTGTACAATACGGTGTGGCGGCCTTCCTCTTCTTCATCGTTGGCGGCGCAATGGCCATGGGCATCCGTCTGGAATTGTGGACGCCCGATCTCGACCTGATGGTCTCCGGCTCGGCTTACAACAGCCTATTCACCATGCACGGCACCATCATGATCTTCCTCTTCATCATTCCCATGTGGGCCGCCTTCGGCAATTTTGTGGTGCCGCTGCAGCTGGGCGCCAAGGACATGGCTTTCCCCTGGCTCAACGCCTTCGCCTTCTGGCTGATTCCGCCGGCGGCAATCGTGATTCTGCTGGGCTACTTCGTCACGCCCGCCGAAGCCGGCTGGACCTCGTACCCGCCGCTGTCGACGCTATTCAGCGGCGATGGACAGACGCTCTGGGCGCTGGGCGCGCATCTGCTGGGCATCTCGTCGATCATGGGCTCGATCAATTTCATCGTTACGATTCTGAACATGCGGCCGCCGCAGATGACCATCTGGCGCATGCCGCTGCTGTGCTGGGCTGTCTTGGCGACCAGTATCATCGCCGTGATGGCGACGCCCTTCCTGGCCGGCGCGCTGACCCTGCTGCTGCTGGATCGCGTGGCTGGCACGACCTTCTTCGACGCTTCCGGGGGCGGCGATGTGCTGCTCTGGCAGAATATCTTCTGGTTCTACAGCCACCCGGCCGTTTATATCATGGTGCTGCCGGGCATGGGCGTTCTGTCCGAAGTGCTGTCCATCCACTGCCGCAAGCCGGTCTTCGGCTATCGCATGGTTGGCTTGTCGAGCATGGGCATCGCTTTCGTGGGCTTCACTGTTTGGGCGCATCACATGTTCACCAGCTTGCAGCCGGAGTTGCGCATTCCGTTTATGATCACAACCATGATCATCGCCGTGCCCACCGGCATCAAAATGTTTAGTTGGCTGGGCACGATCTGGGGCGGCAAGATGCGCTTCACCAGCGCCTTGTTATTCGCGCTGGGTTTCATGTCCATGTTCGTCATCGGCGGCATCACCGGCGTCATGCTGGCCGCCCTGCCCTTTGACATTCACGTGCACGACACCTACTTCGTCGTCAGCCACTTCCACTTCGTGCTCTTCGGCGGCAGCGTCTTCGCCATTTACGCCGCGCTTTATCACTGGTTCCCCAAGGTCACCGGGCGCATGATGAACGAGCGCTGGGGGCGGATTCACTTCGCTTTCACCTATTTCGGTTTTCTGTTCACCTTCTTCCCCATGCACATCGTTGGCATGTTAGGCATGCCGCGGCGCGTGGCGGTATATGACCCCAACTTCACCGACTGGAACCAGCTCATCAGCTTCTCGGCTTTTGTACTGGGCTTCTCCACTTTCATCGTGGTCTACAATGTCATTCACTCTTATTTTCGCGGGCCGATCGCCGGCGCCAATCCCTGGCGCGCTTTGACGCTGGAATGGGCCACGACTTCACCGCCGCCTGTGACCAACTTCACCGATGATCCCATTCCCTTTGAAGACCCCTACGGCTATGGCACGGAAGCATCGGCGGCATATCTGGACGCGGTTGACGCTGCATTTAATGGCGGACGACCGGCTGCGGACGGCAGCTAAGCCCATCGGAAAGCGAACGCCAGCCATGACCAGCTACGTGGATCGACAGGAGAAAGCGAAATTCGGCATCGACCGCGATGCTGAGATGCGCTTGAAGAACAACCGCCTGGGCATGACAATTTTCCAAGCCAGTTGGATCATGGTTTTCTTTGCGCTGATCGTGGTCAACTGGCAGCTGCGTTTCAGCTACGCGCAATGGCCGCCGGAGGGGGTCGCCCCGTTTGACCCGCTGCTGCCGAGCGCCGCCACACTGGCTCTGCTGCTGAGCGCGCTGCTGGCGCGGCAAGGCTGGTGTGGATTGCGCCTGGGCAAGCTGCCGCTATTC
>JAGWBC010000100.1:4130-17487 GCA_021296115.1 Anaerolineae bacterium | reverse complement strand
CATGTCGCGCATACCTTGGCGATTCTGGCCGTGATGCTGCGCGTGTACCGCAACGGGGGGCGCGGCAGCTACAGCGGCGACGCGCACGATTCCTGGCCGGTAGAAGGCACGGTGAAGCTTTGGTATTTCGTCACGATCGCCTGGCTGCTGTTTTATGTGGTGCTGTACTGGATCCGCTGAAGGCGACTATAACTTTTCGTATAAACGAGCGGTGGTATACTCGGCTCGCGCTAGGGGTAAGGGAGTAGCAGGACATGGATAAACCGGGACTCGGCAGGGCGATTCCTGCGCTGATCGTGGGCTTTATCGCTTCGCTTGCCTTGGTTTACGCGCTGCGTACCTGGCAGGATATGGACCCGGTCTGGATGAGCGCGGAATCGAGTGAAGGCGCGCAGGTCGGGCTGGTGCTGGCGGCATTCGTCTCCATGGCGACTTTCATGTGGGGCGTCGGCGCCTTTGACCCCAAGATGAGCGAGCACGGCGAGCATACCGACGAGCAGGAGGAAGAAGCGCCGGAGAAGGAATTCGCGCTGCGCAGCTCCGGTCCGCTGTTCCGCGCCGGCAAGTGGCTCTGGGATTTAGCCTGGGCGCTCATCAACGACAGTCCGAAACCCTGGCGCTTCCCCTATCAAAGTGTAAGTTTCTTCCTGGTCAACTGGGTTGTGAATGTGATCTGGTTCTTGATATGGCTGGCGATCTTCCTGGGCTGGCGTATCCTGCTGATCACCGTAGCCGGTTTGCCGGGCACGCTGGGCGCGCTGCTGATGACGGTCTCCTGCTTGTGGCAGACGATGGCCTTTTACGCTGGTCAGCTTTTCCTGGTGCTGACGATCGCCGTCATCACCACGATTGTGCTCTTCACCTTCGCGCTGCTGCCGCACGGCCTGGGTCTGAGGGTCGCGACCGAGCCCAACGCCGATTTCTTCGCCAACGGCTTCGGCGATTTCATCATTCCCATTCAAGAGGTATTGGGACTGGTCTTGCCGCCGGATGATTTCGCCAACCAGACGATCGCGGGCACGAGCCAATTCACCGTGCTGCTCGGTTTCATATTAGTCATCTTCGTCTCGCTGGCGCTGGCGGCGGGCGGGATCGCGGTATTCTTCTACCTGGCGCATCGCGGCGTGCGGGAAGTCAAAGAGATTGACCCGACCGATGGGCAAAGGACGCAGATCGTGCCCATACGCGAGGCGGGCAAGATCGCTGGCGGAGTCGTCAGCGTCATTCGCGCCATTCCCCGCGCTATTGGCTACCAGAAATAGAGCCGCTCGGCGGCAGCGTTTATTGCTAGCGAAAGACAGAGAAAAGTGAATCTGACTGGCTATCGCGACACTGCTTTACATTGAAAATAGAGAGAAACCAACTATGGCAGAATTGACAGCCGACACGCTGCATGCGGCAGCCGCCCACGACGATCACGGGCATATCAGCGAAGAAGAGCACAACAACAATATGAAACTGGGCGTCTGGCTATACCTGGCGTCGGAGATCGTCATATTCTCCATCATGATCGTGGGTTACATCATCTTTCGCATCAACGAAAAAGACATTGTGGCGCAGGCGCATGACGAGCTCGGCGTCGGCCTGGTGACCGCCAATACTTTCGTCTTGCTGGCCAGCAGCTTCTTTATGGTGATGGGACTGCGCGCCATGCAGCAGGGCAATCGCCAAGGCATGCTGCGCTGGATCGGCCTGACGGCGCTGGGCGGCATTGTATTCCTGGGCGGCCAATACATCGAATACAGCGAACTGGCGCATCTGGGCATCGCGCTCGGCTTCGACGACGCCTCCGCCTGGAGCACCTTCGGCATGCGCTTCTACGCCCCGACCTTCTTCCACGGCGCGCACGTCTTTGTCGGCGTGCTCTGGGCGCTGGAAGTGATGCGGCGCGGCGCCAAAGGACGTTACGACCACAACCCCATCGGCATCGAAATGTTTGGGCTTTACTGGCACTTCGTCGATGTGGTCTGGATTATGCTGTTCACCTTGATATATCTGGTTTAAGCGGGCACAGCGCTTAGGGAAAAGGAAGACAGAAGATGGCTGAAGCGAGGCGCCACGACGGCGGACATCACAGCAATACCGTGCGCGCGCTCGGGCGCGAAATCACCGTGGAAGGCGGCATTTATACGGTCGTCTTTGGCGCCCTGGCCCTGCTGACGGTGATCGAAGTGGTCAGCGCCGAATTCCTCAAAGGCGCCATCCACGACGCGCCCAGCGCGGCGGTAACACTGCAAGCCATCAAAGCGATAATTCTGCTCGGCATCGCCATCATCAAGTCGAGCCTGGTGATCTGGTTCTACATGCACCTGCGCGAAGAGAAGCCGCTGATCGCCATCGTGATTCTGCTGCCCCTGCTGATCGCGAGCCTGTCAATCATGTACCTGCTGGCGATCCCGCCCGGCGGCTACAGCCTCTGAGCAACGTCAGTTCGACCCGCCCACAGCCGATACTAGCACTAGTATGTTATACTTGGGCGAAGGCTGAAGCTACAGGCTGAACCGAAATGGCCACCCAAGAAAAGCTATACACTGTGGACGATCTGTGGGCGATGGAAAGCGATCCCGCTTACGAGGATCGTTACTTTTATCTCATTGATGGAAGACTTTATGAGGACAATGTGCCTGGTAGAATACATGCGCGTTTGGCGGTCAGAATCTCGCGCTACCTGGACGAATACTCCGAAGCGCATGGGTTTGGGCAAGTAACAAGCGAGTGCGCTTACCACCCACCTGAAACGCCTTATACCGCAATCCTGCCCGATCTTCCCTTCCAAAGCTATTCCAAGCTGCCCGATCCGCCTCCCGAGCGCTACGTGCCGCAAATGCCCGACCTGGCTGTTGAAATCCAATCGCCGACCGACTCACGGACGAAAATGTTACGTAAAGCGCAGGCTTCCCTCGAGAATGGCACGGCGCTCGTTTGGCTTGTACAACCTAAAACGCGAGGCGTTGACGTCTGCCGCTAGGAAGCAGACGCCGGCATACAATCTGAGTTTCTTGGACCGGGCGATTGGCTCAGCGGCGAAGACATCCTGCCCGGCTTTGAGCTGGAGGTAAGCAAGTTGTTCAATGCCGCGCGTGGGGGATGAGCCGTAGAGATTTGAAGTGCCGGCCCGCCACCAAGCAGTTTAGGACAAAGATTGTACTGGAGTTCTTTTCTCGATGATCATCGAAAAGCAGCTGTATACCATTGATGATGTCTGGGAAATGGCGCAAGACCCGGAGAACGAGCATGTCTTCTTCGAGCTGATTGACGGAGAGCTCATTGCCACGACGCGACCGCGGAACACTCACGGCTTGCTGGCTACTGAAATCGCACTCTACCTGAGACACTTCAATATGAAGCACGAGATCGGTCAGGTCACTGTAGAGTCAGGCTACCATCCGCCCGACAATCGGTACACACTGCCCGGACCGGATGTGGCATTCACGCGCTTTGACAGAATGCCCGAGCGTCAACCGGAAAAGTGGGTGGCCGTTATGCCCGACTTGGCGGTGGAGATTGTGTCCACTTCCGAGTCTGTCGCCGAAGCGCGCCGCAAAGCTGAAATATACCTGTTCAATGGCAGTTCGGTCGTTTGGTTGGCGCAACCGGACCTGCTGACCGTAGAAGTATGTCGCCTGATTGATGGCACACAGCTGCAGATTGAATCTGTAGACCACGACGGAAAGCTAGGCGGCGAAAACATCCTGCCCGGCTTCGAGCTGAACGTGAGCGATATTTTCGCGGTTCTGCGTGACTGAACCCAAAAAACGAAGACCGGAGCAGCCCATGCCAGTTGACATCGTCCTGCGCCAAGGCACACGCACCACCATTAACA
Source organism: Anaerolineae bacterium (assembly GCA_021296115.1). Taxonomy (GTDB): domain Bacteria; phylum Chloroflexota; class Anaerolineae; order Aggregatilineales; family Phototrophicaceae; genus UBA6055. The sequence goes on along the minus strand of JAGWBC010000100.1, from coordinate 13,664 downwards.
TTCGCGATCACGAGTGGCACGCCGACGAGCCGCTGGAAGCGGGCGGCACGGACACGGCGCCGACGCCCGGCGAGTTGATGTTAGGCGCCTTGGGCTCCTGCATGGCGATCACTTGCAAGCTCTATGCCGAGCGCAAAGGCTGGGATTTGGAGGGCGTCGAGATCAAGCTGGATTACGAGCGCTTCCGCGGGCGTGACTATCCGCAGCATGAGGGCGACGATCTCTTCGTGCATGAGGTGCGAGAGGCGCTGGTCTTCCACGGCGACCTCGACGACAAGCAGTTGGCGCGGCTGCGCGACATCGCCGGCAAGTGCCCGGTGCACCGTCTGCTGGAATACCCCACTTATTTCGTCGATCTGGCGCTGGCGGAAGAATAGCCTAAATCAGCGCCGATGCGCGGCGATCCAGCCGTTGCGAATGAACTCCGAGTGTTCCACCGTCACGAAGACATCGTCCTTGATCTCGTGAATAATTCGCAGCACCTCAGGCAGGTCGCGCCGATGGGTGATAATGCGCAATTCCTCGACCTGGCCATGTGCGCCCTCGCCCATGATCTCGGTGACGCCATGCCCGGAGGCGCGCAATGCCAGCGCCATCTCATGTGAGGTCTCGCGTGAGGCGATGACCGTGACGCAGTCGTATGCCTTGACAAAGCGATTCTCGACTTGCATGCCGACAACGCCGCCGACAGCGAAGCCTAAGACATAGGCGGCCAGCTTGGGCAGGTTTTCCAAATCGGTGATGACCTGCCCGGCGGTGTAAGCAAAGAGCAGCGACTCGAGCGCGGCGAAGGCGAAACTCCAGTAGCGCTGCCCGCGCGAAACGAGGATCAGCCGCACCGTGCCAATGACATTGTTGATCACGCGCAGGGCGAAAATCAGGATCGGAATGTAGTATGGTTCGATAAGGGGCATAGCGGTTTTTGTTACGGTTTCGGCTCACCCTGGATTGTAGCATGAACGGGCGCGAACCCTACTCAAAACACTGGCCTTATGGTCAACTGACGACCATCACTGCGCGTTGCCCGTGATGAATAAGGTGAACGATGTCCATCAGTCCAAAGGCGCTGCTCGATAGCTACAACTTGCTGCCCAAGAAGAGCTTGGGCCAGAACTTTATGCATGATCCCAGGTCGCTGGAAAAGATCGTGGCGGCGGCTGATGTTCAGGCGGGCGATGCGGTTGTTGAGGTCGGCGCAGGCACAGGCGCCTTGACGCAGGTTCTGGCGGACGCGGCAGCGCAAGTTTACGCCATCGAAGTGGACAAGCGCCTGCAGCGCATCCTGGAAGCGCGCTTCGAAGAACAATCCAATATCTACCTGGTTTTCGCCGACATCCTCAAGACGGATATCGCTACGCTACTGGGCGACGATGACTATTTGGTGGTGGCGAATGTGCCCTACTACATTAGCAGCGCGATTCTGTGGCATTTTCTGGAATCGCGGAGGCCGCCGCAGCGCATGGTGCTGACCATGCAATACGAGGTGGCGGAGCGCATCATCAGCGCGCCCGGCGCCATGAATCTGCTGGCCATCGCCGTGCAATTCTTCGGCCTGCCGCGCATCGTCAGCAAGCTGAGCCCGGCGGTGTTTTGGCCCCGCCCGCATATTCACAGCGCAATTGTAAGCATCGAAACGCATAAGCGTAGGCCAGTGGACGTACCCTCATCAGAGGCCTTCTTTCGCTTGGTTCGGGCTGGCTTCAGTCAAAAGCGCAAGCAACGCAGTAACTCGCTGGCCGGCGGCTTGGGCGTCAAGGCGCGCGTGGCGGCGGACTTGCTGCGCGCCGCGGCAATCGATCCGCAGCGCCGCGCTGAGACGCTGACGCTTGAGGAATGGGCGCGTCTGACGCGGCAAGCCGAACGGGCGCTCTGATGCGAGACTTACATTGCCGTAGCAAATTCGCAAGATTCAGCGCCGATGCTGTTAGTGACCGAATCAAGTAGAAAGCTGGAGATCATGAGTGTGGAATTGGCAACACTTGGCGGCGGATGCTTCTGGTGCGTGGAAGCCGTCTTTAATCAACTGGTCGGCGTCGAGTCGGCAATATCCGGCTATATGGGCGGGCACGTCGATAATCCGACTTATGAGCAGGTCTGCGCCAAAACGACCGGCCACGCCGAGGTGGTCAACGTCAGCTTCGACAGCGATGTCATCAGTTTCGAGGAGATTCTCAACATCTTCTTCACCACGCACGATCCGACCACGCTGAATCGCCAGGTCAACGACCGCGGGCCGCAATATCGCTCGGGCGTCTGGTATCACAGCGACGAACAAAGACGCGTTGCCGAAGCGACCATCGCGCGGCTGAAGGCTGAGGGCCTGTATCCGAATCCGATCGTGACGGAAGTGACGCCGGCCAGCACATTCTGGGTGGCCGAAGATTACCATCAGGATTACTTTGTCAATAACCCCCGCGCCGGCTATTGCGCCTACGTGATCGCGCCGAAGGTGGCGAAGTTCCGCAAGCAGTATTTCGAGCGCCTGAAGCGATAGTGGAATATCAAAGGAAACGAAAAGGGCGACTCAATGAGTCGCCCCTACACGACCTTTTTTGTGGCTAGGACATGCCCTCTACGCGAACGCCGGGCCCCATAGTTGAGGTCAGGACCATGCGGCGAACGTAGGCGCCTTTCACTGAATCAGGCTTGACCGACTGAATGCTGTCGACGACGGCCTGCAAATTCTCCGAGAGCTGCTCGTAAGCGAAGCTGGCTTTGCCGACCGGCACGTGCAGGTTTCCGGTGCGGTCATTGCGGAACTCGACGCGGCCCGCCTTCAACTCGTTGATGACGCGCGGAATTTCCTCCGGCGGCACAACCGTGCCCGCTTTGGGATTGGGCATCAAGCCGCGAGGACCCAGAATGCGGGCGACCTGCCCGATCTTGCGCATCATCGGCGGCGTGGCGATGGTCGCATCGAATTCCAGCCAGCCGTCGTTGCGAATCTGGTTGATGACCTCGTCCGTGCCGATGATATCGGCGCCGGCTGCCAGAGCTGCTTCTTCGTGCTGCTCATCGACAAAGGCCAGAATGCGAATGCTCTTGCCAGTGCCGTGCGGCAGCATCACCGTCGTGCGAATCTGCTGGTCGCTGTGGCGGGGATCAATGCCGAGCCGGAAATGCGCTTCGATGGTCTCATCGAACTTGGCCTTGGCATTGTCCTGGACCAGCTTGAGCGCCTCGTCCATGGGATAATATTTCTGGCGGTCAAAGGTCTTTAGCGCGTCGTTGTAGCGTTTTCCCATTTTCGTATCTCCTCGTGGTAAGCGGGCGGCTGCGCCCTCCCACAATTCAGTTAACAATCTCCAGAGCGCCTTTGCGCTACCCGGCAACTTTGACGCCCATCTGGCGGGCGGTGCCTTCGACTTGACGCATCGCGCCTTCGATATCGATGGCGTTCATGTCGTTCATCTTGACCTGGGCGATCTCGCGCACCTGGTCAAGATTCAAGGTTGCCACCGTTTCAGTCAGCGGATTGGAAGCCGCCTTGTCAATGCCGGCCGCTTTCTTGATGAGGAAGGACGTGGGCGGGCTCTTGAGCAGAAACTTAAAGGAGCCATCGGCAAAGACGGTGATCTCCGCCGGCACAATCTCGCCCATGCGGCTCGAGGTGCGCCCGTTGTACTCCTTGCAGAATTGCATCAGGTTGATGCCATGCTGCGCCAGCGCCGGTCCAATCGGCGGCGCCGGATTGGCTTTGCCCGCCGGAATCTGCAATTTGACGATCGCCTTAACTTTCTTTGCCATCTGTATTCCTCGCTCACTTTCAAAATCAACCCGGCAGCGCGCCGGGTTTCATAGCTATTCCACTGAAACGACCCCGCTTCTCCGCGGTACTTACATACGCTCCACTTCCATAAAGCTGAGCATGACGGCGGTCTCGCGGCCGAAGAAGTCGACCATGACGCGCACTTTCTCGCGGCCCGTATCAATTGAGGCGACCGTGCCGGGAAAGTCGTTGAAAGGCCCACCGACGATGCGGACGCGCTCGCCGATTCGGTAATCGACCTTGACGACCTTGTCCTCGGAGTCCATGCGGTCCATAATGCGCTTGACTTCTTCCGGGCGCAGCGGCGTCGGCTGATTCTCGCCACCGACAAAGCCGACCACGCCAGGTGTATTGCGCACGGTGTACCAAGCGTCTTTGTCCAGCTCTTCTTCGTCGTTATTCCAGCGCATCTGCACCATGACGTAGCCCGGGAAGACGCGCTTTTCGACCGTGCGGCGCTTGCCGTCCTTGACTTCGATTTCGTCTTCGGTGGGAATGAGCACATCGTAAATCTGATCCTGCATGCCCATCGTTTCGATGCGCTGGCGCAGGGCGTACTCGACCTTTTTCTCGTAGCCGGAATAACAGTGGATGAAGAACCAACTGCGCTCAAGCTCGTCGGACGCGCTGCCGTCATCGAGGGTGATGTTCAAACCTTCGACTTCGTCCGCCTCATCGAGATAAACCGGGGCCGCTTCGTAGTCGGTCTGTTCGATTGTGTTTTGCGATTGTTCGCTCATGTGATTCTTTCGTCCAAACTATAACGAAGCGGAGGCGGACTGGGCTAGATCGAGCCGCGGCGGATCATGTAGAAGGCGCCGCCGACCATGGCCACGATAACTGTCAGCAGCATCCAGGCATTGCCCGGGTTGAGCCCGACGCGCATGAATTCGGACCAGATCACCGCCAGAATGCCCAGGAATATGGCCGAGGAGATGGTGACATTGATGCAGAGTATCGTCAGCCGCCGCGTATCATGCCTGTTGGGCCAGGCGACTTTATTCAGCTCGGAGCGCACATTGCTGAAATAATCGACAGTCATGTAGAGCGGGCGCGTGATGGCGTTGCCTTGAGGCTCAGCCGTGGTCGTCTTGACTTTGCGCGTGCGCCGGCCGGGCGTGGCTTTGCCCTTCTTGCGGGTGATTGCTGCCTGCGTATTCTCTTCCAGCGCCATTTTCTAACGCTCCTCGCTCTATTTCAGGAAGTCATCCCTGATAATTAAACACCGCCGCTGAGGACGGTGTCTGTGAATTTCTGACAGGGGCAGAAAGACTCGAACTCTCGACCTACGGTTTTGGAGACCGTCGCTCTACCAACTGAGCTATACCCCTATTTGATATGCGCGTCCTGTGAGTACTATACACTAATACGCGGCGCAAATCTACTTGGTTTCGCGGTACACTACGTGCTTGCGCAGGTAGGGGTCGTACTTGCGCAGCTCAAGACGCCCTTGTGTATTTCGGCGGCTCTTTTCCGTGATGTAGATGTGACCGCTTTCGGTGCTGCGCATCTTCACCAGAATGCGCTGTCCCTTTTTTGCCATCGTTTTTCCTCGTTCCTGGGCGGATTCGCGCCCTGTTCCCAGCTAAGAGCCTCCGATGAGATTTGAACTCATGACCTCGCCCTTACCAAGGGAGCGCTCTACCCCTGAGCTACGGAGGCAATCTGCCCTACTCTTGCGAGCCAGCGGACTGGATTCGAACCAGTGTAGGCTCTCGCCAGCGAATTTACAGTCCGCCCCCTTTAGCCACTCGGGCACCGACCCAAATCATTCGGCTGTTAAGCCTGAGCCACCACTGGGACTCGAACCCAGAACAACCTGTTTACAAAACAGGTGCTCTGCCAATTGAGCTATGGTGGCGGACAGCCGAAGCAGTTTACCACGCTGGCAGAGCGCGCTCAAGGTTCTTTTCCCCGGGCAGGCAACGCCCGTCATTGTACGACGCGGCGACCGCCATGTCAAGATGCCTCAAGCGCCTCCGTCGGGGTCGAGGAAGTCGTCCCGCTGCCAGGCCGGATCGGGATACCGATAGAAGCCGCGCCCGCTCTTCACGCCGAGCTCGCCCCGTTCCACCCGGTCCGTCAGCAGCGGCGGCGGCATATCGGCCGGGTCGCCGCTTTCCGCCGCGTAATGCAGCTCGATATCGCGGATGACATCCAAGCCGATGCGGTCCATCTGCGCGAAGGGCGGCGGTTTTTCGCGCCCAAACTTGATCATCCAGGCGCGGTCGATGTCTTCGATGCTGGCTACGCCGCTGTCGGCGACGCGCATGACTTCTTTCTTGACCGCGCGCCAGACGCGATTGAAGACGAAGCCTGTGCTCTCCCGCCGCACCCGCAGGGGCAATATGCCGATGGCGCGGGCGAAGTCGCTCAGAGCATCAAGGACCTGTGGCTGAGTGCAGCTGCCGCCGCCCACCTCAACCATGGGGCTGTCCCAGACGGGCAGATAGAAATGCAGATTTGCCACCCGCTCCGGGCGCTCGGTCGCGTCTTCCAACATGCTGATGCGGATTGACGAGCTGTTGCTGGCGATGATGGCAGCTGGCGGCAGCAGCCGGTCAAGCTGGGCGAAGACGGCGCGCTTGAGATCGGCGCTTTCCGGGACCGCCTCAATANNNNCGCTGTAGCGCAGGTTGGCGAATATTCGCTTTTGCGAGCCCTCCGAGACTTGCCCCGCAGCGATCCAATCGGCCGCGGTTTCACGCTGCATGTTCTCGGCCGCTGTCAGCGCATCGGGGTCGATGTCGTACAGGACGACGCCGAAACCGCGCAAGGCGATCTGCAGCGAGATCTGCCGCCCCATCGTGCCGGCGCCGATGACGGCGACGCGTTTGATCCGAGTCATCGCTAACTCCAGGTTTCCGGTCGGGATGCCCACAGGGGGTGGGATTGCGCTTCCGCGCATACCCGCCGGCATCAACGGCTGGTAGCCGGCGAAGTTTCTTCCGCGCCTGCATTGGCCGCGGGCTGAGTCGGTATGGCTGTTGCGGGAAGCGGCGTGGCTGTTGCGATGAGGCTGGCTGGGTCGATCGTTTCCAGATTCGACAGGTCGCCTTCGGTGCTTACAACATCGGGCGAGATAAAGCCGCGTGTACCATCGGGCAATTCGATGTAGTACCAACCGGCGCTTCCCTGGCTGACGCCTAGAATCGTGGCCGCTTCCCCAACTTGCAACTTGCCCACAACTGAATAGCTGGTTGCGTCACCCGCTCGCACATTGCTGCGGCTGCGAACGGTGAGCGAGGGCTTTACGGAATGGTCTTCGACTTCCTGCAAGACTTCCGGTACGCCCCGCAGCAGCACCTCGAAACCGGACACAAGAGCCAGCAGCGCGACGGCAATGCCAGTAATCATCAGGAGGTCGCGTTTGTTCAATGAAGTCGCCGCTTTCCCTTCGTATGCTGCGAGTCAATCAATATGCCCAATAGCGCCTGCTCATAGTGATTGGAAGTTGTCCGGGCGCTCATGGAGCATACAGCAAAAGCGGCAGCACCCAATCCTGGATACTGCCGCCATATCACAACACTAAGCTGAAACAATCCACCTGTGCCCGTTTAACGGCGCCTGCCGGGACGACGCCCGCGCCGTCCGTCCACCATCAGCATCTCGCTGCTGAGGTATTCGGACTGATAAGCGTAGCTTTCCATGCTCATCGCGCTCTCCTGCGCCGCCAATACCAGCGCGCAGCCATCCTGCAAGCAGCGAAGCACATCATCGCCCGGTCCCGTTTGCGTCACGACAATCTGGGTACGCTCGGCATAGGCTACGTGCTGCTCGAATTCGCGCAGCGCTTCGGCGCCTTCGTAGTAGACCATGCCGCCATCACCTTCGGCGTACATCATCACATGCGACGCCGCCATCAGTTCGCGTTGACTCATGGCGAATTGCCGCTCGGTCGTCATCACGACGCTGAGCTTCGGCTGCTGCTTGATCTGCTCGAGTTCGGCTTGAGCGGTCATCAAGGCGGCGGTGCGCGCCTTCAGCACCCGGTCAGCTTCCGAGATCACGTATACGGCATTCGTCGCGCTCTTGCATGAGCGCCCGGCTTTCGCTGTTAGCCACATCAAGCTGCTGCTGGCTTGCATCTAACTTGCGCCCCATCCTGTCGGCCTCGGTCACAGCCCTGGCCAGCTCACTCTCGGTGGCAGCCCACTGAGTACGAGCTACATCAAGGGTTTTCTGCGTCTTGCCAAGTTCGTATTGGCTAGCCGCTAGGGCTTCATAGGCCGCGGATAGTTCGCTCGTCAAGCTCTTCACTCCGCCAGCCACCAGCACGGCGACGATGGCGAAAGCGATGAGCAGGCCGAGAATCCTTGACCAAAACAGGGACTTTCTTTCTACCAACTGTCTGTGCTTCATGATGAACTCCTAAAACGTTCCATTTACTACGTCGTGTATTGTAACCCACCTAATTGAGAAATTGCAAAAACTTCCTTGAAATTAGTGTACCTCACTTGGCTGAATAATGCCCGCTGTTTCGCCTTTTCTAATGGCGAGCTTCACTTCGCCGATGGCTTTGGTGACTTCGATATCGCGCGGGCAAGCCGGCGTGGCTCGCTGAGGATATTCAGCCGCTCCTGACCCGCCTGATCGCGCGTGTCGAAAATGAAGCGGTGCGCCTGCACGATGGCCGCCGGGCCAACATAATGGCCATTCGCCCAGAAGCTGGGGCAGGCAGTGGTGCAGCAGGCGCAGAGGATGCACTTGGTGGAATCGTCAAAGAGCTCGCGGTCGGCTTGCGTTTGCAGGCGTTCACGGCCGTCAGCCGGAATGGGATCATCGTTGACGAAGAAGGGCATGACCTGCTTGTAGTGGTCGAAGAAGGGCTCCATATCCACGATCAGGTCTTTGATGACGGGCATGCCCAGAATCGGCTCAATCTGTATCTTTTCGCCGACATCGCGGATCAGCATCTTGCAGGCCAGGCGGTTGACGCCGTTGATACGCATGGCATCGGAGCCGCAGACNNNAGCGATCCATCCTGCTCCCACTTGATGCGGTGCAGCATCTCCAGCACGCGATCGGTGGGATCGACATCCGCCAGGTCAAATTCCTGCCAGTAGGGTTTTTCCTGGCCGGGCACATCCGGGTTCTGCCGTCTGATTTTGAAAGTTACATCCATGCGGTCACGTCCAGTCTAAATGCGAATACCAAGTTTAGCGCCAGGAAATGGATTGCCAGGGCAATACATGCCGCAAATATTATGCGGTCTTCTTTTGACAAGGACTTGATACAGTATTCTATCTTCACGGCTTCGATAAGCGCCGCTCCCGCAAGCTTGAGGAGATTATAGCGACAGAGCAGATAAGCGTAACACAGCTTTAACCAACAGTACCGCGCCAGCAACCAGGTGAAGCGCACTTGGTCACTGAAGAATTTCACGATTGGTCCAGTTTTCATATCAATCTAGTCTGCATCCGCCAGCGCAGAGTCCTGCCAGGAACATTCACATTTTACCGTCTGATCCTAAAGTTGACGACCATATTTCAATTCGCCTCAATGAGTTATGTCGTTGTGGGCTCGCGGCCGCTAATAGACGCGCACTTTCGGGCGGAACTTCTGCTCATCGTCCGGCAGGCCCTGCGCGACCTCCTCTTCCCAGAGCGACAGGTCGACTTTCTTGTCGAAATTCACGTCATAAGACGGCTCTGACAGGTTGCCGTCGTGCCCGATTAGCGAGTGCGCCAGGTAATTCTCATCATCGCGAGCCTGGAAGTCTTCGCGGCTGTGCGCGCCGCGGCTCTCCTTGCGCTCCATAGCCG
>JAGWBC010000100.1:0-4068 GCA_021296115.1 Anaerolineae bacterium | reverse complement strand
TGCAAGTCGCTGTAGAAGCGGTCGCGCAATTCCGCCAAATCGTCGATGCCCTGCTGCATGGTCTCTTCGGTGCGGAAGACGCCGACATTGTCCATCATCGTCTGCTGCATCTTGGCGCGCAGTTCGCCCGGCCGCGACGAGCCGGAACCCCCGCGAATGCGCTCGAACTCAGCGCGGATCTCAGCGCCGGCATCGGATGGAAGCGTCGCCCAATCAGCGCCTTTGACGAACTCGGCGATTCTCATGCCGCCGCGCCGCCCGAAGACCACCAGATCGACCAGGGAATTGGTGCCCAGCCGATTGGCGCCGTGCACGCTGACGCAGGCGGTTTCGCCGGCCGCGTAGGCGCCGGGCATCACTGTGCCCGCGGCATCAATGATGACTTCCGCCTCGACATTAGTCGGGATGCCGCCCATGGCGTAATGCGCGGTGGGCTGCACCGGCATCGGCTCATGCACCGGATCGACGCCCAGATAAGTGCGGCAGAAATCGAGGATGTCGGGCAGCTTGCGCTCAATAGTGGCATCGTCGATGAAGTCGGCCCGGTCGCGCCCTTCTTCTGCGAAATAGCGATTGACCGTCTGCGGCCGCACGTCAAGGTGCACGTAGCCGCGATTCTTGATGCTGCGGCCTTCGCGCGTCTCGAGGTAGATGGCGCGGCTGACGACATCGCGGCTGGCCAGGTCCTTGGCGCTGGGCGCATAACGCTCCATGAAGCGCTCGCCCTGGCTGTTGATCAGCACGCCGCCTTCACCGCGCACGCCTTCTGTAATCAAGATGCCCATGCGATAGATGCCGGTGGGATGAAACTGAAAGAATTCCATATCTTGCAGCGGAACGCCCCGCCGCAAGGCAATCGCCGCGCCGTCGCCGGTGAGCGCGTGGGCGTTGCTCGTCACCGACCAGCAGCGTCCCCAGCCGCCGGTGGCGAAGAAACTGGCCTTGCCGTGGAAGATGTGATATTCGCCGCTGCCCAGCTCGATGGCGACAACGCCGGCGCAGACGCCATCGACAACGATCATGTCGATGACCTGAAATTCATCAAAGAACTTGACCTCGTTCTTGATGCACTGCTGATACAAGGTCTGCAGGATCATGTGCCCGGTGCGGTCGGCGGCGTGGCAAGCGCGGCGCACCAGTTGCTCGCCGAAATTGCTGGTATGCCCGCCGAAGCGTCGCTGGCTGATGCGTTTTTCCGATGTGCGGTCGAAGGGCAAGCCCATGTGCTCGAGTTCAATCACAGCTTCGACGGCGTTCTCCGCCAGGATTTTGGCGGCTGCCTGATCGGCAAGATAGTCGCCGCCTTTGACGGTGTCGTAGGTGTGGTAGATGGGTTTGTCTTCGTCCAGATTGCCCAGGGCCGCGCCGATGCCGCGGGTCGGGTAGAGTTTGCTGACGACAGCGACATCCGCGCCGCCTTTGCTGGCGTAAAGCGCCGCCATCAATCCCGCGCCACCGGCGCCTATGATGATCGCATCGTGTTTGTGAACTTTCATTCAGCCCCCACTAGGCGGAGAATACAAGTTTCGCCGCTACAAGGTTTGTCCGGTACTGGGTCATTCTAAAGCGCTTTTTCTACCCCATCCCCCGGCCCCTTCCCCGAAGCATCAGGGAAGGGGAGCTATTCCTGGCGAATTCAATAGAAATCTGTTGCCTTCCACAAGGATCGCTCTCGCTTCTGTATCGTATTGGCACTTTTCCGCTTGTCTTCGCGTAAGATTTGCAGCACCGAACAAGCCCTACAGAGGCTTCCAATTCCGCCGGGATTTCTTCCCCGCGCAATTCGTAGATTTCGGCGGTGGCGGCCATAGCTTCGTGAATCACATCTTTTTCCAGCGGCACAAAGAGCGCAGCCGCGCCCACAGCCAGCAGGACCGCCGCGACCACGGTGCAGAGCGCGACCGACGTCCGCCGCGCGAAGTCGTTGAAGCTGGTGTAGTCGGTCAGCACATAGCGCAAGCCATTAAATCCGTGCAGCGTCACCAGCACCAGCAGGCAGAGATCGTAAGCGCGCCAGATAAATACGCCACCGGCCGCGTAGGACCAGCGGTGATAGACAAATTCGACCGCGCTAGGCACAGCGCCGATGGTCCCGTTGGTCGCCAGTGTGCCGGCAACTTCTTGCGCGGCGGTGATATCAAAGACACCCTGAACGACATGCATCAGCGCCAGATGGCCGAAGACCAGCGGCACGATCAGAAATCCGCTGACGCGCATGAAAGACCACCAGAAACGCTCGATCGGGCTGGCTTGCGGATATTTGCCGCGCTCGCCCCCGTCGCCTTTGACGAGGCTGAATAGCGCCGCCAGCACAATGGCAGCCGCCAATACGCCGACGAACCCGGCGATGAAGGGCAGCTGCTCCAGGATCGAGAAAACCACCACATCCATGATCTTGTCGCCGGCGATGGCCTGCTCTGTGATATAGAAGTCGATGACGTGGGACAGCATGCCCAGGAAGACCGGCGCCAGCACCAGCAGGGTCAATACCAGGACGCCGACAGCCGCCTGCGACTGATGCCGCCAAAGCTCGGGTTTGTAATCAAAGAGGATGATGCGCAGGCCGTTGAAGGCGTGGTAGACCACGGCGAAAACCAGGCCAAATTCGCCCAGGGTGAAGATCGGCGATTGATAGGCGGCGATGGCCTTGACGTAAAGATCGGGATAGAAGACGGCCCAGGACGTGTCGATGACGTGCAGCGCCAGGAAAAGCACGACGCCGACGCCAGTCAGCCGATGCAACACCCAACTCCATTGCCCGATGGCGCCGCGGTAGCGCAATGTCTCGCGTACAGTTAGCACAAGAGAAGTCACAGGATTCCCTTTCTCAGCCGCAATGGTCCCGTCAGCGTTCTTCGGATGACTTGGCTCTTAGAACATGCACTGCCGCCAATTATAGCACGGGCGACTTTGCGCGAAAGGGCAAGCCTGCGGCCTACCCTTTGCCGAGCGTATAATTCCGGGTAAGCTGAATGTGACGGAAAGCGAGAGGATAGCGGATGGACGACTTCGCTGCGCTGATAGACGGGTTGCATGGATGGAGTCTCTTCATTGGGGCAGTCGCTGGACTGGTCATCGGCATCGGCTTGTTCATGTTGACGCGTTATAACATGAAGAAAACATTTCAGGGAGCTTTAGAAGCGCAGAAAGAGAGTTTCGATAGCGCTCTAAATGAAATGAAGTCATCATTCAGCAGCCTGTCCTCCGAAGCGCTGACGAGCAGCCAGCAAGATTTTCTCAACCTCGCAAACGACAAGTTCGAGGGGCAGACCGAACGCCATGAGAATAAGCTGGATGAGAAGGAAAAGCTCATCGATCAACAGCTCGGCCAAATGTCGGACACGCTCAAAGAAGTGCCCGTTAAACTGGTTGAAAACCAAAAGAACGTTTCAGCCGTACTGGACAAGTCGACAGAGCAACTAAAGGAGTCCAACCAGACTTACTTGAATCAGCTATCGGAAAAGGCGGATGCGCAAACGAAGGAGCATGTCTCCAAGCTTGAAGACAAAGAGACTCAGATCAACCGGACACTCGGCGAAATGAAAGACAAGCTCGGCAAAGTCGAGGAGTTGATTCAGGGGTTTGAGAAAGCTCGGGAGAGCAAACTGGGCGCGCTGGATGACCAACTCAAGAGTTTGACCGCCACCACATCATCACTGCAAAGGGCGCTGGCCGACAATCGAGCTCGCGGGCAGTGGGGAGAGCGAATGGCCGAAGATATGCTTAAGTTTATGGGACTGGTGGAAGGCGTAAATTATATCAAGCAATCCGTCCTGGATGCAGGTACCAAGCCCGACTTTACCTTCCTGCTGCCTAACGAAAAATCACTGAATATGGATGTCAAGTTTCCGCTGGATAATTATCTGCACTATTTCGATGCGGAAACAGATACCGAGCGGCGCAGCTACAGCGACAAGTTTCTAAAAGATGTCAATGCGCGGGTCATTGAGATTCGGAAGCGAGGCTATATTGGTGCTGATACACTGGATTGTGTAATTATTTCTATCCCCAACGAGCAGATTTACCGCTTCATTCACGAGCAAAATCATCAGATTATCGACGATGCGC
>JAGWBC010000099.1:9997-14333 GCA_021296115.1 Anaerolineae bacterium | reverse complement strand
AATTCCGCGCCGCCCGAAGCCACCACTTGCTGCGGCACAATCTCGACCGCGCCTTCCAAAATAGTCACATCCAGTCCGGCGTCCTCATAGAAGCCGAGGTCGACAGCGGCGAAATAACCGGCGAACTGCGATTGCGCCACCCACTGCAATTGCAGCTTTATCGGCGTGAGATGCCCATCCGCCGCGGTGACGGAAACGCCCAATATCAATACAAGAACGATCATTAAAGCAAGTACCTTACGCATGATGTTTTCCTCCATCAACTTTGACAATGCTTCAATCGCGCTGGGCTGGATTATAACCCAATCGCGGACTGAACAAGTTTTGGCCCCTAGCCCGCCACCCTAAACGAGACGTGCCAGGGCATCAGTCGCCGCTCCAAATACAGAACCAGCAGATAAAACGTAATGCCGATGATCGACGCCATCATGATCGCCGTCCAGGCTTTGGCGAAATCAAAAGCGGAAGCCTCTTGCGTGATGTAGACGCCGAGCGTGGCGCGCGGCCCGCCGAAGAACTCGGCCACCACCGCGCCGATCAGGCTCAAGGCGCTGGCCACGCGAAATGCGCTAAACATATACGGCAGCGCGTTGGGTATGCGCAGCTTGAGCAGAATGTCCCTGGGCGCCGCCGCGTATGAGCGCATCAACTCCAACTGGCTGAGGTCCACCAGCGTCAAGCCGCGCACGGTGTTGATCATGGTCGGGAAGAAGACGATGATGGCCACAATCGCCATCTTGGAGGCCGGGTTGGTGATGCCGAACCAATTGTTCATGATGGGCGCGAAGGCGATGATCGGCACCGAATTGGCCGCGATGGCGAAGGGCATGGTCGCCTCGCTGACGATGGTCCAGCGCGAAGTAATCAGCGCCACCAATACGCCGCCGCCACAGCCGATGATGAAGCCGCCGAATGCCTCCCAGAAGGTGGCGCCGCTCGATTCAAAGAGGATGGAGCGCTCGCCCGGCGCCAGCCATAGATTCACCTGATGCATGAATTCGCCGAAAATCGATGATGGCTTGGGCAGCAGGAACTGCTGTATATCAAACACGACGACCAGGATTTCCCAGGCCAGGATCACGCCGACGGCGATGGCGATGGTCGGGAAGTAATAGCCCAGCCGATCGCGCAGGGTTGCCGCCTTGCTCGCCCCAGCCGGCGCCATCAGGCCTCTCCTCTGTCCTGCGCCGCATCCGACGCGATCGCGTCGCGCAGCAGATCGCGCACGCGGGCCACCAGTTGTATGTAGGCGGGATCGCTGCGGGTATTGAAGTCGCGCGGGTAGGGCAGCGTATTTTCGACGATCTCGGTGATGCGGCCCGGCCGCGGCGACATCACCACGATGCGGTTCGACAAAAAGACCGCCTCGGAAATGCTGTGCGTCACAAAGATAATCGTCTTGCCGGTCTGGTCCCAGATCTTGAGCAGCTCCAGGTTCATGCGCTCGCGCGTGAATTCGTCCAGCGCGCCAAAGGGCTCGTCCATCAGCAGCACGGAGGGGTCAAAGGCCAGGGCCCGCGCTATCGACACGCGCTGCTGCATGCCGCCGGAGAGCTGCCAGGGGAAGTGATTGGCGAAGGCGCCCAGCTCGACCATGTCCAGCATGGCTTGGGCGCGCAGTTGCCGCTCGTCGCTGGAATAGCCCATCACCTCCAAGGGCAGCTGCACATTCTTGGTCACGCTGCGCCATTCGTAAAGCGTCGCCGCCTGAAAGACCATGCCATATTCGCGATCCAGACGCGATTGCTGCGGCGACTTCCCGTTGACCAGCAACTCGCCCGAACTCGGCTGCAGCAGGTCGCCCACCAGTCGCATCAGCGTCGACTTGCCGCAGCCCGAAGGACCGATCAGCGAGATGAATTCGCCCGCTTCAACCTCCAGGTTAATATCCTGCAGGGCGATCACTTCTTCATCCGAACCCGGATTAAAGATCTTGTTGATGCCCCGCGCCGCGATGGCGATGTCTCTGCTAGCCGTTGCCATGATGCTCCTAATCAAGGGTACGAATGTAATCGCGCAAAGCGAAGCGTTCCGCCAGCGTCACAGTCACAAAAAACAGGATGCCCACCGTCGCCGCCATGACGATAGACGCCCACAGCTTCGGCGTCGACACCAGGCTGTAGTCCGAGCTGAAATCCAGGATGGCCCGCCCCAGCCCGTCGCCGATGCCTGAGGGCAATTCGCCGATGATGGCGCCGACAACGCTGGCCGTCGCCGAGACCTTCAGCGCGGTGAATATAAAGGGCAGCGCCGCCGGCAAGCGCAGCTTCCAGAGTATGGTCCAGCGGCCCGCCGCGTAGGAGCGCATCAGTTCAACCTGCTCCGCCGCGGGCGACTGTAAACCGCGCAGTGTATTGATCGTCACCGGAAAGAACGTTAGATAGGCCGCGATGACCGCCACCGAGAGTTGGCCGGCGCCCAGCCAGATCACCACCATCGGCGCGATGGCCAGGATCGGCACGGTCTGCGATGCCACAACATAGGGCAGCAAGCCGCGCTCCATCAGCCGCGAGTGGGCGAATATCGCGCCCAGGACCAAGCCCAGCGCCGCGCCAAAAGCGAAGCCGAAGATCGCCTCGCTGAAGGTGTAAATGCCGGCGTCCGTCAAGATACGCAGCAGCAGCAATTCGCCATTGCGCCGCGCCGGCTGCAGGAATGCTTCCGCGATCATCTGCAAGTGCGGCAGGTTCAAATCATTAAGAATCTTCAAATCCAGCAGCACCAGGCTGCGCGGCGAGCTGAGGAAGCGCTCATCAGCGAATTCGCCTGCTATCGTCGCGATCGCGCCACCCATAACATCACGTACCGCAACCGCTTGGCCGGCGTCTTCCGCGCGAACCGCGATGCTCAAGCGCCCGGGGAAACCTGGCGTAATCGGCAAGAAAGCGACGCCTTCGCTACGGTCCAGCCGCGCCAGATAACGCAAGTCTTGATACGGCAGCTCCGCTGTGTCATCGTCATCGGGCGGCTTCGGCGGCATGAGATCGTCGAGGTCTTTGCGGTCGGCGATGACATAGTCAACCGCGCCGCTTTCCAGTGCCTCCAGCGCCTCCTCCATTGTGGGCAGCGCCTCATACTGCCAGCTCTCCTGCGGCAGCAGAATCTTGTATCTCAAGGAGTCGGCGAAGGCTTTGCTGGCCTCCCAGCCCACCAGCAAAAACGACAGCGCCAGAAAGAAGCCAACTACGCGGCCAATCTTTCCCGGTGAAATGATCAGCGCGGCCAGCAGGGTCAGAATGGCGTAAACCAGCAGCGACAGCGCGTTATGCCCCTCCAGCGACGGGACAAGGAAAAGCAGCAGGTCCAGCAGCAGGATCGCAGCGAACGCGAGCGCCGGCGCCCGTCGCGGCCGCAGCACAATCGCCATCAAGGTATAGACCAGCAGAACGACAATCAGCCCGTAATAAGCGCTGCACATGTTGCGCATGCTGGTATACAAGATTTCCGCGTCCAGCGCTTCCAGGCCCAGTTCGTCGGCCCAGTTATCGGCATATTGCGCCAGCGGCGAAAGGATCTCTTCGGGGTCGTTCTCGGTCTGGTCCGCCATCCAGGTCGCCAGCCGGCCCAGGGTCGACTCGAGCATGGCTTCATCATCCAGCGCCAAGCCGCCGAAGCTGCTCCACAAGCTGAGCACCAAGGCCAGCGCCAGCAGCGTCAAGCCAAGTTGCGTCGGCTTCCGCCAAGGCGATTGGCTTTTGTCAGCGCTTGCTGGTTCTGCCGTGATATCGTTCATCGGGAATCAGATCGCGTTACCAGAATGAATCATTTCCAAATCGGGAGTCGCCCCTACTAGGCTTGTCCGGTGCTGTGTCGGCGGCCGGCTTTTGGCATTGGCGTGGTGAATCCGTAAAAGTGCGTTGCCCCTACTTATCGACGTGGATCACGATACCTGCGCCAGAGAGCGGCCGATGATGTCCATGGCCACGCCGACATCTTCCGCCGAGACATTGAGATGCGGCGCAATGCGCACCACGTTGCCGTAAAGCCCGCCCTTGCCCAGCAGCAGTCCCATCTCTTTGCAGGTATCGACGAAGGCGGCAGTGCGAGGGGCGTCCGGTTCGCTGCTGCCGGGCTGCACAATTTCTATCGCCTGCATCAGCCCCATGCCCCGCGTCTCGCCGACTATGGGGAATTCCGCTTCAAATTCCGCCAGCCGCTCGGCCATGCGCGCGCCCTGTACGGCGCAGTTGCTGGGCGTGTCATGCGCTTCCATGTATTCGATGGTCGCCAGGGTCGTCGCCATCGTCACCGGATTGCCGCCGAAAGTGGAGAAGGTCAAGCCGGCCACCGCATCAGCGACCTCCGGCGTGGCGATGGTGCAGCCGATGGGGCTGCC
>JAGWBC010000099.1:0-9985 GCA_021296115.1 Anaerolineae bacterium | reverse complement strand
TCGACTCCCCAGTGCTCAATTCCACACCAACGGCCTCCCGTCCGCCCCCAACCGGTCTGCACTTCGTCCGAGATAAAGATGCCGCCCGCCTCTTTCACGATGGGCATGATGCGGCGGAAATAATCTTCGGGCGGTACGATGAAGCCGCCCGCGCCTTGTATCGGCTCGGCCATGAAGGCGGCGATGCGCCCTTCGGTGCCGGTGGCGATGGTCTCTTCCAGATCCTGCACGCAGAGGTCTACTACCTGCTCCGGCGTCATCCCTTTGGGCGCGCGGAAGGTATAGGGATTGCGCACATGCCGGACGTAGGGGTCGTTCACGCCGCCCAAACGCCAGGGACGCTGCGCCGACAGGCTCATCGCCAGCATCGAGCGCCCGGAATAAGCATGGCGCAGGGTAATGACGACCGGATTGCCGGTGTACATGCGGGCGGCCAGCACAGCCGTCTCGTTGGCTTCCGTGCCGCTATTGGTGAAGAAAGTTTTCTGCAGCCGGCCCGGCGTCAGTTCCGCCACCTTCTCCGCCAGCCGCACCATGATTTCATTGACGTAGATGGTCGAGGTGTGCTGTAGCTTCTGCAGTTGGGCCAGCGTACGCTCGGTGATCTCGTCGTTGCAGTGCCCAACAGAGACGGTCAAGATGCCGCCGAAGAAATCAAGATAGCGCCGGCCTTCGATGTCCCAGATGTACTGATCTTTGGCGCGGTCAGCCACCAGCGGATTATCGCCGTGATAAGGCGTCGCCGCTGGAAACATGACCTTGTGGTAGCGTTCCAGGATTTCCGCAGTCTTCGACATAGTGGCTTGCTCCGTTTTTTGCATTGTCCTAATCCGTATTACGTTTCAACGCTTGCACAGCGGCGATGGAATAAACTATAGTGTAACACCTTTGAACACTGTGACCAAACAGAGTGGCAAATTTGCTACATACTGTACATAATCGAGGCTCATCAGACGCGGATTCTCCAGCGAGATTTCATTGGGTCTAAGCCTTATGGAATTAGTGGAACACCGGAATACCGACAAACTCCTGCGTCCCGAAATGACGCTTTGATGTTGTACAATATGGTTGCTGCCACGATTGTACATTAGCGGCAGAGGGTATCCAAGAAACTGTGATCAATCGAGTATGATACAGGTCAAGAGCGCAAGCGCGTCATAATGTAGGGGCGAGTCGGCGAGTCGCCCGAAGGAGCATGAAATGAGCAGAACGATATCGAATTACGTGGATGGCGAATGGGTCGCGTCTGGCGCCTCGGAACTCATGCCGGTGCATGACCCGGCGACCTGCGAGTTGCTGGCGAATTGTCCCGATTCGACGCGGGCGGATGTCGACGCGGCCGTTAGCGCCGCCAGAGCCGCCTTTGACGAGTGGCGCAGTACGCCGGTATTGGTGCGCGCGCAATATATGCACCACTTCAAGGTGATGGTGGAGGAGAACTTCGAGCAGATCTCGCAGATCGTCGTGCGCGAGCACGGCAAGACGATGGATGAAGCGCGCGGCGAAGTGCGGCGCGGCATCGAAAGCATCGACTTCGCCATGAGCGTCCCGGTGCTGATGCGCAGCGACGGCCTGGAAGACATCAGCTCCGGCATAGACGAGACCACCGTGCGACAGCCGGCCGGCGTCTTCGCCGCTAT
Source organism: Anaerolineae bacterium (assembly GCA_021296115.1). Classification (GTDB taxonomy): domain Bacteria; phylum Chloroflexota; class Anaerolineae; order Aggregatilineales; family Phototrophicaceae; genus UBA6055. The sequence continues at coordinate 8,345 of JAGWBC010000099.1, read as the reverse complement.
CACGCCGTTTAACTTCCCTTTAATGGTGCCGCTTTGGTTCTTGCCCACGGCCATCACCTGCGGCAATACCTTTATCTTGAAACCATCGCCGCAGACACCGCTAAGCACCGAGTTCCTCTTCCAGATGCTGGATGAGCTGGACTTGCCCGAAGGCGTCGTCAACCTGGTCAACGGCGGCGCGCCTTCCGCGACTGCGCTGATGGAGCATCCCGATGTGACCGGCGTGTCCTTCGTCGGCTCCAGCGCCGTGGCCAAGATCATCTACGAGACTTGCACGCGCAACGGCAAACGCGTCCAGGCGCAGGGCGGCGCCAAGAACTACATTGCTGTCATGCCCGATGCCAATATCGAAGCCAGCGTCAGCAATATCCTGGGCGCGGCTTATGGTTGTGCCGGGCAGCGCTGCCTGGCGGCGGCTGTGGCGGTGGGTGTCGGCGATGCCTATGACCAACTCAAAGACGAATTGGCGAAACGCGTCGCCGCGTTGAAAGTGGGCTACGGCCTGGACGAGACGACGCAGATGGGCACGGTAATCAGCGACGCGGCGGTAGAGCGCATCGAGTCGATGATCGGCCAGAGCGAAGGCGAAGGCGCCGAGGTGGTGGTTGATGGCCGCGATTTCAGCGTGGACGGCTACGAACAGGGCTCCTGGGTCGGCCCCACGCTGATCGCCGACGTGCAGCCTAATACCACCATGGCCGACGAAGAAGTCTTTGGCCCGGTTCTCGCGCTGATGAAAGCCGATAGCTTTGATGAAGCGGTTGATATCGTAAATCAGAGCCGCTACGGCAATGCCGCCAGCATCTTCACCAACAACGGCAAGTACGCGCGCGAATTCAAATACAGCGTGAACGCCGGCAATATCGGCGTCAATATCGGTGTGGCCGCGCCATCGGCTTCCTTCCCCTTCGGCGGGCAGAAGGACTCCTTTTTCGGCGATTTGCACGGGCAGGGGATGGATTCCATTGAGTTCTACACCGAGCGCAAAATCGTCATCGAACGGTGGGTGTAGCGCGATGGCATCGCTGAATACATTTGGCGCCATCCTGAGCCATGCGGTCGCGCTGGAGTCGCAGCTAAGCGCCTGGTACACGCGTCTGGGCGAAGCTGACAAGGCAAAAGCGGCTGACAAACGGCGAAAGAAGCTGGAGCGGGTGCGGCGCGAGAACGTGGTCGAGATCACACTGGAGCCGATCGAGGGCTTGAGCGCCGACGACTACGCGCTCGACCTCAGCGGTGACTCAGATGCCGCGCAAGCGACGGCGGCCCAAATCGCGGCGGCCTTTTACGCCGATGTCGCGCCCAAGATCAATGTGCGCGCGGCACAGCGGGCGCTGGAGCGCTGCGGCAAGGAGCACGTGAAACAACTGATTTAGGGGAGACCTATTAGGTCGCCCGCTCACGGAGGCGATTATGAAGACAATAGATAGCATCAACTTGATCTACCGCGACCCTATGGTGCGCAGCGGCCGTCCGTGCATTGTTGGCACTGGTTTGCGCGTGATGGACATCGTAATGGAGCAGCAGTCCGGCGAGAGAGAGCCAGAAAAGATCGCCGCAGTATTTGAAATCCCGGTTGGCGGAGTGTATGCCGCAATGGCGTACTATTACGAACACAAGGAAGAAATCGACAAGGACATACAGGAAGACGACGACTACATAAGGCGTGTGAAAGCGGAAACACTTGGACACCGACCAAGTTAAGTATTTCATGGATGAAAACATGCCGCCAAGCGTAGCCCAGCAATTGAAAGCGAGTGGCATTGATGTCTCGTCGGTACACGAATTGAAGATTTTCAGCAAGGATGACCCGCCTTTGCTGGAACTAGCTACAGATCTGAATCGCGTCATCTGTACCCGTGATGCCGACTACGTGCGAATGGCGAGGGCAGGCATACAACATGCTGGTATAGTTTTCTTCGAAAAAGGCCAGCGCGATATCGGCTACATTGTGAGAAGCTTGCGGAATATCGCCGATCAAAGGACTTCGACAGAGATGAGAAACCTTGTCGAGTTTCGGTAGCGTCATCATTAACTGCCCAAGAAAGCATAGGATGAAATGGCGAGGGTAGTAGAAAACATCAACTTGATATGACGCATGAAAGCCGTCGCCTGCGGAAATCGCCAAGCGATGCGTATCGACTTCGGCGGACGTATACGCGGCGCTTGCATATTACCACCTGCGCAAGGCGGAGATTGACGCCGAAATCGAATATGAGCGCTATCTGAAAGAAAGGCAGGAGGCGGGGCTTGTCCCAGTCTAAGCTCCGTTTCTACATAGGAGAGGATATGCCTGTCGTAGTTGCAATGTAACTTACAGATATGGAGTAACTCATGCGAACATTAGAAAAAATAGAGTTGATCTACCGCGATCCGAAGATTCGAGGCGGCCACCCTTGTATCGTCGGCACCGGCATACGTGTACTGGATATAGTGCGTCTACAACATTATGGCAACCGTGGCCCTGAGCAAATCGCTGAAAGCTTCAGCCTCACGCTTGCACAAGTGTATACAGCCTTGGCCTATTATCACGAACACAAGGCTGAGATTGATGCGGATATCCGCGAAGACATTCGTATAGGCGAGGAACTTAAGGCCGAAGGCTTTGGCAAACCAGAAAATTCGATTTTTCCTTGACGCTAACATGGAAGCTGCGGTTGCCGAGCAACTTAGGAGGCGAGGCATCGACGTGATTACTGCGCAGGAAACCCACCCGCCAGGAGAAGACGATGAAATGCTTCTTAAGTATGCTACATCGGTGGGGCGCGTAATGTGCACCTATGACAAGCACTTCGTTGACATTGCCAAGTCAGGCATCTCACACGCGGGAATCGCGTATTTTGTTCATACGCATTCCGAAATCGGCTATGTAATCAAAAGTCTCGCAGCAATGGCTGAGCACTACACAGCGGATATGATGGAAAATCGTTTCGAATATCTCTAGATGCCAGGGTCGAGAAAGGACATCCCCATGACCGACAAACGAATCGTACGCGCCGCGCTGCTGCAGGCGTCGTGGACCGGCGACAAAGACTCCATGATCGACAAGCATATCGAATACACGCATAAAGCGGCCGATCAAGGCGCGCAGATTTTGTGTTATCAAGAGCTCTTTTACGGACCCTATTTCTGCCAGGTGCAGGATCCGCAATTCTTCGCCTTCACCGAGGAAGTCCCCGCCGGCCCCACCACGCAGCGCTTCCGCCAACTGGCCGCGGAGCTGAACATGGTATTGGTCGTCCCGGTCTACGAAAAGGACGGCGTGGGCGTCTATTACAACACCGCCGCCGTCATCGACGCCGATGGCAGCTATCTGGGCAAGTATCGCAAGACGCATATCCCGCACCTGCCCGGCTTCTGGGAGAAGTTCTATTTCCGCCCCGGCAACCTGGGTTACCCCGTCTTTGATACGGCTGTGGGCAAGGTCGGCGTATACATCTGCCATGACCGGCACTTCCCCGAAGGCGCCCGCGCCCTGGGCTTAAACGGCGCCGAGATGGTCTTCATCCCCTCGGCCACCTCGCGCGGCTTGAGCCAGCATCTTTGGCGCATAGAGCAGACCTCGCACGCAATCTTCAATACTTACTATGTGGGCACCAGCAATCGCGTCGGCATCGAAGAGCACGGCGATGACGACTTCTACGGCGAGAGCTATTTCTGCGATCCCAAAGGCCAATTCATCGGCGAGCTGGGCAGCGCCTACGACGAAGAATTGATCGTGCGAGACCTGGACCTGGATGTGATTCAGGAAGTCCGCGATACCTGGCATTTCTATTTCAACCGCCGGCCGGACCAGTATGGCGAGCTAGTACAGGATACTGTCAGCGCCAGCTAGGGGTACAAAACTGACGCCATAATTATACGAGCCTTGTAGGGGCTACTCTGTGAGTCGCCCGCGCACGCGGCAAGCTGTAGGGGCTACTCTGTGAGTCGCCCAAGACATAGAACGACAGGTTCTTCAGGAGTGAAAATATGGACTTCGGCATTACTTTCAAAGGCGATATCTCGCCGCGGCGCACCGTGGCGCTCTGCAAACAGGCGGAAGTCGCCGGCTTCAAATATGGCTGGTTCTTTGATTCTCACGTGCTCTGGCGCGACTGCTATCTAACGATGGCGCTGTGCATGGCGCATACCGACGACCTGATCTTCGGCCCGCTGGTGACCAATCCGGGCGTGCGCGAATGGTCAGTGGCTGGCAGCATGTACGCCACGCTGGCGCTGCAAAGCGGCAACCGCATCGAAGTCGGCATTGGTCGCGGCGACAGTTCGCGGCGCATGCTGGGCCGCAAGCCCATGACGGTCGCAAACATGGAGCGCTTCGCCGATGCCCTGCGCGGCCTAGTGCGCGGCGATGAAGTGGCATACGACGAGACTTCGGCCCAACTGACCTGGGCCAGCGGCTACGAATTGCCTATCTGGATCGCGGCTTACGGACCGAAGGCGCTGGCCGGCGCCGGACGCAGCGGCGAGGGCCTGGTTATTCAGTTGGCGGATCCGGGTTTGGTCAAGTGGTTCAGCGAGCAAGCGATAGCAGGTGGCGAGGCTGCCGGAAAAGACATGTCGAATTACCAAATCATGTCGGCCGCGCCGGTCTGGGTCGGCGATATGACCAGGGCGCGCGAACAAACGCGCTGGTTCCCGGCCATGGTGGGCAATCACGTGGCCGATATCGTCGAGCGCTACGGCATGGACAGCCCCGATATCCCCGACAGCTTGACAGCTTACATTGAAGGGCGCCGCGGCTACGATTACAAGGAGCACGCCGATAAAGACGCCGACCACCTCGACTTCATCAGCGAGGACATTGTCGACGCCTTCGGAATCCTGGGCGGCGTCGATGACCACATCGCCAAGCTAAAGGCGCTGGAAGCGGCCGGCGTGACGCAATTCAATATCTATCTGATGTGCGGCGAGGAAGAGCGCATCGTGGCCGAATACGGCGAGAAGATCATCCCGGCTTTCAGCTAAGCTCGTGACTTGTAGGGGCGACGCTGTGTGGCCCGCCGTCAAAACCTGCCAGTTATTCGTTATACTAAAATCGCAAGACTCGTTCAGCGCCATCGGACTCAAGGAGCGTACTATGGCAATCGACAGCATCCGCCAAATGACAGTCGAGGAATACTTCGCCTACGATGAGGCGATCGAATACAAGAGCGAATACATTGACGGCGAGGTAATTCCGATGACGGGTGGAACGCTCAATCACTCTGCAATCATGTTGAATGCTAGCAGCGAGCTAAGGCAGCGGCTGAAAGGCAGCGATTGCCAAGTACTCACCAGCTCCATGCGCATCCGCGTCGGTCCCACGCGCTACCTGTACCCCGATTTCAGCGTTTTCTGCGGCGCGCCTGAAACCGATGAACGCTCCATAAACCTTTTCAATCCTCTGCTAGTTGCCGAGGTGACCTCTCCCGCATCAATAGACTACGACCGCGGCGCAAAGCTTCACTTCTATCAAAGCATCCCCTCTCTGCGGATCTATCTGGTGATTGATCAGCAGCAGCCGCTGGTTGAATTATATGAGCGCCAAGACGCCGCCTGGCAGTCACGAGAATACGCCGGCCTGGACGCCATCGTGCCCTTGCTAGCGCTCAATTGCCACTTGCCGCTGGCGGAGATTTATGCGGGCATTTCGTTTTGACGCAATCAATGAAAAACTGTAGGGGCTACCAATCAGGTCGCCCGCAGCTGTAGGAACACAAGGAACAGGTCTTTCGACAGGAGCAGAAAATGGGAACCTTATTCAAAAACGGAATAATCATCACTGCCAGCGACATGGTACAGGCCGATGTGCTGGTCGAGGGCGAAGTCGTCACGCTGATCGGGGCTAACCTCAACGGCGACAACCACAAGGTAGTCGACTGCGCCGGCAAGTACCTGCTGCCCGGCGGCATCGACGTCCACACCCACCTGGACTTGCCCTTCGGCGGCACCATCAGCAACGACGACTTCGACGTGGGGCACATGGCGGCGGCCTTCGGCGGCACCACGACGCACATCGACTTCGTCGTCCAGCCCATCGGCGGCAGCCTGCATGACGGGCTGGAAACCTGGTGGGCCAAGTCACGCGATATCGCTCAGATCGACTACGCCTTCCACATGGCCGTCACCGACCTCAACGACGCCGTCATGAAAGAAATCCCGACCATGCTGGACGAGGGCATCACCAGCCTCAAGCTCTTCATGGCTTACAAGAATGTCTTCATGATCGATGACGCCACGCTCTTCAATACCATGCGCGTGGCGGCGGACAACGGCATGATCGTCATGGTGCACGCCGAGAACGGCGATGTCGAGGCAGCGCTGACCCCGGCCCTGCTGGCAGCCGGCAAGACTGACCCGGTTTACCACGCCTCATCGCGCCCGCCGGAAATCGAAGGCGAAGCCACCAATCGCGCCGTCGTCATGTCCGGGTTGACTGGCTGCCCGCTCTACGTGGTGCACATGACCTGCGAGAGCGCCATCGGCGCGCTGCGGCGCGGACGCGCGCTCGGTTACCCGGTCATGGGGGAAACCTGCGTGCAATACTTCTTCCTCACTGTCGACGACCACATGGCGGCGCCCGGCTTTGAAGGCGCCAAATATGTCTGCTCGCCGCCCATCCGCAGCCAGCACGACCATGGCATTCTGTGGGGCGCGGTGCGCGACGGCACGCTGCAAATCGTCAGCACCGACCACTGCGACTTCTGGTACGACGGCGGGCACGGCCCCTGGCAGGAGTGGAACGAGCGAACGGGCGGCACAGACTGGGTCGGCTACGAAAAGCAAGACCCCTCCTATCGCCGTCCGGGCAAAGAACTGGGCATGGGCGATTTCTCCAAGATCCCCAACGGCATGCCCGGCCTGGAAGACCGAATGATGGTCATGTGGGACGCTGGCGTGAACAGTGGAAAGCTCCAGCCGACGCGCTTCGTCGAACTCTGCTGCACCAACCCGGCCAAGATCTTCGGCATGTACCCGCGCAAGGGCACCATCGCCGTTGGCGCCGACGCCGATATTCTCGTCTGGGACCCGCAGAAAGAACACACCATCAGCGCCGCGACCCATCACATGCGCGTCGACTACAACTGCTACGAGGGCATGACGGTCAAGGGCGTGCCGGTGCAGGTCTACCAGCGCGGCCGCAAACTGGTCGATGGCGATCAGTGGCTGGGCAGCAAGGGCTCGGGCCAGTTCATCCCGCGGGCGGCCGGGGCGCCGGTGCTGTAGGCGGGATATGCCATCAACAGCGCAAATGGTGTTATGCTAAAGTCAAGGCAAGCAAAATTGCGAGGGCAATATGCGAGTCAAAGCGCGCGTCTACGACGTTGACAGCTTTTGGGAGTTTGCCCATCGGCCGGAAAACGCCGACAAACAGCTTGAACTGATACACGGAGAAATCATCGAGATGCCAGCACCGGGCGAAGAGCATGGCTTTCTTGCCGGCTTGTTCTATCACCATTTCCTACTCTTTGACCCGGAACGCAAGACGGGCGTGCCGACGGTGGAATCTGGCTACTACACGCTGGACGACCGCTATACTGTGCTTGCGCCCGATGCCGCATTCAGGCTAAGAGAGCGCGCGGATGCGCCGCTTAACAAGCGGTGGGCGTCGGCGATGCCGGACATCGCCGTAGAAATTAAATCTCCCAACGACAGCCCGCAATTTACTTGCAGAATGGCACACGCCTGGTCTGGATCGTCATTCCCGACCGCAAGGGCGTGGAAGTCTGCCGGCTCGGAGCGGACGACGACATCGAGCGCGAATTCATCGGAGAGGACGGCAGCCTCTCCGGCGAAGATGTCATGCCCGGCTTTGAGCTCCCGCTCACACGGCTTTTCTCCTAGTACTGAGGCAAAGAGAGGGTCCTATGGAACTCAGAGAACGTCTCTACGACATCGACGACCTTTGGGAAATCGTATGTCACGAAGAAAACGCCGACAAGTACTTTGAACTCATCAATGGAGAATTGTTTGAGATGTCGCCACCGGGAGGAGAACACAGCACGATTGCCGGTGAGTTTAATCATCAGTTCCGTCTCTTTGACCCGCAACGCAAACTGGGAATCCCAACCGTTGATGCCGGCTACCACCCGCCCGCGAAGCGCGACCTTCTGCTCGCGCCAGACGCCGCATTCACTCGAATCGAGCGCGCGCCGAAACCATTTCCGAAAACCTGGGTGCCTGTAATGCCCGATATCGCTGTTGAGGTGCAGTCACCGAGCAACACACTAGCCGAATTGCGTCGCAAAGCCGCCATTTATCTGGAGCACGGCTCACAGCTGGTATGGATCGTCATTCCCGACCGCAAGGGCGTGGAAGTCTGCCGGCTTGACGACAATGGCGACATTCGCGCCGAATTCGTC
>JAGWBC010000098.1:32367-35413 GCA_021296115.1 Anaerolineae bacterium | reverse complement strand
GATCTCGCCGGCTGGATCATGCGGGCGACCGCAGTCGATGATGCTGGCCGCGCGCCAGGCGTGTTCCTGCGAGCGGCAGAGCAGCACACCGCCCTCGCCGGCGGTCATGATCTTGGTTGATTGCATGCTGAAAGAGCCGAAATGCCCCAGCGCGCCGGCGCCTTTGCCCGACCACATCGCGCCGTGAGCGTGGGCCGCGTCCTCGATGACGATCAAGTCGTGCCGCTCGGCGATAGCCATGATGGCATCCATGTCCGCCATTTGCGAGGCAATATGCACCGGGATAATGGCGCGCGTCCGGTCGGTAATCGCGGCTTCTATCGCCTTGGGGTCGATGCAGAAGGTGTAGGGATCAATATCCACCAGCACCGGAATAGCGCCCGCCATCATCGGCGCGGAGGCGGTCGCCTGGAAGGTATAAGCTGGAACCAGGACTTCGTCGCCCCAGCCGATGCCGGCCGCGCGCAAAGCGACTTCCATGGTTATGGTACCGTTCATCACCGCGACAGCATATTGACCGCGATGCATCCCGACAAAGGCATCAAGAAAGCGCTGCGTTTGCGGGCCCGGATATGGGAAGCCGCCCCAATTGCCGCTGCGCAGGACCTCGGCCACGGCTTCGACATCCCGCTCGTCATGAATGGGCCAGCTTGGATAAGCCGCCGTTCTCGTTTTGCTGCCTCCAAAAAGGGCCAACTCGCTCATGGTTCATCTCGCAGAAACATTACTTGCCCTCTGTGGCTGCTTTCATAGGCAGCGTCAACGATGCGCATGATTTCACAGCCCTCGCGCGCGCCGGGCGATGGTTCGCTGTCGCTCTCAATGCAATCCAGGAAATGCTGCAATTGCGCCCGATACATCACCGCGAATACTGAATCCAGATCGGAGATATCCGCCGCCGGGAGCGGCAGCCGCTCGACCGTATCATGCCCGGTTTTCGTCTGAGTCAGCCGTGTCGGAAACAGGCGCGCGTAACCCTCGCGGCCATAGAAATGCGTCGAGCCGACCACGCCCTCGGCATGGGGCTGCCGCCAGCCAAATTCTACTGTCGAAACGACGTCGCCGGCCCATTCAATGACGATGAAGCCGGTATCGTCGACATCGTAATCGCCGTAGTAGCTGCCGAGGCGGGCAAACACGGAGCGCGGCGCAGGATCGCCCAGGACAAATCGGGCTGCGTCTATGGCGTGCAGGCCCATATCGATCAGCGCGCCGCCGCCTGACAGCTCCCGCTGCGTGAACCAGCCGCTTGGGCCCCAGTCCGCGTGAAGGCCGTAGCCCTGCGTCCTGACGACATCGCCGATGGCGCCGGCGGTAATCAGGTCGCGCAGCGCCTCAAGATCGGGGATGAAACGCAGACAATGCGCGACTTGCAAAAGAGCGGCTGAGGACTCGCTGGCCGCAAGGATCGCCCGCGCTTCGGTGGCATTCATCGCCATAGGCTTCTCGAGCAATACGTGAATGCCCGCGTTCAAAGCCGCAATGGATTGCTCGGCGTGCAAGGCGTTGGGCGTGCCCACGATCACAGCGTCAATGTCGCCATCAGCGATGAGGGCGTCAAGGGTCGCGTATTGTCGCGGCACGTTGTAGGCGTTAGCAAATTGCGCCATCGACTCCGGACGATGGTTGACGACCGCCACAATTTCACAGTCCGCGATAGATTGCGCGGCCCCCGCGTGCGACTGCGCGATCGAGCCTGTGCCGAGCATCGCCAGACGAATCACGACGCTGCCAGCCTGGCGAAGGTGAAGAGCGCGACGAAGGCGACGGGAATCAAGCCCAGCAGCAGCATGCGCCGGATCACCGGACCCTCCTGCCCAGCCAAGCCTACGGTGCTGCAGCCGACAATGACTTTGGCCGGCGCTAGAACGCTGCCCAGCGAGGCGCCAGCCGTCTGACCAGCCAGCACCACCGGCGCGCTCAATGCTAACAGGGTCGCCGTTTCTTGCTGCAGCGCCCCAAAGACTACATTGGAATTGGTATTGCTGCCCGTCATGAAAGCGCCCAGGGCGCCGATGAAGGGCGCGACCAGGGGGTAAAACTGGGCGCTGAAGGTTTCGCTGATGCCGCGCGCGATGATCTGCGTCATGCCCGTGTGGGTCATTAAAGCCGCCATCGCCACCAGCGCCAGAATCGAAATGGTGGATTTGGAGGCGGAGCGGCGCACTTTGGCCCAAATCTCGCGCCAGACGGACTGACTCTCATAGTAGCCGGCGCGCCGATACAAAAGGAAGGCGATGACTCCCGCGTAGAAAAGAATCGCCCCGGCATGGCCGAAGACGCTGATGCCGCGTCCGCTCTCGGCCGGGACTTGCCAGCCGTAGCTGGTCGCGACCGCCGGGAAGTCGACCTGGATACGAATCGTATCCACCAGCTGCTCCAGCGGGCCGATTAGATTCGCCGAAAAGGCCAGAACCAGAAGAATGACGTAGGCAGCCAAAGCCAGCCCGATGCTGTGTGGGCGCTCACCGGCATCTCGCTCAGGTTGCGCTCTGCCCGCATGCAGCGGCGACAACACGTAGATGACGCCGACGACCGCCCCCGCCAACGCGCCTGAGGTGGAGCCCAGGGTCCACATGCCCTTGGTCGCGATCCACCACTGCGTCAAACCCATGACCGCGCCAACGATGAGCAACATCGGTATTGAGCGCAGGAATCCACTCCAGCCGGCGCTGACGAAGGCGACCAGCCCGCCGCTGAAGAAGCCGGCCAATCCCAGGACAAGCGCAGCGTCATGGGCCAGAACCTCGCCCGACAGCCCTGTGACGGCGGTCAAGGCGACGAATGATGTGCCCAAGGAGCCGAAGGTAACCGCCCAGCCGTGGCCCAGCGCCGCCATAATGACCGACTGCGTGGCGGTATAACCCAGGCCAACCAGCAGCGGCGCGACAACGGCAACCGGCACGCCGAAACCGCCAACGCCTTGCAGGAGCGAAACGAACACCCAGCTAATGAGCAGGCTCTGCGCGGCGCGATCCGATGTCAAGCGCGGCAGGCTGCGGCCGATCAAGGCGACGGCGCCGGCCTCGTTGGTCACGTTGTAGAA